>MIBW01000066.1:0-239 GCA_001829625.1 Sulfurimonas sp. GWF2_37_8 | reverse complement strand
ACAAACTCAGAATTTTACATGCAGGCCGCGTTACTTCAGGTAAAGGTATAGACAAGGCTATTTTAGCCTGTGAGATTCTCTTTGAAAACAAGATAGATTTTGTTTTTGATAATTTTGGCCCAGCTGATACAAAGTACGCAGATAAACTCCAGGAGCTCCTCTCTAGTATCAACTATAAAGAGCAGATTCATATCAATGGTTTTACGGATAAAATTTATGATGAGTATAAAAAACATGAC
>MIBW01000065.1:14064-25793 GCA_001829625.1 Sulfurimonas sp. GWF2_37_8 | reverse complement strand
TCAAGCGACATTGGTGGCCGGATAAAAACGCGATGGGTGGCCCGTTTGGTGCATTTTTTGCACTGATTGGTACGGCATGAAGTCATTATGAGGTAAATTGTCTTTAAAAATCAAGACAGGTCTATTTTTTGATTTTTGTAAATCACTGAAATAAAACTCACACAGTAATACATCTGATTGTTTTATTTCCATACTGCAATCGTCTTTCCACTCATCTATAAGATTCGCAGAATGGTTTGAGAGTGCTTGCAGCTCTTTAGTTTCCTCGTCTTTTTTTATCTCTTTATCTTCTATAATACGCAACTCTTTAGAATTAAGGCTTTTAAAAAAAAACATAATATGCGAATAAATAGTATCTTGTACCTGAAGTTTAATAGTATGCATTATGTACACCTTGCAAAATAATAATCTGTATTATAACATAAGAGAAAATTTGAGTTTTTTTTCATTTAGATTTCTATTAAATTCTTTTCAGAACTTTTATAAACACAACTCAACAAAAAAGCACCACCAAAAAGCGAAGCTTTCAAACTGTCCCAAAAGGATGAGTATAGAGATAAAATCTCCAGCCCAAATACTTAAAAATATTACATAAAAAATTTAATGAAAATCACAGAAATCCTATCTTCTTCTTTCCAGGTAGTCCATTAAGCCAATACTTTGCATTTATTGTTCATAAAAAATGTTTGATGAGCTTAATAGAATGTCACTTGAAGAAAATATAAAATTATCAGTATATGTAGATGATATGACATTTTCATCGAAACAGGTGATAAGTTATAGATTTCACCAAAAAATGTTCAGTATTTTGACTAAATATGGGTTTGTGACTACTGCAGAAGCATAAAGATAAAACATTATTAGGACCTGTTTACTATGGGATGCAAGTTAATCCCAAATACGTAAAGTATAAAAGATTACTCGAAAAATATAATAAATTAGAAAAACTCACTATAAAATACCACTCAAATAAGAGATCTGCCTATTTAATAGAAGTTTACATCCCCATATAAGGTTTTAAAACTTCAGGAATGTCTATGCTTCCGTCTGCGTTTTGGAAGTTTTCCATGATGGCTACCATCGTTCTGCCAACCGCTAATGAAGAGCCGTTTAGTGTATGAACAAGCGTGTTTTGTTTGCCGTCTTTAAAACGGATTTTTGCGCGTCTTGCTTGAAAATCTCTTGTATTTGAAACCGAAGAAATTTCACGGTATGTTGCTTGCCCTGGCAGCCACACTTCTAAGTCCACTGTTTTCGCTGCTCCAAACCCAAGGTCGCCCGTACACAATGTTACAAGTCTATGAGGCAGTGCAAGTGCGGTTAAAAGGTCTGAAGCACAGGCAACCATTTCATCAAACATCGCGTCACTTTCATCTGGTTTTGTCATAGCGACAAGTTCTACTTTATGAAATTGGTGCTGTCGTATCATCCCGCGAGTATCTCGTCCTGCGGCTCCGGCTTCTTTTCTAAAGCATGAAGTGTAGGCGGTCATTTTGATTGGGAGTTGTTCTTCGTTTAAAATCTCATCTTGGTAAAGATTTGTAACAGGAACTTCAGCAGTGGGGATTAAAAACAACTCTTGACCATCTATTTTGTACAAATCATCTTCAAATTTTGGAAGTTGACCCGTTCCCTCAAGTGCCGCACGGTTCACGAGTGCCGGAACACTTACTTCATCAAAGCCGCGTTTAGAGTTGAAGTTGAGCATGAAGTTTATGAGTGCGCGTTCGAGTTTTGCACCCATACCAAAGCAGACACTAAAACGGCTTGTCGCCAGTTTTACCCCGCGCTCAAAGTCAATCCAGCCATTTTGTTCTGCGAGTTCCCAATGCTCTTTTGGTGCAAAGTCAAACTCTCTTGGAGTAAGAACTTTTTTTATCTCTATGTTGTCATTTTCATCTGCTCCGCTTGGAACATCATCATCGGGGATATTTGGGATAGACATAGCGATAGACTCAAGAGCTTCTTGCGCTACTCTTTGTGTTTCGAGTGCTTGAGTGATATTGACTTTGTTTGCATCTACTTTTGCTTTAAGCTCAGTGACATCTTTTTTTTCACGCATAAGTTGACCAAACTCTTTACTCATTGCGTTTTGATCTGCTTGTAGGCTTTCATAAGCCGCTTTTGCAACTTTAAGTTCTTCATTTTTTCTCTTAAGTGTTTCTATAAGTGTGGTATCAACACCTTTTCTTGTGAGCTTTGCACTCATGACATCAAAATCTTTTTGGAGTAGTTTTAAATCAATCATTTTTTTCCTTGCTTATAATAATATATCTTTGGCTATTTGAAACTGGTTTGCCGTCATAAGATGAATCTTTGGATGGTAAGATTTGAGTGAATCAAAGAGGTTCTTACTGAGTTCAAAACCGACTTTATACTCTTCTTCTGCTCCTTTGTCATGAGCGTTTCTGAGTGCTTCTATCCAATAATTGGGAACATTTATACCAGGCACATGAGCTGAGAGAAATTGTGCTGTGCGAAGTTTCGTGATAGGAAAAACTCCTAAGATTAGCTCGGCACTTTTATTTTCATTACTTACCTCTTTGTTTGCGAGTTCTTTGAGTTCGATAAGTTGTTTTGCCCCTTCTAGATCATACACAGGCTGCGTGATGATGCCAATTGCTCCGTGTTTTATCTTTTTTTGCATCTTTTTTTGTAGAGTTTTTGGATTTTTGGCATAGGAGTTGATAACAGCAAATGGATAAATATGCTCAGGTGCAAACGCAAATGGTTTACCTGCATAGTTCATACCTGAGTTAAACGCAGAGATGATATCAAGTAATAAAGAGCTGTCTCCCTCAAAAACACCTTTGGCATGAGGCTGATCGGACAAAGTAGCAGGATCTCCCGTAAGTGCTAAAATAGCACGAATATCCACTTCGTTAGCTCCAAGTAAATCAGATTGTAAAGCAATTTTGTTACGATCACGCATACTCATGGTAGCGATAACAGGTTTATTAAATCTCTCTTGAAGCATTTTAGCGGCAAAAAGGGCGTTGTACTTGAGTTTTGCTAAAGGATTGTCTGTTGTTGAGAAACCATCAACTAGCTTTTCAAGTCCCAGCTCTTGTATCTTATCTATAATTGGTACAAACTGGGGAGAGTGTCCCGGAGTAGTTTCCAAGGTGATATATGTGCTATTTTGCAGTTTATCTATGAGTGTATCAAACAAAAAAAATCCTAATTCGCTATAATTGCGACATTATAACTAAGAGAGAAAAAATATATGCTAAAACTAGCCGTTTTTGATTTTGATTCAACGCTTATGGATGGGGAAACTATCGATTTTTTTGCCGAGGAACTTGGGATTGGCAAAGAAGTCGCGTACATTACCGAAGAAGCAATGAGCGGAAGACTTGATTTTTTTGAGTCACTCCAAAAAAGAGTGGGACTATTAAAAGGTCTAGACTATTCTGTAGTAGAAAAAATTAGTCAAAACCTTCCTTATATGCCAGGTGCTAAAGAGACGATAGCCGAACTTAAAAAACGCGGTATAAAAGTTGTATGTTTTAGTGGCGGATTTAGAAGTGCCACGGGATACGCGAAAAATATTCTCGGTTATGATGCGGATTTTTCAAACGTATTGCATCAAAAAGATGGCAAACTCACAGGGCTTGTCGGTGGAGATATGATGTTTAACTTCTCAAAGGGCGATATGCTGGTACGACTGCAAAATATTCTTGGTATAAGTGAAGAAGAGACTTTGGTCTGCGGAGATGGAGCCAATGACTTGTCAATGTTCGCTCATGCAGGAACACGTGTTGCGTTTTGCGCAAGAGAGATACTAAAAAAAGAGGCAAATATCGTGATTGAAACGAAAGATTTGACACAGATTTTAGCAAAGATTGAAGGATAAAAATGTTAGAGAGCACAGTTTGGAGACAATACCATAGTGAAAACAACTTCAGGGAGAAGTTGGCACAGTTGTGTAATGTAAATATGGAAGATATGGTGGCTGAGGATAAAGATCTCTATAGTATTCTCAAAGCAAAACTTACAAAAAAAGAGCTTAAGCTTTTTGCTATGGACAGCGCAAGTGTAAGTGATGCAGAGATGATGACTGCGTTTTCATATGATGCAGAAGCACTCAAAGAAGCAAAATATAAAGTATATAAAAAACTTAAACAAGATAAAATGCGTGCGAGTCTTAAAGCTTTAAAATATGATGCAGTAGAGTAAAGAAAAAAACTGTGAATTATTCTCCAAAAAGATTAATATTTTTTGGCAGAATATAAGATTAATCTATAATTTATCAAATAGCTTGTACACTATCACAGATTTATCACAGAGGAAAAGATATGAAAAAAACAACTTCGTTATTATTAGCTGCAACACTTGCTGGCTCTTTATTTGCTACAAATGCAATGGCAGATGCTAAAGCTGGTCAAAAGTACTACCTTAAAAAATTAAAAGATTGTAAAAAAGACGGTATAGCTAACGGTGGAAACTTCGCGACTAAACATGATCGTGACACATGGGCTGAGAAAAAAGAGAGCGGTGAACTGTTAAATGCTTGGAAAGAAATTTGTCCTTCAGGCGAGAAAAAATTTGACAAAATGAAAGAAGGCGATGTAACTGACCTTTACGATTTCTGCTGGCAATATGCTTCAGATGGTGATGTTCCATCTTGTGGTTAATCCTCAAAAACTAAAACTTCAAGCTGAGCTTGAAGTTTTTACTTTTTTACTACGATTTTAAACGCAACTCTTCTAGACTTTTCATAATCTTCACTACTTTCAAATACTACTTTTTTAGAAAAACTCAAACCGCTTCCTATAAGTATTTTGTTCAGCCATTTTTGTGTTGCTGCGTTTTGTTTTGTAAAAAGATAAGAGAGCACCGAGTAGGAGCGTTCCATAGAAAGTTTCTCATTGTTAAGGTACTGCTGCGTAAAATCAACGCCACCCCACTCACTTGATGTATGCCCATTTACTTCGAGTGCTTCGATAGATTTTTGATTATTATTGAGAAATGCTACAAGTTTTGCTCCAAAATTACTTAAAAAACTTTTTTGAGCTTTTTTGAGTTTATACTCTCCGACTTTGAAGTATAAAGAAGGGTCGATAAGCTCGATGGTAAGGTCACTCTTTATCGTTAGAATATTTTTATTTATCTCATCTGCAAATACTTTTTTTAGAGCTGCAAAAAGTGTGTCACTGTTTGAAGATATCTGCGCCATGCTTCCATCTTTGTTTAGTTTTGCTAGCCACATATTTGATTCTTGAAAATTATCATAAGTATATGCGCCCGCAACTGCTACTTGAGAGTTATGGAGTATCTTCAGCGCATGAAAACTTTCATAGTTTTTTGTACCGTAGTGCTCCTGCGTTTTCATATTGAGATTGGCATCCAGAAGCATCATGAGCGCGTCTGTGTTTTGCTTATCACGAACATATCCGACACCCATAAGAGAAAAGTCCGAAAACTCTGCGATGTCTTTGAGTGCACTCGCATACGTTGTACTTATTTTTTTATCTAAAATAATATTTTTTTCAAGATCAAATTTTATAAGGCGTATTTGCTCTTTTTGTGGCATATCATTTTGAGTGAGTGTGAGTAAAAAGTTTGCATCTCTTAGCTGGATAAGTTTATAAGGTTTGAGCTGGAGTGTAGAGTTATACTCTTTGAGCCATATTTTTTCTCCATTTTCCGTGAGTCGCATCAAAAGAAGCGCATTGTCTGTGCCACTGGCACTTGTCCCTACGATGATAAGTGAGCCGTCATTTGCTTCGACTGCACTGATGCCTTTATCATCATTTTTAGTACCATATTTGTTACTCCAGAGCATCTCACCCTCTTTAGATAGCCTTGTTAGGGATATATCGCCAAGTCCTAGCCCGCTTGCAAAGAGTGGATCATTAGCATCTCTGGAGGTGCTGGAAGAACCGATAGCGAGAACGCCTCCGTCTTTAAGTGAGATGAGTTTACTCATCCTGTCATTAAATTTTGTCCCAAAAGTTTTGGTGAAGACAATATTTGCGTTTGTATCGAGTTTTAAAAATAAAAGGGAACCTTCAAGTGTATGTCCACCTACAAAATAGCCATTATCGGGTCTCTTGATAACAGAGACGGCTTCATTACAAAGAGAGAGTGCTGCGGCTTTTGAGAGAAGTATATCACCGTCTGTACCAACTTTGAGAAGATGCATTTGTGTACCTTGCCCTCCTGAGAGACTTGCTAGATATTCAAATGGGTCTGTATGTTCTTGCGCCTCTTTGGAGTTTGAAGATATGAAGTTTTGAGAAAAGCCTACAGCGCTGATAGTTCTATCATAATCTTCAGTAATATCGTAAAGTGCATCGTTAAAAGGTTTGTCGATAATAATGGAAAAGTTCATATTTTTTGCAAAGAGATCAGTTAATAAGAGTAAAGAGAAAAAGAGTTTTTTCATTGGCATACTTTTTATTTTTTTAGCAGCAATAAATATTCCTAAAAACCGACAAATTAATATTGACTATGCTAAAGTACATTTTTATGTAAAAAAAATTCATATTTTGGGTGAGATTATTTGATATTTCGGGCATTTTTAGATAAATTTTCTTTTTTCTTCTGGCTTATTTTCTTGGTTATAAATATTCCAATATATATCTTTGGTAGTATCTATATTCAAGAGATACTCAAAAAATCTGAACAAGAAAAAATAACACTTATGATGACTACTTTAGCCCCAGCAATAGCCTTTAACATCTCTTTTGATCAAGAAGATCAACTTAGTGAAATTCTAAATGGCATACTTAAATACGAAGATATACGGAAAATAAATTTGGATTCTTTACACCATAAAAAGAGTTTATCAAAACAAACCGATCCAACTCTCGAGCTTTTTAAATATGAACATTCAATTATCGACCCCTTTGAAAAAATAGAGATAGCTAAAATCACTTTTTACTATTCAAATACAAATTTGAAAAGTATCACTCAGCAGATTTTCATAACTATCTTTTTTATCTTTATTTTTGCCTTGATAGTTTTTTTAATCATATTTTACTCCATTCGTACAGACTTAAATGCGCTTAAAGCCATCGCGAATGCTATGAAAGAATACTCTATTACAAAAAAAATGCAACCTATTATACTTGAGTGTAAAAGCGAAGAGATTAATACTATTGCCAATGTTACAAATCAAATGATTGCCAGTATTTCAGACTATCTTCTGCAACTTAAATCTTTTAACAACGAGCTTCAAGAACAAATAGAAGATGAAATTCTCAAGCAGCAACAACAAGAACGTCTTATGATACATCAATCCCGTCAAGCGGCTATGGGTGAGATGCTTGAGTCTATAGCGCATCAGTGGAGACAGCCTCTAAACATCATCGGTTTGGCAACTGCAAATATAGAAACTGAGTATAAATTAGGTGTTTTAAATGAGAAGAAGTTTGATGAGAGGATGGAGATTGTCTCACTAAACTTACAGCATATGTCCAATACTATTGATGATTTTCGTAACTTTCTCAATCCTGAACGAAAGCTGGAGCGCTTTAATCCGCACAAAAGTATTGGAGAGATTCTGAATATTCTTGATGCACAGTTTAATAATAGCAACATTCACTATGAGCTTATAGAAGAGTCAAATGTTACTTTTTATGGCGTTGAAAACGAGCTGAAACAAGTGATATTTATTTTACTCAGCAATGCAAAAGATGCAATTATGCTGCAAATACAAAAACAGAAAATCTCTCAAGGCTTGATTACGATTGTTACTAAAGAAAAGAGCGGTGAAGGGGTTATTGAAGTATGTGACAATGGCGGTGGTGTAGAGGAAAGTATTTTAAATACGATATTTGATCCCTATGTTACCACTAAGTCAAACGCAAACGGAACCGGTATTGGGCTTTATATTGCAAAAAATATTATTGAATCAAGAATGAAAGGGAATCTGTGTGTCAAAAATAACAAAGAAGGAAGCTGTTTTGCAATTAAGATTTCACTAGAAAATTTAGACAAAAAAGAGAATGAAGTTTTATGAAAAAAATACTATTAACACTCCTGACGGTTTGCCTGCTTTTTGCAAATGATGATACTTTAGATTTGCTTGAAGATCTTCAAGATGCATCTGAAATTGCCACACGTACGAAGCTTAATATGAATAAAACACCCTCTGTAGTTTCCGTTTTGCATGCTGATGAGTTAAAAAAACTAGGGATGACAAATCTCTATGAGGCACTTGAGAGTGTACCAGGTATAGAGATATCCATGGGTGCTGCTGGAGCTAAACAGATCAATATGAGAGGCAATAAGTCAGTTCTTAGAGATAAAATAAAGCTCATGATAGATGGTATCAGTGTAAACAGTGAACTTGCCGGGACTAGCTATTTTTATTTGGATATGCCATTGGAGCTTATTGAGCGTATAGAGATTGTCCGCGGTCCAGCATCAGTGCTCTATGGTTCTTTCGCACATATAGGTGTTATCAATGTTATCACTAAAAGTACAACAAATGAAAAAGGTCTATTTTTTACCAAGATGAGTTCAAAAAATTTCAAGGAGGCTGGTTTCACACAAAATCTTCATACAGAAAATATGAAGATTGCGTTTGATGGTTTCTTTCAGAACAACAATTCCAATAGAAGTTACGGCTCTTATAGTTTGATGCCTGAACTAGAGTTTACTTCCTATGAGGATTTTAGCAATAACTCTTTAGGGCTGAACGTCTCTTATGGAGAAGATATTGCCCTTCAGGCAAGATGGCTTCAAGTTGATACACAAAACTTTTTTGGTTATGGAAGCTGGCCTATAAGTAAAGATCCAAAGAGCCTTCAGACGACATCATTTATAAGTGAATTTCTCTACACACCAAAACTCTCAAGAGATATTTCGATGGATTTCAAAGTCGGATATAAGCAATATGAGTATTCTGGAGATGCTAGATATGTACCATATTCTTTGCTTCCAACACCTCCAACTCCGCCTTATGACCTTATCGGAGGTGGTTATTACAAAGAACAGGCACTCTACACAGACGCTGCGTTTAAGTATTGCGTTGCAAATCATAAAATTCTTTTTGGAACCTCGCTTTCTTATGCCAAAGTAGCTGATACACACTATTTTACCAACAATCCAACTTTTGGAGAGACGCTCATTATTCCCGTAGAAAACATCAAACAAGATATTTCAAGAGAACAATATGCTCTGTATCTCAATGACATCTACTCTCTCTCAGATGTTTGGACACTCAATCTTGGAGGTCGCTACGACTATTATAGTGACACAGATTCGAGTTTCGTTCCGAAAATAGCCCTGCTTTATAACTATGATGAGCTACAGAGCTATAAGTTGATCTATCAACGCTCTTTCAGAGCTCCTGCTTGGGTAGAACTTTATGGAAAAGATAGACCTTATTTCGGTGATCCGTCTCTAAGCTCAGAGACGATTGATACTATGGAACTTGCTTATCGTTATCAGCCTAGGCTTGATAATTGGCTCACGCTTAATCTTTTTTACTCAGAGATGCAAGATTTTATCAATCGTGACGCTGCGTTTTATTTTTTTAATGATAAAGAGCTCTTTTCGTATGGAGCAGAATTTGAGGGAAGAGTTAGCTTCAACACTATAACACTTCAAGGAAATTATAGCTACATTCACATCGAAGATGAGGCCACGATAGAACTTCCTTTTGTAGCTACACATTTAGCCAATCTTATGCTCTCTAAAAAAATTAATCGAAACTGGAATACGGGAGCTAGGTTAAGATATGTCGGAGAAAAAAAACGTGAAAATACAGATACAAGAGAAGATATGGACGCTTATGTTACATATGATCATTCTTTGACATACAACTATGATGCTTTTACTTTTGGAGCGTCTGTTAAAAATCTATTTGATAAAGATGTTACGTTTCCATCACAATTTGGAACCTCTTCAAGTGCAGGAACATATCTAGAAGATTTTCCTCGTGATGGACGAACATTTTGGCTCTTTTTAGAGTGGAGAATGCCTTGACACAAAGAGTCTTCTTTTTTCTTTTGACTCTTTTTAGCCTTCTTGGTGCAAAAGAGTACGATACGATTGTTATGAATATTGAGGCAAAACTTTTTCCAAAAATAGCAATTCTTGAAGAAAATATTGCACACAATCCTTCGCCATATCTGAATATTATTATTGTATATAAAGAGCCAGATTATGATGCAGCGCGAAATTTCAAGCAAAAGATAGAGTCCACTTATCCAGATAAAATAGGTAAAAAAAAAGTGATTGTTAGCTTGACGAAGTTTGAATCTTTACAGATTGCAAATATGGATGCGCTACTTGTACTCTCTCATGAGCTAAATGAGCTTGAGATGATTGCACTTTGGGCGAATAAAAATAAAATAGTAACTTTTACATATGAACCCGCATTTTTGGAATATGGCTTTATTGCCTCGATCTACATTGGTAAAACTACAAAGCCTTATCTTAATAGCCAGACAATCAAAAAGTATAATTTTGTTTTTGATTCATATCTTCTTCAGCTCTCAAAATTTAAAGAGTAATCTTATTCAGTAAATACTTTTTAGTAGAGTTTTTTTTACTTGATATAAATATAAAATGAGAGTAATAAATGACATAGAATGTTTCGATTTACGTGAAGCTGATAGCTTAAAAACAATGAGTAGCTTTAGAGTAATACCTAAGCATCTAAAAATAAATAACTCAAAATAATTTTCTTACATCTAGATTTATTTACCCCTGCGTTTTAAGAGTTGTGTAATAATCTCACGTTTTTTTATGGCTTCATCTAGAGTAATATCTTTTTCATATAAAGCTCCCGTAGGGCAGACATAGACACATTTGCCGCAACTGGTACAGCTAAGACTCTCAGACCATGGTTCATCCATATCGTGGATAATTTTTGTGTGGATACCTCTATCTACCATATCGAGCGCATGGGCACCTTCAACTTCATCGCAAACACGAATACAGCGTGAACAAAGAATACATCTGTTGGGGTCATGAACAAAATTTTTATGAGAAGCATCGACTTCAAATCTTGTGTTTAAGTAGGGTACATGGGAGTGTTCTAAGCCAAGCTCAGGAGCTTTGTCTTGAAGTTCACAGTCTCCGTTTGAGACACAAACGCTGCAAGTATGGGTTCTCTCGCTAAAAAGCATGGAAAGAATCATTTTTCGATTGGCTTCTATTCTTGGTGATGAGGTCGTGACTTCCATTCCTTCTTTGATTTTTGCAGTACAAGAAGGAATGAGCGTGTCACTGCCTTTCACTTCTACAATACACATTCGGCAGGAACCGACACAACTCAAGCCTTCCAAATAGCAGAGTGTAGGTATCTCAATATTGTTATCACGTGCGACTTCGAGAACTGTTTGATTTGACTGTCCGGTAACATCAATGCCATTTATTTTAAATGTTTTGACTCTGACTTTTTGTTTAATCATGACGTATTCCTTCTAAGTACTCATTCTCAAAATATTTGATAGTGCTTAAAACGGGATTTGGAGCAGTTTGTCCAAGTCCGCAAAGGCTTGTATCTTTGACAACATGACACATCTCTTTGAGAAGTATATAGTCTTCTTGTGTTGCGTTTTTGTTAATGAATTTATCAAGTAACTCTGTGAGTTGTGTCGTACCGACACGGCAAGGGACACATTTTCCACAAGATTCACTCTTGCAAAAATCCATAAAAAATCTTGCAAGTTCGACCATGTTTGAGCTCTCATCTATGACAATCATTCCACCGCTTCCCATAATGGAACCAACATTTTTAAGGGATTCGTAATCTACTTCCAAAT
>MIBW01000065.1:13767-14053 GCA_001829625.1 Sulfurimonas sp. GWF2_37_8 | reverse complement strand
TCAGGAATACAACCTCCGCTTGGACCTCCGGTCTGGACAGCTTTGAGTTTTTTTCCATTTGGCACGCCGCCGCCAATTTCGTAAATGAGCGTACGAAGTGTTGTTCCCATGGCAACCTCGACTAAACCGCTGTTTTTGATATGCCCCGTAAGTGCAAAAACTTTTGTGCCGCTTGAGGTTGGGGTTCCTATGGCTTTGAACCACTCTGAGCCATTTTTGAGTATGGGGACAATATTTGCCAAAGTTTCGACATTATTTAAAACGGACGGTTCACCAAAGAGTCCAT
>MIBW01000065.1:0-13677 GCA_001829625.1 Sulfurimonas sp. GWF2_37_8 | reverse complement strand
CTATGTTAAAAGAGAAGTTACTGTGGGCAATATTTTCTCCAAGAAAGCCGTACTTTTTGGCCTGTTTAATGGCATGAGAGAGTTTTTCCACGGCAACGGGATACTCCGCGCGAACATAAATGTAGCCCATATTTGCCCCACACGCATAGCCGGCAATAATCATCCCTTCCAAAACTCTATGCGGGTCTGCCTCCATGAGCGCTCTGTCCATAAACGCACCCGGATCGCCTTCATCCCCGTTACAGATAATATATTTTTGCTCGCTTTGAACTTTTGCAACACTTTCCCATTTGAGTCCTGTGTTATAGCCTCCACCGCCACGACCGCGAAGTCCACTTTTTTTAACCTCGTCTATAACTTCGTTTGAGAGTTTGGATTCAAGAGTTTCAAAGAGTGTTTTATATCCGTCATAAACGATATAATCTTCTATATCATCAGGGTCTATGATACCTGCGTTTTGGAGCACTATTTTAGTCTGAGCTGCAAAAAAATCTTGCGTCGTATCGCAATGTTTGTGTAAAGCAGATGTTGGATTTAAGAGGTTTTGGAGGAGTTCTGGTATATCTGCGTTTTGTACTTCTTCGTAAAGTATGCTTTGTTTTGTGGCTCTATTACAGTGTGAAACAAGCGGTGCTTTGGCGCAAAGACCGTTACAACCTACAGCTTTGACACGGCATTGTGCGCTCATGTCCCTTGTTTTAAGTGCTTCATGCAGTGCTTCTTTTAGTAGCTCAGAACCAAGAGAGGCACATGAACTCCCTATACAAACACGGAGTTCCTCTTCGCAATTTTGTTCATTACATCGTTTTGTATCTGCAAGTGCTTCAAGTTCTTCGAGTGAATTAATCATCTAACATCTCCTGCATATTTTGCATCGCTTTTTCTGGAGTAAGATTGCCTTTTGTTTTGTTATCATAGATAACAACGGGAGCAAGCGAACATGATCCGACACATCGCGCACTTAAGAGTGAAAGGAGAGTATCTTTAGTGGTAGCACCGACTTTGATCTCAAATTTTTTCTCAAACGCAGCTAAAATTTTGTCTGCTCCTTTGATATAGCAAGCCGTACCTAAACAGACTACAGCGTTGTGCAGACCTTTTGGTTTGAGTCTGAAGTAGTGGTAAAAAGTCGCAACACCATAAACTTTAGAGTAAGGTGATTTGAGTTTTTTTGCAATGAACTTAAGTGTCTCTTTGTCCAAATAACCAAAAGTCTCCTGTGCGCTATGAAGTATCTCTATGAGAGCATTTTTATCATAGCCCACTTTTTTCATACTTCGCTCTAGTAATTTATAACGCTCATCAATGTTTTGTACCACCCTATCCATGTGACCTTCCTTCATGGAGATTTTATCAATTATAAGCCATAATTGTTTAAAGCTGAGTTACGCAGGGAGAAAGATATGCAACATCTTATCGGGGAGAGTTGGCACACTCTGGAAGTGGAGGCAGTTGTTGAACTTTTTGAGAGTGATATAGAAGATGGTTTGGCTCCTTTGAGTATCAAACACAGAGAAGCTTTTTTTGGTAAAAATCTTTTAAAAGAGAAAATGCAAGAGAGTAAACTCAAAAAATTCTTTATCCAATTTCATAATGCGCTTATCTATATCCTTTTAGCTGCTTCGCTTGTGACGGCTTTTTTACAAGAATGGGTGGATAGCGGCGTTATTTTTACCGTGGTTATTATCAATGTAATTATAGGATATCTTCAAGAGCTAAAAGCTCAAGAAGCGATAGATTCACTTAAAGAGATGATGACGACGGAAGCGATAGTTATACGTGATGGAATAAAACTTAAAATTTCTTCTGTTGATTTGGTTCCTGGAGATATTATTTTACTAGAATCGGGTTCAAAAATTCCCGCAGATATACGACTTATCACTGCTAAAGATCTCAAAATCGATGAGTCGATGCTCACAGGGGAATCTTTGCCTGTACTTAAAGTGCTTTCTGCTTTTTCTCAAGATGTGACAATAAATGACAGAAAAAATATGGTTTATTCGGGTACATATGTTACCTATGGCAGAGCAAAAGGGATTGTTGTAGCCACTGCCGAACATACTGAACTTGGAAAAATTGCACATCTTTTGGAAAATACAAACTCTATGGAAACACCTCTTACAAAAAAAATTTCTTCTTTTAGCAAAATTCTTTTATATCTTATTTTAGCTCTTGCAGCATTTACATTTATCGTAGGAGTTTTGAGAGAAAACAGTGCTGTTGCGATGTTTATGGCTTCTGTTGCACTTGCTGTTGGCGCTATCCCTGAGGGACTTCCTGCAGCTGTGACCATTACTTTGGCTATCGGTGTGAGTCGTATGGCAAAGAAAAACGCCATCATACGAAAACTTCCCGCAGTTGAAACCCTTGGAAGTGTAACAACAATATGTTCTGATAAAACAGGTACTTTGACGCAAAATAAGATGAGTGTGACCGATATATATTGCTCTAACGCATTGTATAAGCTAAGTGGAAAAGGGTACGAACCAAAGGGTGATATTTTCTTAAATGAGCACAAAATAGAGAGTGTCGATGCATTACTTATGGAGTTTGCGGAAGCAGGATATCTATGTAATGAGTCCTATTTACTCAATCAAGAGGGGAAATACACTATAAGCGGTGATCCTACAGAGGGTGCTTTGATTGTGAGTGCGCTCAAGTGTGGCTGTGAAGAACATCAAGTTAATAGCTTCTACCCACGAGTGGATATTTTACCTTTTGAATCTGATAGACAGTATATGGCTACGCTCCATACAGATACAAAGAATTGCCAAAATGTACTTTTTATCAAAGGTTCTCTTGAAAAAATAGTGAGTATTTGCGACTATGAATTTATAAATGAGGGGCTACATAAGCTAGATAAAAAGAAAATAGTTCAAAACGCAGAAGCGTATGCTGCGCGTGGTTTGAGAGTTTTGGCTATTGCTAAAAAGAAAACAGAACAAACTAAAATAGACGATGAGATGTTTCAAGAAGGTTTTATATTTTTGGGACTAGCGGCGATGATGGACCCTCCACGTACTGAAGCCATCACAGCAGTCAAAGAGTCTCTTGGTGCTGGGATAAAAATCATCATGATAACGGGTGACCATGCCTTGACCGCGTTTTCTATATCTAAAATGATGGCTATAGTTGCTTCGGATGCAAAATATGAAGATACGGTATTAACAGGAAATGAGCTTTTGTCTATGACTGATAGTGAGTTGATAGAAAAAGTATCACAAGTAAGAGTTTTTGCAAGAGTTGAACCTGAACAAAAACTTCGTATCGTTGACGCACTTCAAGCACGAGGAGAGATAGTTGCTATGACTGGGGATGGTGTCAATGACGCAGCAGCACTCAAACAAGCGGATATCGGTATCGCTATGGGTCTTGGTGGCACGGAAGTAGCCAAAGAAGCAGCAGATATGATTTTGAGCGATGATAACTTTAGCTCCATCACACATGCCATCAGAGAAGGGCGCAATGTTTTTGATAATCTTGTAAAGTTCATTACATGGACACTTCCTACAAACTTAGGAGAGGGTTTGGTGATTTTATTTGCTATTGTCTTTGGGCTTACCCTGCCTATCCTTCCGTTGCAGATTTTGTGGATAAATATGGCAACGGCCATCTTGCTTGGACTTATGCTTGTTTTTGAACCGCAAGAGGAAAATATCATGCAAAGAAAACCACGCAATCCATCGCAAGCGATACTCACACAAAGTTTGATTATCCAAATGTTAGTCGTCGGGATTTATATGTTACTGAGCACTTACATCATGTTTCATTATGCGCTCTCACTCGGACACAGCGTAGAATATGCAAGGACAATCGCTGTCAATATCTTTGTATTTATCGAACTTTTTTATCTTTTTGTGTGCAAAGAGTTGCAAAAATCGGTATTTAAAACAAATGTTTTGAACAATTATTTTCTTCTATTAGGTGTTGTTTTGATGGTTTTGGCGCAGCTGTTGTTTACACACACAACGTTTATGCATAAGATGTTTCAAAGTGAATCTTTAAATCTAAGCACATGGATTGAGATACTTGTTATCTCATTTGGAGTGCTTTTTGTGGTTGAATTTAAAAGAGTGATAGAGAAGAGATTTTTTACTCTAAAGTAAAAAACTTTTTTGCATCCATTTTGCTATCTCTTCTCTTTGGATAGTTTTGTTCATAAAGAGTTCATTTGCCAAAATACCCTGACCCAGAAGCATATCTGCTCCGTCTTTGCAAGTGATATTTTTCTCTTTTGCCATCTTCAAAAAAGGGGTGAGTTTGCCGTAAATAGCATCCGCAGCATAGAGTGTGTTTTGTAAAATAGACTCTATCATCTCTTTTGGAGCAGGCAGTATTTCGTCTTTGAGTCCCGCACTTGTCGTGTTGACTACAAGGTCGTATTTTTGGTCTGCAAAATCACTCCACTCATAAGTTTCACATCCAATTTCTTTGAAATAGACAAGACGTTCGGCACTTCTGTTTAAAACACTTACACTCCAACCCTCTTGCAAAAATCTTGCTGCAAGAGATTTTGCAGTGCCTCCTGCTCCAAGAATAAGAATATTTTTGAGATTTGTAAATGTTTCTATAGAAAACATAAAACCATCTGCATCCGTGTTGTAGCCTATAAGTTTGCCTTCTTCGTTGATGATTGTATTGACCACTCCCACTTTATTTGCAAAGCCGCGTATCGTATCACAAGCAGCAAACGCAGCCTCTTTGTGTGGAACAGTGATATTGGCTCCACTAAGTCCCAGTGCAAAAAAAGTTTCTCTGAGTTTTGTGCCATCATGCAGATGTACGCGGGTATAACAAGCTTTCGTATTCGTATTTTTAAAAACGCAGTTGTGCATGAGCGGTGAACGCGAATGTGCTACCGGATTACCGAAGATGGCAAATAATTTCAAATTTATTTCTCATCCAAATCTTCTAAAGAGTGGATAAGTGCCCCGAGTTTGTTTTCAACTTCAAGATATTCCAGCTCATTTTGAGAATCAGCAACGATACCTGCACCTGCTTGAAGGACAACTTTATTTTTTTTGACCATTGCGGTACGGATAGTTATCGCACTGTCCATATTGCCATCAAAACCAAAATAACCAATACTGCCACTGTAAAAGCCGCGTTTAATTCCCTCATATTCGGCAATAAGCTCCATTGCACGAATTTTTGGCGCACCCGTCATAGTTCCAGCTGTAAATGTTGCCATAAATAAATCAAACATATCTTTATCATCAGCTAGTTGTGCAGTAACATCTGAAACAATATGCATAACATGTGAAAACCGTTCAATATGCATCATATTTTCTACTTTTACCGTTCCTGTTTGTGCAACGCGACCGATATCATTACGTCCAAGGTCTATAAGCATAAGGTGTTCTGCAAGCTCTTTTGGATCTGCTAAGAGTTCGATTTCCAGCGCATAATCACGCTCTTTTGTATTGCCGCGTTTACGTGTTCCTGCGATTGGACGCAAAAGAAGTTCGCCTTCGTTGAGGCGAACCATAACTTCTGGAGAACTTCCTACGATATTAAAATCCTCATACTCCATCAAAAACATATAAGGAGAAGGGTTTTTTGTACGCAAAATACGGTAAAAACTAAATGGATCAACTTTGATATTTCTCGTAAAACGGTTTGTCATCAAAATCTGAAATACATCCCCACTCTTAATCATCTCTTTGGATTTGTCTATCATATCAAAGAATTTTTCTTTTGAATGGGCAAAATTTCCTTTATCTGTTCCGATATTTTGTTGCATATGGACATATTCGTAAGAGCTTTTAAGTTCATTTTCAATAGAGTCAAATCTACTACTAAATTCTTTAAGTGTTGAGATAAGGGAAATTTGATGATTTTTGTGTGAGTAAACAAGCACCAATTTTGGAAGAATCAAATCCAAATCAGGTGTATGGAGCTCATCGAGAAGATTCTCCATAGCGCTATGAAGTTTTGGTTCAAAAACTTTTACCATATCGTAACCGATGTAACCGATAAAACCGTCAACATAACCGACACCCAGTTCTTTTGTAGCTTCTTTGTAGCTTCTTGTATCGATATTTTTATAATAATTTTTTAAAAAGACAAAAGGGTTTTCTTCTTGGATTGTTCTTATGCCATCGCTGTTTGTGTAGATAGTTTTATCGTTGATAAATTGCACTCTCTCTCTTGCACCTATACAGATAAAACTATAGTTTCCTGCACTTTGTCCAGCACTTTCAAAAAGATAACTTATTTCATCTTTAAAGAGTATTTTGAGTTTTGCGTAAACGGCTATGGGAGCGAACTGATCGAGGATGAACTGTTTGGAGTATATCAAGGTTGACCTTCTTTAAAAAATACTCCCTTTTTATGAAAAAAGAGAGAAGGATAAAAATTTATATTTTAGTTATAAAAGCGCCAGATTCAACACTTTTGCGAATAACACTCAGAGCATCTCTTGCTTGCGCGTCATTTGAGAAAGGACCAACAAGAACTTTACTGATAGTTTGTCCATTGACTTTTACCTCATAAAATCTGTAGTCATAACCTTTATTTGTGATAGATTTCAAAAATGTTTTATTTGGCGGATATTTTGAAAAAGAGCCAACTTGAATATAATGAGAACCTGTAGCAGATGTTTTTGCAGGAGGAGATGTCGGAGCAGAAATTTTTTTGGATGTAACCTGCGCTTTAGCAGGTTCAGCTTTTTCTACTTGTACAGGAGCCTCTTCAGGTTCATCTACAGGCGCACTCTCTACTGATTCAGGAGTAGAAGCTGCCGCTTGACTCTCTTGTTTGATTTTCTGTGCTACATTGTCAAGATTTTCACTTGCAGTTGCGTTTTCATTGACAACAGGGACTTCTTCAAAAAGAGGCTCTTTCACATTTGCGTTAGAAACTTGTTCAGTTGGTTCAGGAGGAAGGATTGCTTGAGGAAGATTGTCTGTTCCGCTTGAAGTAAGACTATTCATAAGCATGACCACGATAATCAAAATAATACCAAGTGTGGCAACAGCTAAAACAATCTTTTTATTATTATTGCCTGAACTGTTTTTATTTAAAATAATGTCATTGAGTTCGTTTGTTTCTTGCATTTTACAACCTTTTTATTTTCAAGTTAAAATAGTACCTAAAATCACATATGCTTTGACCAGGAAGCACCACGTTCTTTTCCATAAACATCATATGGTAATGCCAAAATATTGTACTCATCAGGCATATCTGCGTTTGGAAACATTCTCCACTGTAGAGGCTGTTTACTAGCTAGTTTCATAGAAAGCATTTTGCCAAGCCCAATAGCCTCTTGTAGTGTTGTGTGTCCTTTATGAATATAGACGTGAAGATGACCCTCTGTCTTACTCTTATACGCCGTAAAATTTATATATCCCTCTTCACGAAGCAAAAGTTGTGCCTTATGATAAAAACGCTCTGGATCTCGTCCATTGTAGTCAATAACGATGTTTTCAACTTTGTTATAGGCATTGATGAGAGAGTGTGCAAGTGTAATCTCACCTTTTATATGTTGATTGATAAGCGTTTGTGTGAGTTGCGCATTTATTTTTTCATATTTATTATAAAAAGTACGTCCCTTAAACATCAGTTTGTCCACTACTGTATCTCTTTTGATCCAGTAATGATCAGTAATCATTTTAATAAGTTTGAGATCCATTGCTGTCATCGTTTATACCTCAATATGTTGATTGGTGATAAATTACAAAGTTTTGCGCTAAAGTTTTTAACTCTGCTTTGATTTTTGCCTGAAGTTCTGTGTTGTTGATATCATCTAAAACATCAGCCATTTTGTTTGCTATAAGTTCAAACTCTTTTTCTTTCATACCGCGAGATGTAAGTGCAGGACTTCCTACACGGATTCCTGAAGTTACAAACGGACTTCTTGTTTCACCTGGAACAGTGTTTTTGTTGACTGTTATACCTGCATTTCCTAAAGCTGCATCTGCATCTTTCCCTGAGAACTCTTTGTTGACAAAGGATACAAGTACGAGGTGATTGTCTGTTCCGCCTGAAACAACATCATATCCTCTTTGCATGAGCACTTCACCAAGAATTTGAGCGTTTGCTTTGACTTGTTTTGCGTACTCTTTCCACGCAGGAGAGAGATTGTATTTGAAACCTACTGCTTTTGCAGCGATAACATGTACAAGCGGTCCGCCTTGAAGTGCAGGGAAGATGGCAGAGTTCATTTTTTTAGCAATTTCTTCATCATTTGTAAGAATCATACCGCCTCTTGGACCTGCAAGAGTTTTATGTGTGGTAGTTGTTACAACGTCCGCATACGGGAATGGGCTAGGGTGCTCACCTGCAGCAACCAAACCTGCTATATGTGCGATATCTGCAAATAAAATTGCTCCAACAGCATCTGCAATTTCACGGAACTTTTTGAAGTCGATCTCTCTCGCATATGCCGATGCGCCACATACGATGATCTTAGGTTGTACGATTTTTGCGATATCCATCACTCTTTCGTAGTTAATACGGCCATCAAGCTCAACACCGTAAGTGAAACTTGAATAATTTTTACCAGAAAAACTTGGCTTAGAACCATGCGTCAAGTGACCGCCATGACTTAAATCCATACCTAAAAGTTTATCACCGGCTTGCAATAGCCCTGCATATACAGCGCCGTTTGCCTGAGAACCTGAGTGAGGCTGAACATTTGCATAGTTACAGCCAAAAAGCTCACATGCTCTGTTTATTGCTAATTGCTCAACACCATCTGCATATTCACAACCGCCATAGTAGCGTTTTGCAGGATATCCCTCTGCGTATTTGTTTGTAAATACAGAACCCATAGCTTCCATAACCGCAGGCAAAGTAAAATTCTCCGATGCAATCATCTCTAAGTGGTCAGTTTGACGTTCTAACTCTTTTTCGCATAACGCATATATTTCGTTGTCAAATTCTTGTAAAAAACTCATGTTCATTTTCCTCTTGTGTTAGTTTAATTATTCTTCATCATCATGGTGCAACTCATCTTTGTGTAATGGTTTCATTGCAGGAAAGAGTAGCACATCTCGTATAGAGTGCTCATTAGTCAAAAGCATAACAAGTCTATCTATTCCTATCCCTTGACCCGCTGTAGGAGCCATCCCATAGCTGAGTGCATCGATGAAATCTTCATCCATCTCATGCGCTTCATCATCTCCACTCTCTTTTGCTTCTATCTGGCTCTCAAAACGCCCGAGTTGATCTACAGGATCGTTTAACTCACTAAAAGCATTGGCTATCTCTCTACCTGCTATAAAAAGTTCAAATCTCTCTGTAATGTCGGGATTTGTATCGCTTCTACGTGCAAGCGGAGATATCTCTACTGGATATTCTGTGATAAAAGTAGGATCGATAAGTTTTTCTTCAACGAACTCATCAAAAAGTTCACCCTGAAGTTGACCGAGATTGAGACCTGATTTTACTGTAATATTTTTAGTATTTAAAAACGCAACGATTTTTTCTTTATCATAAACAACATCTGCTGGAACCCCACCGATAGTTGTGAGAGACTCTATGAGAGGGATCTCCTGGAAGTTTGCAAAGTCTATTTCCATATCACCATATGGAAGCAGTGTCGGGAGATCGAGATGATCAAAGAGATAGGTGAAATACTCTTTTGTGATAATAATCAAATCTCTGTAAGTTTTATAAGCCCAGTAAAATTCGATAGAAGTAAATTCTGGATTGTGTGTCGCATCCATTCCTTCATTTCTGAAGTTACGGTTTATCTCAAAAACTGCCTCAAAACCACCAACAATAAGGCGTTTGAGATAAAGCTCAGGAGCGATTCGCAGGTATCTGTCGATTTTAAGTGCATTATGGTGTGTGACAAAAGGTTTTGCATTAGCTCCACCTGCAATCGGGTGCATCATCGGCGTTTCAACTTCTAAAAAGCCTTTCTCTTCAAAAAATCTTCTTGTCAAAGAGATAACATTGGAACGGATTTTAAATGTTTTACGTACATCAGCGTTCATAATAAGGTCAAGGTAGCGTTTTCTATAACGAATCTCTTTGTCTGTGATACCGTGAAATTTTTCAGGAAGCGGTGAAATAGCTTTTGTGAGCAGTTTAAAAGAAGAAGCATGAAGAGAAAGTTCACCTTGTCCTGTTACAAATGGATATCCTCCGATTTCAACGATATCTCCTGTTTCGATGTTTTTCTTAAAGACATCATTGTAAAAGCCTTCAGGGAGGTTGTCTCTTGCTACATAGATCTGTAGGGAACCGCTTTCATCTTCTATCTCGATAAAGCTGGCTTTTCCCATCACACGAAAAAGTTTGATGCGTCCGCTTATGACATAATGACGGTGCTCGTCACGTTTACTCTCTATCTCAAAAATATCTGAGTTTACATTTATATATTTTTCAATCGTTGTATTTCTTGCCGAATCATTTGCATAAGGGTTAATACCCATTTTTTTTAATAATTCTGCTTTTTCAATTCTTTGTTGTATGAACTTGTTGTCAAAAATCAATACTCTTTCCTTTTGTCGTGTTTTATTTGTTTTGGCATTTTTTGCAAATACCATAAATCTGCATTGAGTGATCAATCATTTTAAACCCTAAAGTTTCCGCGATAGCATGTTGTCGCTCTTCTATCGCCTCATCTACAAACTCTGTGATAGTTCCACACTCAGTACAGATGACATGATCATGGTGCTCTTTTGTTCCGAGTTCATATTTTTTTCCCTGCGCACCAAAAGATAAAGAGGTGACGACATTTGAGTCTTCAAGTAAAGAGAGAGTTCTATATACGGTAGCTATACCTGTGTTGAGATCAGGATATTTTGTTTGGATAAGATTATAAAGAAGTTCTGGAGTTAAGTGTTCATCGGAGTTATAAAGCGTCTCAAGGATTACTTCTCTTTGAATAGTAAATTTAAGGTTATTTTTTTTCAAAAGTGCTTTAAAGTCATTAAGCAACTCTTCATAAGCAATCGTTTTAGTGTTGAAATTTGTGGTAAATTTTGAAGGCATCTTATTTGCTCCCATTTGTTTGTACATTTTTTTCAAGTTCGCTTGCCACTTCTTTTATAATCTCAGCACTTTTACTCTCTTTAATCTCTTCGACTTTAGTTTCAAATACGTCTGAGCCTTTTTGAATAGTTGTATCTATATTAGAGCTAATAACGATAGGATCAATTTTCATGATAAAAGCTCCTGTTTCAACGAGTATAGGAAAAAGAATACTCTTTTGTTCGATAGGTTCTATCGTAGTTTTGAGTGCTTTGATGTTATAAAGAGCATGCACTATAACCGCAGCGATAAGAAAAAATTTACTTGCTCCAAAAATAAAACCTAAAAGTTTATCAACTGGACCAAGCCCACTTATAGAACTGAGTTTGGTAAATAAAGCACCTGAGATAATCATAACAAACCAAAACGCAGCCAATGTAAGTAAAAAGCCTGTGAAGTTTATAGCCGCACTGTTTTCAAACTTGAAAACAAGATCACTAAGATGTTGACCGACTTCATTGCCAACGCGTGAAGCGATAAAAATACCGCCGATGATACCTACAAGACCAAAAAATTCTTTAAAAAATCCGTTTATGATACCTTTTAGACCTAAAAGAAGGATGATGGCTGCCGCTATGAGATCAAAATAATTAAATTCCATGTTTATATTTCCGAATGCATTTGATTTTTTCCACTGTTTTTTGCTCTATAAAGTGCTTTGTCGGCTCTTCCCATAAGGGTGTCTTCATTGTCACTTTCTATGTATTTTGTGGCTCCAATACTCATAGTAACGTTGATACTTTGCCCTTTGTATATAAGCTTATTTTTCCTTATAAGCTCCAAAATGCGTGAAGTGATGTTTTTGCAATATTCGTCATTTATACGATTGAGAACAATAACAAACTCTTCTCCGCCATATCTAAAAACCTTATCCCCATCTCTGAGTGTTTTTTTAAGGATATTTGCGATAAATATTAAAATTTTATCGCCTGCAATATGTCCAAAGGTGTCGTTGATAACCTTAAAGTCATCAACATCCAAGATAAGAAGGTGTATCTCGTAGTTTATGTTTTTTCTAATACATATTTCGCTTAAATAGCTCGAAAGTGCACGTCGATTGTAAACTTTTGTGAGCGAATCTAAGTTTGAAGTTTCTTCTAGTTTTTTTACCTGTTCAACAAGTTGTAAGATGATACTATTGGCTTTTTGAACTTCATCATTCATATGTATTTGAATGGAGTTGAAGTGTTTTGTAAGGTCAGGGATATTAATAAGTTCACTGCACTCATTTACAGTTTGTTCATGAAGTTGAACTATTTGTTCAAATTGGACGTTAGTGTTTTGATAGGAAGATATACTTTTTGCGGCGAGTTCTTTATAGCTATTTTTGAAAAAATCTTTCGTCTCATCGAGTGAGTGAAATTTGCTTTTATCAAGTGATCCTATCGCACGTGAAGCATGGTATAAATAGTTCCTTACTTGTTCTACGGTAGCGTTTTCTTGTATATCAATCTGTTCAATAAGATTGGTGTACATTTGAGTTACAAGAGATTTGAGGTCATCTTTGTGCATTCGCTATCCATGTTAAAATTTCGTTATTATACATTTTAAAGCATAAAATAAGCTTTCATTTGATTTGTTAATTAGAAGGCTTTAGTTCATGTGAATAGGCTAAAAATCTAAATTCATCAGAGCAATTTTAGCTCTTTTTGGATAGAATCCACGGAAATTATAAAAATTAAGGTTTTATTATGAATATTTGGAATCCGTCCTCGTGGAGAGAGAAATCAATTTTACAACAACCGACATATCCAAACCAAGATGAGTTACAAAAAGTATTAACAGAACTAAAAAATTATCCACCGCTTGTTTTTGCAGGAGAAGCACGTTCTTTAAAAGAGCAGTTGGCAAATGTTTCAGAGGGTAAAGCATTTTTGTTACAAGGCGGAGACTGCGCTGAGAGTTTTAGTGAGTTTCATGCGGTAAATATCCGCGATACATTTAAAGCTATTTTGCAAATGTCAGTTGTTATGACCTATGCAGGCGGACTTCCTGTGGTTAAAGTCGGCCGTTTGGGCGGACAATTTGCAAAACCTCGTTCAAGTGACACTGAGACTTTTGATGGTGTCACACTTGATTCGTACCGTGGAGATATAATCAACGGTGTTGAGTTTACAAAAGAAGCACGTACCCCTGATCCACAAAGAATGATCAAAGCATACAACCAATCAGCTGCAACGATGAATCTTCTTCGTGCCTTTGCATCGGGTGGTTTGGCAGATTTACATCAGGTTCACAAATGGACTTTAGATTTTGCACATAAAAGCGAAATAAGCCAGAAATTTGAAGATTTGGCAGAAGATATCGGTAAATCCCTTAAATTTATGGAAGCGTGCGGCATCAACTCCAAAACATATAGAACACTCAGAGAAACAGACTTCTTTACTTCACATGAAGCCTTGCTTCTTCCGTATGAAGAGGCTTTTACAAGAAAAGATTCTTTGACGGGTGAGTGGTATGATACTTCTGCGCATATGCTTTGGATAGGAGATAGAACACGCCAGCTTGACGGCGCTCATGTAGAGTATATGAGAGGCATCAAAAATCCTATCGGTGTAAAAGCAGGTCCAAGTATGGATCCTGAAGATTTGGTACGACTTGTACATAAACTCAACCCTGAGAATGAAGCGGGAAGACTCAATATCATCGTAAGAATGGGTGCTGACAAAGTAGGCGATGGTATGCCAAAAC
>MIBW01000064.1:4813-5748 GCA_001829625.1 Sulfurimonas sp. GWF2_37_8 | reverse complement strand
GGAGCTTCTATCATAAAATCTTTTGATAAATTTATGCGCACCTTCAACACCGCTGTCATTCCACTCAAGTTCTTGCGTCGGAGGCGCTGCAAAGAGGATAAAAAGTCTTGCCGTATCTGCGCCATACTTCTCAATAATCGCATCAGGATCTACTGTGTTGCCTTTTGATTTAGACATCTTAGAACCATCTTTAAGTACCATTCCTTGCGTAAGAAGCTTATCAAAAGGCTCATCAAAATTAATATAACCCAAATCTCTAAAGACTTTGGTAAAAAATCTCGCATATAAAAGATGCAGTATCGCATGTTCGATTCCGCCTATATAATGATCCACACCCATCCAATAGGCTATCTGTTCTTTTGAAAAAGCTTCACTCTCCCAGTTACTTGCATCTGCACAAAAACGCAAGAAATACCAAGAAGACTCGACAAAAGTATCCATAGTATCTGTCTCACGCGTCGCATCAGCTCCACATTTTGGACATTTGCAGTGTTTAAAAGTAGGGTGTTTATCCAGAGGATTTCCCTCTCCTGTTATCTCAATATCCGCAGGAAGTGCTATAGGAAGATTCTCTTTTTTCTCCATCACCAAACCGCAGCTATCGCAGTGGATAAAAGGAATTGGCGCACCCCAGTAACGCTGGCGTGAAACACCCCAGTCTTTGAGTTTATAGTTTGTAGTTCTTTTGCCTATTTTTTGCTCTTCAAAATAGTCGATAATAGCTGCCTGAGAGGTTTTAGAATTCATCCCATTAAACGCAGCAGAATTAAAGAGAGTGCCTACTTCAGTAAACGCAGCGTTTACATCCAATTCGCCTTCAAGTGGTTTAATCACTGCGTTTATAGGTAAATCATATTTTTTAGCAAAATCAAAATCTCTCTCATCATGAGCAGGAACAGCCATAACAGCACCACTTCCATAATCCATAAGTACAA
>MIBW01000064.1:2639-4766 GCA_001829625.1 Sulfurimonas sp. GWF2_37_8 | reverse complement strand
AAGGGCAAGACCTTTTTTCTCTTTTTGTCTCTCAATAGATGCCGTGTTTTTCATCTTTAAAATCTCAGCGATACTCTCTTCGCTAAGTAATTTATTCTCACACATATAGCTAACAATATCATGTTCAGGTGCTAGTGCTGCGTAACTCACGCCATAGATAGTGTCAGGACGCGTAGTAAAAACATCAAAACTCTCAAACGCAGCAGAAAGTTTTGTTTTACTTGCATCATCAAAGGAGAGGTCAAACTCTAAGCCATTTGATTTTCCTATCCAATTTTCTTGCATAGTAAGCACCTGTTTTGGCCAACCAGCTTCAAGTTTTGTTAGGTCGCAGAGAAGTTCATCACTATATTGCGTAATCTTGAAATAATACTGGTTCATATCTTTTTTGACTATTGGCGTATCACATCTCCAACAGCAGCCATCCACAACCTGCTCATTGGCAAGTACGGTTTGATCATGCGGACACCAATTGAGCATCCCTTTTTTACGATACAACAGACCCTTTTCATACATATCGATGATAAAGGACTGCTCAAATTTTGTATAAAGTTCATCACTCGTTGCAAGTTCACGCTCACGAGAAAAAGAAAAACCAAGTGCATAAAACTCATTTTTCATATAGTCGATATTATCATATGTCCAGTTTTTAGGATGCGAACCGTTTTTGATAGCTGCGTTTTCAGCAGGCATACCAAAACTGTCAAAGCCTATTGGGTGTAAAACATTGAGTCCTTGCTGACGATAATGTCTAGCAAACGCATCACTGATAGAATAGTTTCTCACATGTCCCATATGGAGTCTTCCACTTGGAAAAGGAAACATACTGAGTATATATTTTTTCTCTTTATTAAAATCTGTACTTGGTTCAAAACTTCTATTTTGTTTCCAATATTCTTGCCATTTTTTTTCTATTGAACGTGAACTATACTCCAAAAAAATCTCCTAATACTCGTCGTGTGTTTTTGAACTTTCTATATAAACAAGTCCCATGGAAAAGACATTTGCTATAAGGGCTCCGATGGTAAGGGCTATAGCCCACTCCAAATTTCCTGCTACTACAAGATAGATAAACGCAGGAATCAAATGCAAGTCTGCAACCAAAGATGAGGCCAAAAGTTCGGCTGAGAGAAGGTTTCTTACACCTATTTTCAAAAATGTAGAGATAAGATTTAAGCTAGCTGCAACAAAAAGTGCCACTGCACTATGTTCATACATAAAACCTGCTATCGATGTTAAACTCATTAAAGAGAAAAACACATATATTACTTTGCCCCAATCCATACTTTTATTCCTTTATATTTAGCCAAAAAAGTAGCAAAAAAGCCAAATTTTCAACACATATACGTAAATTTAATTTTGGTGATTATACTCAAAGATTCTTAAGTGACGACTGAAAAATCATTCTTATAAAGGGTTGAAACTTAGGGCAAATCCTATAGAAACTCTATATTATTTTTTCCTTTCATTTTTGCCCTGCTAAGAGCCATATCCACTCTTTTGATTATAGTATCAGGGTCATCATGTTCTCTGTAGGAAGTTATTCCAACACTGATTGTTTTTTTACCAACATTTTTAAAAGTATATTCTTCAATAGAGTGACGTAGTTTTTCTGCAAGTATTTTGAGCACATCTTCATCTGTCTCTTGATAAATAATAATAAACTCTCCTGCTTCCCATTTTACAACTACATCAGTTAAACGTATATGGTCTTTGATGAGTTGTGCAAGTTCTATCAAAACAAGATCGCTTATTTGATGTCCATAAATCGCTTTAAGCTCTTTGAAATTATCAATAGTCATTAAAACTATTGAAAAAGGATGTCCATAACGTTTGAATCTACTCACTTCTATTCTTATTAGGTCTGCAAGATTATTTTTATTTTGAAAACCAGTTAAACTGTCTGCTGATGTCATTGCAATCAATGCTTCATAAGCTAAAAATGTATCTTTCTTTGATTGTTCTAGCATATATCCGCTATAAAAGCCAAAACTAAAAGATACAAAGATCCAAAAAAAATGTAAAACAAATAGCTCTTTTGAAGAAGGAAAATAAAAGTAAATTCCCATAAATGAGACAATAATAATTCCAACTGCACTTAATGTTGCATGCAAAAATCTCAATCCA
>MIBW01000064.1:0-2627 GCA_001829625.1 Sulfurimonas sp. GWF2_37_8 | reverse complement strand
TATATTTCAGTGAGATATGCTTGAGGCATTTGCATTTGACTTGCAATAACAATATTACCTGCAGTTGCAACTATAGGTGCAAGCATAAAAAGAAATATCATTAAATTGTAATTAATTTGTTTTGCCGAGAGGTAACTGATACTCAATAAAATCAAAGGCATAACACAAAATTCAACTATCTTCATTGAACCAATAAGTTCAGGTGGTGAGATTAAACTATTGACCTGATAGTATAAGATATAGAGTATAGCCATCAAAGCACTCACTACAGTAATTTGCTCCCGGCTCGTGTGCTTAGACCAATTACCATATTTTTTTGAAATTTCCTGATCTTTAAAATTAAAAAAATCACTATTTCTAAAAAATAAATTTTCTACATTAAACATATTTTATTCGCCTCTGAGTTAAATTACCAAAAAATATTCTTTATTTTCAGGAGTCACATAACCCCTGATTCGTACTGCTCACGCATTCGTTTTTTCTCTGCTTCACGTTTTGCTTTTTCCGCAAGTTTGACATGGTACTGTTTCACATCAAATCCAAACCATAACAAAATCGGCGAAGCTACAAAAATGGATGAATAAGTCCCCACAACTATACCAACAAGTAAGGTAAATGCAAATGCATGGATAATTTCACCGCCATAAACAAAGAGTGTAAAAATAACAAACAATGTCGTGAGTGATGTTAGAGTTGTTCTCGAGAGTGTTTTTGTCACTGACTCATTGATGTTCTCTCCTAATTCAGTTCCTTTGTTTGCAACAATGCCCTCACGGATACGGTCGAAGACGATGATTGTATCATTGAGAGAATAACCCAAAAGAGTCAATAGTGCCGCTAAAACATCAAGGTTTACATCAACACTAAAGAGTGCTAGTGCGCCTAAAGCTATAGAGACATCATGGACAAGTGCCACGACAGAAGCCACGGCAAAACGCCATTCAAATCGAAACGCAACATAGATGAGAATCCCTAAGGTTGCCAAAATTAAAGACATAATTCCTTTTTCTTTGAGCTCTTTGCCAACTGTAGGACCTACGATATCTACACGGCGGATTTCATATTCACCTGTGCCCTTAAGTGCTTCTCGTGTTACATCACCAATATCTACCGTTACACTTGAAGAGGTTGTTTTCATACGTATAACCACTTCATCAGCAGAACCAAACTCTGTAATACTTGCACCTTCAAACATCATATCTGACTTCAGTTTTTCACGCATCACATCAATAGGAGCCGCGTTTGTATATTTCACCTGAATTATAGTACCGCCGGCAAAATCGACACCATAGTTCAACCCCTTTGTTGCAAGTAAAACATACGATGTTAAAACTAAACCTATAGAGAGAAGAAGGGCAAATTTTGACTTGCCCATAAAATTTACATTTTTTGTATATTTAAATAATTCCATATTTATGCCTTAATCCCGAACCAAAAAAAGTTGTTTTTACTCTTTTTAATTGTTTTTTCAAGCATCTCATAAATTCCATGTGTCCCTAAAATAGCTGTTAACATAGAAGCAAGAATACCGATACTAATCGTAATAGCAAAACCTTTGATAGAGCCTGTTCCATACGCGTAAAGCACCACAGCCGCGATAAGCGTCGTGATATTTGCATCTAAAATCGCTCTCATTGCGTTTGAGTAACCCTCTTCAATAGCTTTATGCATTGACTTGCCTTCTTGAAGAAGTTCCCGTATTCTCTCTGAGATGATGACATTCGCATCCACCGCCATCCCGACTGTAAGCACTATCCCAGCCATACCAGGAAGAGTAAGTGTTGCTCCAAAAAGACTCATAACCGCCAAAATGATAAAAAGATTTGCGATAAGCGCTATGTTAGCAATCACTCCTGCCATTTTGTAGTAAACAACCATAAACACCATAACCAAAAGAAATCCGCCTAAGAGTGCTACCATACTTGCGTTTATACTATCAGCACCCAAACTAGGGCCGACCGAGCGTTTTTCCATCAGATAAATAGGCGCTAAAAGTGCACCTGAACGCAAGGCAATCGCCAAATCCTGTGCTTCCAAAACGGTGTAATCACCAGAAATCTGCCCGCTACCACCACCGATACGCTCGTTAATATTTGGTGCAGAATAGACTTTGCCATCAAGGACAATAGCCAAACGTTTGCCTACGCTTTTACCCGTAAAATCGCCAAATATCTCAGCACCTTCTGCATTAAGTGTAAAGTGAATTACAGGACGGTTATTTTGATCAAAACCTACAGAAGCATCCGTAAGCATTCCGCCATCCAAAATAGGAATCTCATTCACAAGATGTTTGATCTGAGGATTTTTTGCATCTTCTAGGATGATATCTCCATAAGCCGCTGCATCCGCGACGCTCATGTTTTGGACACGAGCAGCTCTATCTTCATCTACAGCCATAAGTTCAAGTTTCGCCGCACGAGATATAAGCTCACGCGCACGTTGTTCTTCCTCTTGCGTTTTGATACCTGCTAACTGAACAAGAATTTTTTCCTCACCCTGACGAGCGACGATAGGCTCTGCAAGACCGAACTGATCGAGTCTGTTACGAATCGTCTCTATGGCTTGTGAAATAGCCTGTTGTTTTGTTTTTTCTATCTCTTCTTGGGTCAAATTAAGAGAAACGCTCT
>MIBW01000063.1 GCA_001829625.1 Sulfurimonas sp. GWF2_37_8 | reverse complement strand
GAAGATTTCCCTCTTTATCTTTGTCAAATTCAAACCCATTATTGATAAGGTCATCAATAACTTCACGTGATTTTTGACTTAAAATATTGACCGCTTCTTCATTGCAAAGACCTGCTCCAGCATCCAGTGTATCTTTGATATGGTAAGGAATATCCTCTCTATCACGGGCAAGTGCAACACCTCCCTGTGCATAAAAACTGTTGCACTTAAAAGTTTCACGTTTATTAATTATCAAAACTTTTTTATCTTTTGGCAACTTACTCGCAGCATAAAGTCCAGCGACTCCAGCACCCACAATTATGACATCATATTGCATCTGTTTATTCACAATTCACACTCTTTTCTTTTGGTTGGTATTGGGGTTGCTTATGAAATATAAATGCAACATCATCATCACTTTGTTCCAACTCTTTTGTATAAAAAGGAGCCCCTTTATAGCCACATCCGCTCAAACCAAACAAAAAGATTGCTATAATTAGCGGATGAAAAACGCTTCGCAGATACTTAACTCTATTCAAAGTAAACCTCAATTCTCAAAACTTAATAGATATAAATGTATAAAAAAAATAGAGTCTATGTTTATGCCAACATTTCAAAGATTTGTACAATTTACGTATATAAAAAATGAGACTCTTTTCTTTGTTTTAAACCATAATGCCGGTAAACAAGAATTTGATAATAGTATAGAAAATATTAAAAAGGCTTTAAATCTTTATGCACCCGCAGAGTGCGGAGAACTCGATATAAAAGATATAAAAGCTTTCATTACACATTCGCCCGCTACAAAAGAAGCAAAACCCTTACAAAAAATACAAAAATATAAAGAACGCTCTAATGGTGACTTTACTATTGATATTAAAGATCCACGCTTAAATGCACTTGTACAAAGTATCCAAAAAATTATAAAAGAGAAAAATGCAACTTCAAGATAGCATACAACAGCTCCCTCAAACTCCTGGTGTTTACCAGTATTTTGACATTCATAATAATCTTCTCTATATAGGCAAGGCTAAAAATCTCTCAAAAAGAGTCAAAAGCTATTTTAACTTTACACCTGAACTGAAGCCAAATTCCAATCTTGGTATTCGTATCAGCAAAATGATTTCTCAGGCACATTCACTACACTATATTATTGTAAATAGTGAGCACGATGCACTCATTTTGGAAAACTCACTTATCAAACAACTCAGCCCAAAATACAATATTCTTCTTAGAGATGATAAAACGTATCCCTATATTTTTTTAGACAACTCTCAAAAATATCCGCGTTTTGATATTACAAGAAAGGTTCTCAACAGCCAAAACATCAGCTATTTTGGTCCATATTCTGTAGGTGCCAGAGACATTTTAGACTCCATTTATGAACTTTGCAAACTAGTACAAAAAAAGAGTTGCCTTACTTCAAAAAAACTTTGTTTATATTATCAAATAGATAAATGCCTCGGTCCATGTGAACTTCCTATCACCAAAGAAAGATATCAGCAGGAACTTTCTTTTGCACATGAGCTGATTGAAAATAAGAAAAAACTCCTAAAACTACTCGATGAAAAAATGCAATTTTATGCTCAGGAAATGCGTTTTGAAGAAGCAGCACAACTTCGAGATAGGATACAGCGCATAGAAAAAAGTCAGATACAAAGTGATATCGACTTTGCAAGCGTAGAAAACTATGATATTTTCGCCTTTGCAAACAATGACAAACGTGCTGTAGTCGTAAGAATGTTTATGAGACATGGGAAAATCATCTCCTCTACCCATAACTTTCTTCAAATAAATGAGAGCTATGATGAAGATGAACTTTATCAAAGAATTCTTCTTGACTTTTATGCTGCAGATAAGCCACCTATTATTGCACCTATTTTGATACACAAGAAGTTTGAAGGGATTGGACTTATAGAAGAGCATTTAACAACTCTTTTTGGTAAAAAAGCAAGTATCAAAGTACCTCAAATAGGAGAGAAAAAACAACTTATTGAGTTGGCTTTGCTTAATGCATATGAACTTTTAAAGCAAGAAAAAAATAAAAGCAATACAGATAATCTTGAAGTTATACAAGAACTTTTTTCACTTGAAAAAATTCCATCACGTGTAGAAATCTTTGATAACTCACATATGTCAGGTGTTGCAACCGTCGGGGCTATGGTAGTTTATGAAAACGCTGCGTTTGATAAAAAAAGCTACAGAATTTATCATCTTGAAGCAAAAGATGAGTACCAGCAAATGCGCGAAATGCTTACAAGAAGAGTTGAAAGTTTTGCAAAAAACTCTCCTCCGGATTTATGGATTATAGATGGCGGGAGTACACTTTTAAAATTGGCTCAAGAGATTTTATTTTCTTACGGCGTACATATTGATATTATTGCTATAGCCAAAGAAAAAGTTGATGCAAAAGCCCATCGTGCAAAAGGCAAAGCCAATGATATTCTCCATACTAAAGAAGATTTTTTTAAGCTCAAAAGTAGTGATCTTAGACTTCTTTGGGTTCAAAAATTAAGAGACGAGGCACATAGAAGTGCCATTGCGTTTCATAAAAAAACAAAACTAAAACTCGATCAAGAGAGCCAGCTTTTATCATTGCATGGTATCTCAATGGCAAAAATAAAAAAACTTTTAAATCATTTTGGAACGTTTGAGTCTGTAAAAAACTCTTCATTTGAAGAGATATGCTCAGTTTTAAATATAAAAGATGCAAATGTCATTAAAAAATATTACAAATAAGTTTTCTTTTTAAAGCTTTATGTTATATTTGTGCCAATTCTAGTTTAACTACTAAAGCATAAGGGTTTTTTATGGACAAAATAACACCTATAGATGAAGAGTACCTGTTTGAACAAAATGTTATTATCAGTCAAACCGATTTGAATGGTTTTATCACTTACGCCAACAAGACGTTTTGTAATATTTCTGGTTATAGCGCACAAGAGCTCGTTGGCAAACCACATAATATTATTAGGCATCCAGATATGCCAAAAGCTGCGTTTGAGAAGATGTGGTCAACTATTCAGGGTGGTCAAGTTTGGAATGGTATTGTTAAAAATCTTAGAAAAGATGGTTTATATTATTGGGTTGAAACTGAAATTTTACCAATTAGAGATGAAAATCTAAAAATCATAGGTTATATTGCTGCAAGAAAACCTGCTTCTAGAAAAAACATACAAGAGAGCGAAGAACTTTATAAAAAAATGCTCAACTCTGAAAATAAGGGCTAAGGGATGCTACTATACAACTCTAAAAAAGAATTTTTAGGTATTGATGAATTTGATTTACAAAGCTTAGGTCTGAGTAGTTTATCTGATTTACTTGCCATATCATCTGATTTTTCTGATCTATTTGTAAAAACACCTGGATATATCCATAATTTTAAACATGTACATTGGATAGATTTTATTACCTGCGCGGATTCTACTGAAGCACCAAAAGTTATTATTCATCTTCACGGGGATAACTATAAATGTACTCTCAAGATAACAACTGTGTTTTTGAGTGATGCTCCAACCTCACAAGCATTCCTTGTTAATCTTCAAAATATTAGAAAACTTACCCCAAATGAAGTTCTTGGGATAGCTGATGATATACCGTGTCAACAAGCTTCAATAGCCCCGCAAGCTAAGCAAATCGATACTGTTGCAACTCCAATTATAACACTAGCAAGACAAATAAAACAAAATGAAGAAATTATCGAGCAGGAGCAAGTAGCTCTTAGCGCTATATATGAAATAATTGATAATGATAAGCCTTTAGACATTGATATAGAAGAGAGGGAAGAAATTATTCCTCAAGTGCAACCTGCGGTGATAAAAACGCAAGAACCAATAGCTGCACAAAAAATGAAAATTCAAGAATCAAAAATTATTCAGACAGAAGAAGCTCAATTAGAGTCAGAAAATGAATATATTTTTGATCCTCAGGTAGCATCGAAAGAGCTTGGACTTCCTATAGATTTGATTGAAGAGTTTATTGAGGACTTTATTGAACAAGCAAAAGAGTTTAAAAGTGATCTTTATGCCGCGTTAGATGCAGCAGAGATAACTAATGTGAAAATACTCTCACATAAACTTAAAGGTGTTGCAGCTAATTTACGTGTTGCAGATGCCTTTGATACGCTTTCAATTGTCAATACCTCGACAGACCTTGCTATAATCAAAGCCAATCTCGATAAATTTTATAGAATCATCACAAAACTTTCAGGTGAAAAATTGGAGCCAAGAAGTGAGGAAGATGCATTTGTCGTGGATTTTAAAGATGAAGATACAAGCGATGAATTTTATCTCAAAGAAGACGAAGATAATTTAGACGAGCCCTTAGAGCTAAGTATTGTAGATGATGACGTACCGAGTGTTATAAAAATGCCAGAACTTGCAGATGATGATTTTTCTCCGATACTAACTGAAGATATTTCTTCTGCACATTTGGAGATAGACTTGGAAATGCTAGACTTTGAAAAACTTTCTTTAGAAGTATCAAAAATTGATGCACCTTCTGAGCAACTTGAAGATAATGAAGATACTTTAGAATTACTTCACCAAAATAAAGAAGCTAAAGTCAAACCTATTTCTCTTCTTGATACAGGAATAAAACCAGATTTTCGCTTTGATTACAAGAGAGAAGTTATTGCAAATGAAATAGGAATTGATATTGATTCTTTTAATGAACTCTTTAATGATTTTTTAGAGGAAAGCAGAGATGTTTGTACACAAATCAAAAACGCAATTGAAAATAAAAACACGGAGCTCTACAGAGCAGAAGCCATTAAGCTAAAAGGAATGAGTGAGAATATGCGTATTAAAGAACTTTCTGCTGAACTAGGTATTATTATTAGTGGCACTCAGGCTTCCGAAGCTATGAATTCTATCAAAAAAATTGATGCGATACTTTCGCAAATAGGAGCGTAAATATGCAATTAGGACTCAAAAATAGACTACGACTTATAAGTCTTTTCCCAATTTTAATTCTATTTTTTATTACGAGTTACTTTCTATATGACTCATATGAAAACTATAAAGCGGCACAACTTATCAAGGATAAACTCTCTGAAAACAGGCTTCTAAATGACCTTGTTGGAAATATCTCACGTGAAAGAGGTATGACGGTTATTTATCTCGGTAATGCTTCAGAAAATACAATGAAATCTCTTTCAAAACAGAGAACAATTGTTGATGAAATAGAAGCAAAATATCTAGGGTACCTGAAAACCAATACAATCGTTGAAAATCCTCAAGATGTTGGTCGTACAAATGCCAAATCACTCTCTGACTCACTTGTAGAAATCAAAAAAATCAGAGAACTTGTTGACTCGCAGCAAACAAACTTTGCAGATGTTTATGAAAAAGTTTATGGAACAGCTCAATCAAAGGGTATTAAACAGCTAGAAGAGATAACAAGTAATCAGATGGATCCAGAGATTAACGAGCTTTCATCTTCGTATATCTCTATCGTAAGAGCCAAAGAGTTTACTGCAGCAGAGAGGGACTTCATATCATTTGCAATTGCACGTGCAAAAATACTTGAAGGAAATGAATTTAATACCTGGATTTCACTTATTGCTAAAGCGGATACAATCAACTATGATACTCTCCAAAATAAAGATTTAATTGCTCAAATAAATGCAATTATTAAAGATGAAGACACGCTTGAGCTTTTGGATGATATTAATACAGAAAGAACACAGATTATCTCAGATGCACAAAATGGAGAATTTGAAACAAGTTCAGGTATCTGGTTTACTATGCTCTCTGAGAAAACAAATATCCTTTCTAAAGCCGAAGATTTGATTCTCTCTGCGATGGATGAAAGAGCGATACAAGTTCAGACCGATGCGATGCAGTTCCTTACAATGACACTTATTATCTGGCTTATCTCTGTTATTCTAGCTATCCTAGGCTTTTTATTATCAAACGAGATCGCAAAAAATATTAAAAACCTCGAGAACGTACTTCAAAAAGTTGCTGAAGATGCTGAAGATGAAGAAACTAAACTCAATATCAACTTACATACCTCAGAAGGAACCGCGGAAGCTTATGCGCTTCTTGAGAGAATTATTAAGCAAACCAGAGAAGATAAAACGTTTGCACAAGAAGCAAGTGAAGCAAAGTCAATGTTCCTTGCAAATATGTCTCACGAGATTCGTACACCACTTAACGGAATTGTTGGTTTTACCGAACTTCTTAAAGATACAGGTCTCCAAGAAGAACAATCTGAATTTGTTGATATCATTGAAAAAAGTTCAGAAAATCTTCTTGAGATTATCAATAATATTCTTGACCTTTCTAAAATTGAAAGTAATAAACTTGAGATTGAAAATATTGCGTTTAACCCTATTGAAGAATTTGAAAGTGCTGTTGAAGTTTATGCAGTACGTGCAAGCGAAAAACATATTGACCTTGGATGTTATATTGATCCTGAACTCGAACGACCACTTAAAGGAGATCCGACAAAACTGAAAGAAGTTATTATCAATCTTCTCTCAAACGCAGTCAAGTTTACAAGTAGTGCAGGTTCAATTAATGTTGACATCAGAAAAATAGACAGTGGTGAAGCTGGTGTAACAAGGGTTAGATTTGAAGTTCAAGACAGTGGTATCGGTGTTACCAGTGAGCAAAAATCAAGAATATTTGAAGCTTTTTCACAAGCAGATACGTCAATTACACGTAAATATGGTGGTACTGGTCTTGGTCTTACTATTTCAAGTCGATTTATCGAACTCATGGGCGGGTACTTAGATCTTCATAGTGAGCCAGGAGACGGAACTACTTTCTTCTTTACTATTGATTTTGAAGAAGTAGAAACACTCAATGAAAGTCTCAAAGGAAACTATACAAGTATCAATGCCCTTGTACAAGAATCTTCACATAAATCAAAACGCCAAGAGAAATATCTTCGTGAATATTTAGACTTTTATGGAGTAAGCTACACAACATTTAATGATATAAGTGAGGTTGAAACCTTACAGAGACAGGTTAGCTACGATCTTGTTTTTGTTGATTTTGATTATGTGTCTGAGGAGAATTTAGTTGCTTATGGCAATCTTCCACAAGAACTTATTCTTTTAACAAAATCATTTTACATGAAAAAAATCGATTCTCTTCATGCAAATATTTTTAAGACACTTTATGAGCCGTTAAATGGAACAAAAATAAGAGTTGTTTTAGAAAACTATTTGCAAGGTAACTTTAATGAAAAACGTATTAAAAAATCTGCTAAAAAAAGTTTTAATGCGCAAACATCAAAGTTTAAAGCAAATGTACTTGTAGCCGAAGACAATATCATCAATCAAAAACTTATACAAAGAACACTTGAAGATTTAGGGCTTCATGTGACAATAGCAGCTAATGGACTTGAAGCTTTTCAAAAAAGAAAAGATGGAAACTTTGACGTTATATTTATGGATATTCAGATGCCATTTCTTGATGGTGTAGAGGCTACTAGAGAGATATTAGAGTATGAAACGGAATATAATCAACCACATGTACCAATTATCGCCTTAACAGCGAATGCATTAAAGGGAGATAGGGAAAGATTTCTTGCAGCAGGTCTTGACGAATATACAACAAAACCTCTTGTTCGTGCGGAAATCGTATCATTACTTGGAAATTTTCTCTCTGATTTTATTGTTCAAGAACAAAAAGTTCCCAAAACTGCACAAGAAGGTTTGGAGAGAGCAAAAATCGAACAAGAAAATGTTGCACAAGAGATAAAAACCATCATGCTCACAGAAGAAGAAATGTTTAAAGTTGAATTAGTGGATAAAAAACCACCTATGATGGCAAGTTACAAAGCAGATATTTTACTCTCTAAAAAAACACCTTTTGAAGCAAAACTTTATACAAAGGTACTGCACTCACTTGGCTATTCTTATGAAGTTGCAAGCACCGTAGAAGAGATGGAGAGTATGGTACATAATAATAGCTATAAACTTATCTTATTTGATAAAGAATGTGATGGTCTAGATTTGGCTTCGTTTTCTGCAAACGTTAAAAAAGCAAATAAAAGCAGAGATTTAGATAGTTACTTAGTTATTATTAATGATTCAGCTTCTGTTGAGAATACGGATGACGCACTCTACGTTCATGAGAGTATTAAAAATATTGTAAATAGAGATTTATTACGACTTGTATTCGAAAAATTTATTTAAGGTAAAAAAATGATAAAAACAGACCTAATTGTATTAGCAGTTGATGATGATTTGATAAATCTAAAACTCTTGAAATCTATGCTCATGAAGAGCGGACACGTTAAAGAGGTAATTGAAGCAAAAAATGGTTCGGATGCTATTGGAGAATTGAAAAAAAGAGATGATATTGACCTTATTCTTCTTGATATTATTATGCCGATTATGGGCGGTATAGATATGCTTAAAGTTGTTCGTGCTGATGATAATCTTCGTCAGTTACCTATAATAGTTCTCACAACAGATGAGACGAAGAAAAGTGATGCTTTGGAGTATGGTGCAAATGGTTTTCTCATGAAACCTATCAGAAATGACGACCTAATGAAAAAGATCGCAACAGTTATCATCTAACACTTATCTACAGCATAGCGCGATAGCGCTAGCTATTTTCACTGTGCAAAACTTAAGCAACTAAGATTTGCTTGAGAACCTCTTCTACACGACTTACAGCTACAATCTCAACTGCGTCTTGAACTTCCTTTGGAATATCATCCAAATCTCTCTCATAATTTTTAGCGGGAATTAAGACCTTTGTCATGCCTGCTTTATGTGCAGCTATAAGTTTTTCTTTGAGTCCACCGATAGGAAGTACATCTCCGCTGAGTGAAACCTCACCTGTCATTGCTATTTCAGAACGTATCTTTTTACTGCTCAATATAGAAGCAATTACACTAACCATAGCAATACCGGCACTAGGACCATCTTTTGGTGTTGCACCATCTGGAACATGAATATGCAAATCATAGCGTTTATAAACCTCACTAGGATCTATTTCTACTTTATCTTCCATCTCTTTAAATGTTAGGGGGATGTTTTCATCATCTATTTTAAGCTTTTTGGTATCAATAAGTGTTTTTACCACACTCATTGCAATTCTCGCAGACTCTTTCATAACGTCACCAAGACTTCCTGTCAGTTGAAAGTTGCCCTTGCCTTTGATACGAATACTCTCTATTTTTAGAACATCACCACCGACGGCAGTCCATGCAAGACCATTTACAACACCTACAACAGGTATTTTTGTTGTTTTTTCTATTTCAAAAACACTTTTATCAAAATAATTTTTGAGATTTTTAAGTGTTACCGTAATTTTGCCATTTTGTTTATTTTGCAATATCTCTTTGGCAGCTTTTCGGCTCATGTCAGCTATACGACGACGAAGGTTACGTACGCCCGCTTCTCTTGTAAAACTATGAATAAGCTCTTTGAGTGCTGTTGCAGATATACTCACTTCTGAAGGCTTCAAACCATGCTTTTTGAGCTCTTGAGGGATAAGATAGCGTTTTGCTATCTCATATTTTTCTTGCGGTGTATAAGAACTGACAGTAATAAACTCCATTCTATCACGAAGTGGTGCAGGAATACGCCCTATATCGTTGGCGGTTGCGATAAAGATAACGTTACTCAAATCCAGATTGAAGTTAAGATAATAGTCTCTAAACTCACTATTTTGTTCAGGATCTAGTATCTCTAAAAGTGCTGCTGTTGGATCACCTCTTTGTGAACGTGACACTTTATCAATCTCATCTAAAACTATCACAGCGTTCATTTTCTTCGCATCAATTAGACCTTGCACAATACGCCCCGGCATTGCGCCTACATACGTTCTTCTATGACCTCTGAGCTCATTTACATCTTCAAGCCCACCCAGTGCTATACGCACTAACGGACGTTTTAGTGCAGTTGCTATAGAGTTCGCAAGAGATGTTTTTCCTACACCTGGAGGTCCAGAAAAACATAAAATTGCTCCAGCACTTTTTTTGAGACTGATACCACGAAGCTCTAAAAGTTCACGAACTGCAAAATACTCAACGATACGTTTTTTTGGTTTTTCTAGAGAAAAATGGTCTTTATCAAGTTGCGTTTGTACATCATCTATCTTGAGTGCTTTTTTAGACTCTTCGCCAAAAGGGATCTCTAAAACCCAATCAAGATAGGTCTGTGTCATAGACGCATCGGAAGAGTCTGGATGCATTCGTGAAAAACGCTCTATCTGCTTAGATATCTCTTTGTATGCATCTTCGTTCATCTTCGATTTTTTTGCTTCAAGTTTTTTACGATACTCTTCTATCTCTTCATCCCGTGAAGTATCTGTTCCAAGTTCTTTTTGTATCTGTTTGAGCTGCTCTTTTAAGAAATACTCTTTATTGACTTTTTCTATATGTGAATGTACTTTTGAACGTATCTCTTTTTGCAATTTATGTGCTTCGATCTCATCCATCAAAAAGTCAACAAGATCTAAAAATCTTTTTTCAGTATCTACTTCAACAAAAAGTTTATATGCCTGCTCCTTTTTTAGTTTTACCGTACTTGATATCAAATCTATAATACGATTATTATCATGATTTTCTTCAATTGTACGCAATAAATCAGGCGGAAAATAGTTACTAACTGCAGAAAGTGCTCTTACTTTTTCTCTCACAACTTCTAAAATTGCATCTATACGAAGTGAACTTGCGTTTATTGGTTCTATAACATCTACATGAGCGATTAGCGGTTTGTCAGAAACTTTATGTATCATTTTTGCACGCGCCAAACCTTGAAAAAGAACTTTTATCCGTCCATCAGGAAGTACTACCTTTCTCATAATGGAGCCAACAACTCCAACATCATAAAGAGAATCATAATCTCGCTGCGTTTCATGTCCAGGTTTTGTAGAGCAGACGATAACAAGAGAATTGTCTTCGATTGCTCTTGCTGCTGCACTTATATTTGTCTCATCACTCAAAAATATCGGTGAAATCATAAAAGGGTATAAAAAAAGTTCATCTTCTGCTAGTACGGGAATATCAGCAGGAAAATCTCCATAATTGCTTAATTTCATATATTGTCCTATTTATTTATAGTATTTGCATTTTCTGTGCTTTCTTGAGGAACTGAGTTTCTTGAGACCACACTTTTTGTATCAGGCACCATAAAGCCATACCAGCTCTCTTCACCATCACCCTCAAACCATGCACGGTACCAAGCTGTATTGGCTCTTTCTATCTCGTTCCAATTTATCCATGGTTGCGGCTTAATATTTTTATAATATTCTGCACTTCGTGGTTTGTCAAGTCGTGTATAAAGGTCTGCAATGTTTTCATTAAGTGCAGCGTCTGCTAGATGCAAATTTGTTAACATCGTATCTACAACTCCGTAGTATATAGAATGAGGATAAAACCTCTTAAAGTTATCGCCTTCTATGATGGCATCTTGTATGAGAACTTGATCACGCCATGGATTTGGAAGTGCAAGGTATTTCGCTTTTATCTTCATAAACTCTGCAAACTCTTTTTCATTTGGATTTGCATATCTTTTTATGTATTCATTGAAGAAATGCTCACTTAAGAGATACTCTTCTTCATGCATATGTGCGATGGCTAAAATAATAGTGGCTTCTGGCAAAAGAGGAGAACCTATATGTTCACCTTGCAGAGAACTGTAGTAGTTATCAGCTTTCTCCAGATCACCATCAGAAACAGACTCAACAATCTTTGAATACCAATAAAGAGCAGGTTTGTTATACTCTTCAAGTTCTTTCGAACAGCCGCCGAAAAAAATTAGTCCACTCAGCAGGAGAAGATAAATATTTGTTTTTAAATGCATACAATAAAGTCCTAGTTTTAAATGAGTTGTTATTTTATCTAAAACTTCTATAACAGGTATTAAAGTAGGTATGTTTTATGCTTTAAAGTGTTATACTTCACAAAATTTACAAAAGGTTTTTTTATGACATTTGACTTACAAGTCCCTATTTTAGGCTTTGATAACATTAAAAAAGTTGAGTTACAAAAGATAGATGATATCTTTATGAAGATGCAGGCAGTAGAGGATGAATATATCTCTTTTACGCTTATTAACCCTTTTGTTTTAACTGAGTATGACTTTGAAATACCAGAAAAAATCCAAAATCTTCTTGAGATAACTGGTACTTCAAATATCTTAGTTATGAATATAGTTCTTATTCAAACACCGATAGAAGAGTCTGTTATCAACTTTATAGGACCACTTGTTTTTAACACAGATTCCAAAAAAGCTGCACAAATCATCCTTCAAGAATCAAGCACATATAGTGTTGCAGAAAAAATATCTACTTTTTTAAAAAATTGAGCAGCTACCTCGTAATGAAAACTAAAGGAAAACCACTGCTTAAATATATAAAGTCACTGTTATTTCAACTAAATTGTTAGATGATGACGCGAGACCCAGAAAAATAAGTATAATTTGTTTATGAATTTAGAGACAATACAAAATAAAACCATACTTCTTTTTGGAAAAAGTCGCGCTTTTAGCTCTGTAGAGTTTGATGCACAGATGCGTTATCACAAGATAAAAGTTGTCAAAGAGAATAGTGAAGATGTTGTGCTTATTGTTGAGGGTAAGATGATGACGCCTTATGAGCAAAATGCAAGTGATGCTCTTTATGAAAGCAAAAAAATCAAAAGTGTTTCGATATACGAGCTTGATCGCGCACTTGCCCAACATATAGATGCAGATGCCTTACTTATGAGTCTCAAGCTTTCTCACGATAAAGAGCGGCTTCTTGCGTTTATAAAAAATTTTATGATAAGTGATACACTTTTTTTTAGATTGCTTAAGATGTATGAGTGGGGTGGAGAGGATTTTTTTGAAAATGATGAGAACCGTGACGTTACAGCCGCGTTAATCGGTCGTTTTTATGAAAAAATAGAGCGAAACCATAATGTTCAATACGTGACGCTTGGGCTTATGCATCTTATCACGCAGTGCAAAAACGCAGAACTTATTGAAGCCATCGCTTTGTTAGAACCTTTACAAAAATATCTCTCACATCATGCAGAAAACGCAAACAGAGCCATTATTAAATCTATCGCAAAACATCCAATAACACCAAAAAGTGTCTTGAAGATGTTTATTCAAAAGGCGGATATCCAGATAAAAATACTCATAGCACTTCGTGAAGATTGTGATGTGCTCATACAAAAACAACTCTTTGAAAGTGGTGAAAAAATACTTTGTGAGGCACTTTCACTCAATGCGAACCTTGATAGAGATATCGCAAAAGCGCTCATGAAAGAAGAGAGACACGCAAAAAATATGGCGCATGCTATCAAACTTGATAGTGATTTATTTGAGATATTTTTGGATGGACAAAGTGTAGAACTCGCTACAAACAGCTCACTTATGCCTCAGATGCAAGAGAAGCTTTTTGTGCTTCAAGATGAAGCGGTAAACGCAGCCCTTGCGGCGAATAAAGTGCTAGATGAACAGATGTTCAGAGAGCTTTTTTCTTTGGAAAATGAGACTATTGCATCGACACTTTATGCAAACGCAGCCACGCCGCAAATTTTTTTGCGTGAAGCTTATTTAAACGCAGTCTATCATCTCTCTCTTGCCAAAAATCCAAACACTCCATCAGATATCTTGCTTTTACTAGGCACAAGTACGGACGCTAGGATACTTGAAGCTTTGGCAAAAAATGAAAGCACACCCGTGGCACTTTTATACCAACTTCAACTTGATAGCAGGTTTGAGCGTTTTGTCAAAGAAAATGCTGCGTTTGGGGCACATATACAAACCCAGAATATGGGTTGGATTGTCTAAAGGATACAAATGAGAGCCTCAGAACTCACACAAATGATAAGCGCACTCGTGACGCAAAAAGTCCCTACATTTTTGTGGGGCGCGCCAGGCATAGGGAAGTCTTCTATCGTTAAACAGATAGCGATTGAAAAAGAGATGGGTTTTATTGATCTGCGTTTATCGCTCATGGATCCGACCGATCTCAAAGGTATCCCTT
>MIBW01000062.1 GCA_001829625.1 Sulfurimonas sp. GWF2_37_8 | reverse complement strand
TATGGATATTTACTTGATTTGGATGTAGATTTATCATACAAAGAACTTCTGCTTGAACTTCCAACGGTCTCTGCCCTTATGCAAAGACAAGAGGTTGTGGATTTTGAACCGATTTACGCTGCAAAAGAGAAACTCTCCAAACATTTGGCGCTTACTTATAAAGAGAAACTTCTTGAACTTTACAAGCAATATCACAAGGCAAAAAACACTCAAATCGATGCACAAAGCATAGGTGAACGCGCGCTCAAAAACAGATGTTTGAGAGTGTTGTCGGCGCTTGAGAGCGAAGATATAATCATGCTCACTAAAACGCAGTATGAAGAGTCTCTTACTATGACAGATAGAATTACGGCTTTGGATATTCTCGAAAATACAAGTGCTGCGTTTGCTCCAAGCGCGCTTGAAGATTTTTATACAAAATATAAAAACGACACGCTGGTTATGAATAAATACTTTTCAATCCTTTCCGCTTCACACAGAGAAGGAACACTTGACCGTGTTATGGCACTCCAAAACGACGAAGCTTATGATGAAAAAGTACCAAATCTTGTCCGTTCACTTATTGGTGTTTTTGCAAGAAACTATAAACATTTTCATGCAAAAGATGGTCATGGATATATTTTTGTTGCAGATAAAATTATAGAAATAGACAAAATAAATGCACAGATGGCTTCAGGACTTGCAGGTGCTTTTAAAATCTACGAAAAATTGAATCCCCGTAATAAAGAACTCATGCATAAAGAGTTGGAACGTGTAGTTTCTACACACTCTCTTTCAAAAAATGTTTATGAAATTATTAGTAAAATTTTAAAAATAAAGTAATTTTTATTTTTAACCTTCTTATAAGCCCTATAAATAGGGCTTTATTTTTGCTATTCTTACTATTTATAATAATTATTTAAAATTTAATAATTCTTTGTGATATAAATGTGATACATAAGTGATAGAGTTATATAGAACTTTTTTTAAAGGAAAATATATGGCAAGATTAGTTGTTCTAGGGGGAGGAGTTTCCGGTCATACGGCTGCTACCTTCGCGGCAAAATGGTTAGGCTCGGCGCATGAAGTCGTAGTAGTTACTCCAAACGCAAAGTGGAATTGGATTCCATCAAATATTTGGGTTGGTGTTGGTCAGATGAGCAAAGAAGAGGTTACTTTTGACTTAGCTCCTGTATATGCAAAAGCTGGCATCACTTACAAACAAGCAAAAGCACTCTCTCTCAATCCAGAAGGAAACGCAACAAGCAACAAACCTTTTGTAACGATAGAGTTTACAGCTCCAGGCAAAGAAGGGACAACTGAAAATATCGAATATGACTACATCATAAACGCAACAGGTCCAAAACTCAACTTCGGTGCTACTCCAGGTTTGGGTGAAGGAAGTAACTTAGGGGAGCATACAGTTTCTGTTTGTACGGCAGACCATGCTGTTCATGCTTCACATGAGTTAGAAAAATGTATCCAAAAGATGAAAAAGGGTGAACGCCAAAAATTCCTCATCGGGACAGGTCACGGTATGTGTACATGCCAAGGTGCTGCGTTTGAGTACATCTTCAATATCGAACATGAGCTTAACCGAGCAGGTGTACGCGATATGGCAGATATCAAATGGATATCAAACGAATCTTTCTTAGGTGATTTCGGCGTTGGCGGATTGCATATGAAAACTATGGGATATGCAGTAAGTTCAAAAATCTTCGCAGAGTCTCTTTTTACGGAACGCGGTGTTGACTGGATTATCGGTGCTCATGTCAACAAAGTAGAGTCTGGTAAAGCACACTATGAACTTCTTGATGGAACTATGGGTGAAGAAGAGTTTAACTTCTCTATGCTTATCCCTCCATTTGCAGGTGTTGGTTTAAAAGCATTTGACAAAACAGGTGAAGATATCACAACAACTGTTTTTGCTCCAAACGGATTTATGAAAGTAGATGCAAACTACGCGGCTGGTGCATATGAAAACTGGAAAGCATCAGACTGGCCAAAAACATATCAAAATCCTACATACTCAAATATGTTCGCTTGTGGTATTGCTTTTGCTCCGCCACACCCGATCTCTAAACCAATGAGTTCTCCAAATGGAACACCTATTAACCCAACACCACCTCGAACAGGTATGCCATCAGGCATTATCGGGAAAGCTGTAGCACATAGTATCTGTGATAAAATCCTCAAAGGTGAAAATGCTCCACTGCATGAAGCTTCTATGGCAAACATGGGTGCTGCTTGTGTTGCGTCTGCAGGAAAAGGTCTCTTCAATGGAACGGCTGCGGCGATGACTATCTATCCTGTTGTCCCTGACTTTGATAAGTACCCGGGAACTGGCCGTGATACAGATTACACTTTTGGTGAAATCGGTCTTGCAGGTCACTGGATTAAACACATACTACATCACTTGTTTATTTGGAAAGCTAAGCTCAAAGCTGGCTGGACATTGATCCCAGAATAGTAATAGTAAAATACATACATACAAAGGAAAATATTATGGCAGGAAAAAAAGAAGAAGCAAACATCAAGGCGTATAGTCAAAACTTTACAACTATGACACCTGGACCTTTTGCAAAAAAAATGAGAACTTGTGTGATTTTTCAGATTATTAGATTTATCATCATCAATCTTAAAATGCTTGTAGTGGTAAGTAAAAGTCACTAACTCCGCGTATTAAACTCCCCCTTTTGGGAGTTTTTTATAAATAACTCCCAAAAAAAGGTCATCCATTGGTCCTAGAAATCAAAAAATATCCCACCCCACCAAGCGTACAATATGCAACCGATGTAAGAGTATTTGATCAAAATATTTTTTCATTGATTGATAATCTCAAGGATACGATAAACGCAAACAACCTTGATGGACTCGCTGCGTTTCAAGTAGGAAGTTACTATAATGTCATCCTCATAAAAAATGAAGACAGCACTTTTTTGGAACTTATCAACCCAAGACTCATCTCTACAAACGGTAAAATCACCACAACAGAAAAAACGGTCTATTTTCCAAATCTCAGCGCAGAGATACAAAGACATGACAAGATAAGTATCGTCTATCAAGATAGAGAGGGTGCGCAACATTCACTTCAAGCTGAGGGAGCTTTGAGTGTGCTTTTGCAGCGAAAGATAGATTATACTTTTGGTTCTACTTTTTTGCCGAAACTCTCCAAAGAAGAAAAAGCAAGATTTGAAAAAAAACTCGAATTTGGTGCGGATGTGGCTATCTCCGAAGTTTGCCCAACGACCTTTAAACGCGACTATCTCACAAAACTCTCCAATATCTTGACTATCATTATCGCGGCAATTTTTGTCGCATCTTTGTTTGTAAGTGAAGTCGAGATGCTTTCTTCTTTATGGAAAACGCAGCTATATTTCTCGTATGGTGTTTTAGTGACAAATATTATCTACTTTTTTTATGCACAATATGAAGGCAAAAGTTATAGTTCATGTACAAGTTGTCAAATAGGCAATATCATAGGAACTACTGTGATATCGCTTACAAAATTAACACTTGTTATGATTCTTTCATACTTTTTTGTAAATCCTTTATAGGTTCATCTATGCAAAACGAAATACCTCACCTTATCGCCTCTCAAGATAAGTTTAAAAATTCTAAAAAGATTATTTTAAACCAATGGATGGGTTATACTTCACCCAAAGAGATTTTAAAACTTCATAATATTGATGTGGATTTTTTTTTAGAAGAGTACGCAAGCGGTGTTTTTGACTACTTTATAGGTGTTATCTCAGGAGAGAGAGAAGTCGGAAACTGCCCTATTATGCAAGAACTTCTTCTCTATCTCAAAAATAGAGAGATCAGTGCGGATGAGCTTTTTGAGATATGCAGCCATTTTAGAAGATCGATGATTGACTTCTCCTACGACGCATCTTTGACTTCTAAAGAACTTATAGATGAAATTTCTTATATTTTCGACAAAAATTTTAGAGGTATTTTAAAACATTATACGGATACTATATTTAGAAAACTCATTGATGCGAGGCAAGAGGCACTGCAAGCTGGACAAGCTAAAGAGTATTTTCTCTCCAATATGTCTCACGAGATACGCACACCATTAAACGCAATCCTTGGGTTTGTCAATCTTTTACTCGACGATGAACTCTCTAAAAAACAGAGAAATTCTCTCGAAATCATTCTCAATAGTGGGGAAAATCTCCTCAGTATCATCAATGATATTCTTGATTTTTCTAAACTTCGCAGCGGTGAGTTTACTATTGATCCACAAATTTTTTCTCTCCATGAAGAGATTAGCCACACTATGGAACTTTTTGTCGCGAGTGCCACTTCAAAAAATATCACCATTACCTCTTTTATCGATCCGATGATTCCCAAAGAAATTTTTGCCGATGCCCTACGTATCAAACAGATTCTCTCAAATTTTCTCAGTAACGCTATCAAATTTACTCCTAACCACGGTATCATCAGCGTTATCGCAACCTGCCACAACAAGATGCTCAAAATCAGTGTCCGTGACTCTGGAATCGGCATAGAAGCAAAAGATATCAAAAATATCTTCACTGCGTTTGCACATGCTCAATACAGTGAATTTAAAAACTCCGGTGGCACAGGGCTTGGTCTCTCTATCTGTCATCAGCTCACAGAACATATGGGAGGACATATAGGCGTAGAATCAGAACTTCAAAAAGGAAGCACTTTTTGGGTGGAGATACCTATTGAGGTGCACTCTTACCAGTGTCAGGTTTTTACCGATATCCAAGAGTTTCAAAAGCTCAAGATGGTCGTATATGCAGAAGATAAAAAAACAAGTTTCCAACATGAATCTTTTATCCGTTATGCCAAAATATTTGAGATGAATGTAGAGGTTGTAGATACTCTCGATGGAGAGTTTGATGTGGCTATATTTGTCCACGAAGAGATAAATCAACAGCTCAAAAACAAAATAAAAAACTCTGATAAACACTCTATCGCCCTCATGAGTAAACAATATGATGAGTATGAAAAATATACACACATAAACGCCATCTGTTTTCCTCTATACTGCTCCAAAATCCATGTTGCTTTTAGTGAGCTTTTATATCCTGAGACCTATATACCCTACTCCAAAAAAGTCTCACAGCGATTTATGGGTCATATTTTAGTTGCAGAAGATAATGAAGCAAATCAAGAGCTTATCAAGATACTGCTCCAAAAATACGGCTTGAGTTTTGATGTAGCTGCAAATGGCCTTGAAGCAGTGGCGCTTTTTAAGAGAAATACCTATGATTTAATTTTGATGGATGAACAAATGCCGCGCATGGATGGCAATGAGGCTATCAAAGCAATTTTAGAATATGAAAAACAAAAATCTTTGCGTCATACCCCTATCTCGGCTCTTACCGCAAATGTTATCAAAGGCGCTAGAGAGAGAGGACTCTTGAGCGGATTTGATGCTTTTTTAGGGAAACCCATTGTTATCAAAGAGTTGGAGAGAGTCTTTTTGACGTATCTCAAAACCGACTCAAAAGAGAGAGTAGAGAATGAATCCTTACAAAAAGAACAAAAACAGATTCAAGGTCTTAATATAAAAAAACTAGCTGATGAATTACTGCTGAGTAATGATGAGTTAGCAATGCTTGTGAGTCTGTATATCAAAAAGATGTGTAAAATACTTCCTGAGTTCAAAAACGCAATAGAGGCGAAAGAGTATAAAAAAATCGCGCTTCATGCACATAGTATCAAAGGTTCCAGTGCCAATTTTAGGATAGAAATATTGCAAAATACCGCAAGTGATATGGAGATGAAAGCCAAAAACGAAGAGAGCGACTACGACTATTTCTCTGGCTATGCGATCATAGCCCAAAGAGTCAATGAGATTAAAATTTTCTAATCTACTCTTCGATATAATAGCCTATGCCTGAAGCATTTTTGATAATATCGGTCTCAAGTTTGTTTCTCAAACGCCAGACCAAAGTTCTCACACTGTTTTCTGTAGCGCCATGCTCATCCCAAACATAATTCATCGCCTGTTCAAAAGTCACAACAAGACCAAGTTGTGCAACAAGTAAACGCAAGAAGGCATTCTCTTTTTTTGTAAGTTTTATCTTTTTACCTTTGTAAAAAGTTTCGCAAATACTTATGTCTAAATGGTAATTGTCACCAAAAGGAACTATCGGTTTATCTGAAGTTCTTTTTGAATAGAGGAGTTTTTCAAGGTTGAGCTTATCTACTTTGAGTGAGTTAATATCCTCTTTTCTTTGATTTTCCATATCGTATTTGAATAGCGCCATTTGTAGCGTTGCATGAAGAGAATTTGGATCAAATGGCTTGAGAATATAACCGTAAGGCTCCGTCAATTTTGCCTGCGATATGATGACATCATCACTGTATGAAGTCAAAAATATAAATGGAAGATTATATTTTTTTCGTACCAGTTTTGCAAGTTCGATACCGTCATTGCTCTCTTGTAGAGATATATCAATAATCACGATATCAGGATTGTCCACACTCATCTTACATTTTGCCATTGCTGCGTTATCATATATAGCAACAACCTCATACCCTTGTTTTTTAAGAGACAATTTTAAGTTTAATGCAGTTATTTCATCATCTTCAACTATTGTAATTCTTCTGCTTTCCATGCCTATTCCTCATCATCAAAAAAAAATGATTATTTTGTGATATATTATAATATAACTCTTTATTATTTACAAGAATATCTTACAATCGTTTTTAAAATTGTTACAAAATGAAACGGATTATAAAGATTTTTTATTATACTTTTCTACTAAGTTACCATTAAGGCACAACAAAAAACTTTAGAGTCCTATCTGCGTTTAACCTAAAGCTAGAAATAAAAAAGTTAAAAGATTTTTTTGCTGAATTATCGTGGGTCTTGAGTTCTTTTATTTTTTAAACTCTACCCGTTCTTGCTGATTATAATTTTTTCTGCTTTTTAGATCATTGATATATCTATTTTCTAATTCTATTGCAACTTTTTGAAATAAAGGGTCCAAAACAAACGCAGCCCTTGCCTGTTTTACTGCTTTCATAGCAGCAGTTACATCAAGGTTAGGATCATTGACATCCAATGCGTCAAAGAGCTTATGAAGTATCTCAAGTGGTTCGCCAAGTACCACCGCATACCATTTATTTTTGTAAAAAAGCTGCAACATATATCCATCTTCACGGGTATAATCTGCGAAATTGATATAATATTCATCACTTGCGTTTTGTGCTTTTTGACTCCACTCTGAAATCGTGTAGTTTTGCTGTTTGAGGGCTATAGTCACGAGTCTGAAGTTGAGATGTTTGTGATTAAAGGCAATCTCTTTGCCATAAGCATGAAGTTTCGCATCAGAACGTTTCACATGAGCGATATCTTTAAAAGTTGCAAAATCAATTACACCTGTTTCAAGCGTACTCATCTTTACTTTTTCAGAGCCATTTATGATATAAAAGTCTGCAAAAAGCGAAACACTTAAAAATAACCCAAGCAAAAAAACTTTCACGACGCAATCACTTCTATTGTTGCATCTGCAACTTCTATAATATCACCTGCAACTATTTTGGCTCTTTTTCTCACCTCTACAACACCATTGCGTTTGACATGTCCATCAGCCACTATATACTTTGCTTGCGCACCACTATCTACCAAATCCAAAACTTTTAAAAGTTTAAAAAGTTCTATATATTCATCTTGCAGTTGAAATTGCATATTTGTTCTCTCTCTTGTAATCATCTGCGCAATAATATCCAAGAACTACTGCAATCTCAATTATGCTTCCTGATTGATGATAGAAAAACCGAGATCACTCATGGCCTTATCAACCATCTCCGTCGCTTTTTGCATTGTTATTTGGGAGATTTCAGGAAGTTTACCGCCCCACATCTCTTCGGCTTGTTTAAATCCCAAAAGCATTCCCTCTCGTCCTGCACGAAGAAGTTTTTCATCGCCGCCTGCACCGTTTATAACAAAGTTAGCGATACGCTCAGAAGTTTGTTTGATACCAAAGATACCATCTTCACTTACAAGTTCGGCAGCTTCATCTTTAGAAAGTTCTGCTATTGGCTTCCCGTTGTATCCTATATCTTTCAAAAAACTTTGAAATGTATCATAGGCTTTTGTAAAATCATCTTTCTTAACAAAAAGATTACTTTGGATGGAAGTAGCCTCAAATGTAAAAGCATTTGCGTTCTCTTCAACCTGTTTGCGTAACTCTGCTAGTTCATCATTACTCAGCTTTTGCGTATAAAGACTCTTCACACCGCTAAAATCTTGTAAAGAACTCATAGCATTTTGATTTGCTGACACTTTCATGGATAGCTCCTATTTTAGGCTTATTTTGATGTTTAATATATCGACATTTTAAGCTATTTTTTTAACAAGATGTCAAAATTGAAATTTATACATATTTTTTCGGTATAATTTTTGCGATGAAAGATGAGGCTCGAGTTCATCTTTAGTGTGTGATTTTGTTTTTTGCTCAATTGTTACCTAAAGACTCTCCAAATTTCGACTCCACTTCCCAAAAAGTGTATATTTAAAAAGCAGGTACTACAAATGGCAGAATTACTACAAGGATCAGTAAAATGGTTCAACGAAGAAAAAGGTTATGGTTTCATTCAACAAGATAATGGTGGCAAAGATGTATTCGTACACTTTCGTCAAGTAAACAATTCAGGTCACGGCCGTGTATCTTTGGCTGAAGGTCAAAAAGTTTCTTATGAATTAGGCGAAGGTCAAAAAGGTCCACAAGCAGAAAACGTTACTGCTCTGTAACCCTTACACACTTTTCTACAGGTTTTTGCACCTGTAGATGTTTCTTTTCATTGCGCGCAAAGCGTGACAATCTAACTTTTTATCTTTTCCAAAACTCCCAAACACTCTATCGCTATCTCTAACTCTTCATCTGTTTGTATGACTAAACTTTTAATATTTGCAAACAAAACACTTTCCAAAATGGCTTCACGAATTTGTACGGAATTTTCTCCTATGCCTCCTGTGAAAACTATTGCATCCACATAACCCAAAAGTGCCATATAGCCGCCCACATACTTTTGTATGCGACGTATCATCATAGCAAGTGCTAGTCTTGCGTTTTCACTCTCACTCTCTTCCAAAGTACGAACATTACTGATGCCTGATATACCCAATAAACCGGACTTTTTATTGAGCAGTATATCAACTTCATCCAAACTCATGCCAAGTTCTCTTTGCATATACAGTACGATAGAAGCGTCAATATCTCCGCATCTGCTCCCCATTATCAAACCCTCTAAAGGAGTAAAACCCATAGAAGTGTCGATACTTACGCCCTTTTGCACCGCGCAAACACTTGCCCCGTTTCCAAGATGCAGTGTTATAAGATTGAGCGCATGAAGAGGTTTTTGCAAAATCTCACTCGCTTTTTTTGCCACATAAGCGTGCGAACTTCCATGAAAGCCGTAGCGGCGGATTTTATATTTTTCATACATTTCAAGCGGAAGTGCATAAAGATAGGCTTCTTTGGGCATAGTTGTATGAAACGCAGTGTCAAAAACTGCGATTTGTGGTATATTGGGTGCTTTTTTTTGGCACACCAAAATACCTTCAAGATTTGCTGGATTGTGCAAAGGTGCCAGAGGAATAAGCGCGTGGATAGCCGCAATAACTTCTGTATTTATAAGTGTTGCTTCACTAAACGCAGCGCCGCCATGTACAACTCTGTGTCCTATAGCATCAAGCTTCGTAAAATCAAGCCCAAGACTTTTTATAGCTTCATGGTGCGTCTGGATAACAGACTCTTTTTCACCAATATTTTGAATATGTTTTACTAGCAAAACTTCCTGCGTTTGCATATCAAAAAGCTTGAGTTTGAGTGAAGAACTTCCCGCATTAATGACTGCTATTTTCATTTGACTTGTCCCGCTTGTATCGCTGTGATGGCGATAGTATTGACAATATCTGCTACAAGACAACCGCGACTAAGGTCATTTATAGGTTTTCGTAAACCTTGGAGTATCGGTCCTATTGCAACTGCTCCACTTGAGCGTTGGACTGCTTTATAGGTGTTGTTGCCAGTATTGAGATCAGGAAAGATAAAAACATTCGCTTCTCCTGCTACTTTTGAATTTGGCAGTTTACTTAAAGCAACGGATTTATTAACTGCTGCATCATACTGTATCGGCCCTTCGATGAGAAGATTTGGATTTTTGGATTTTGCTCTATTTGTAGCTTCGCGCACCTTATCCACATCTACTCCACTTCCACTCTCACCCGTGGAGTACGAGAGCATCGCTACTTTTGGTTCTATGCCAAACGCAGTAGCTGTTTCTGCGCAAGAGAGCGCTATTTGCGCAAGCTCCTCAGCGTTTGGGTCTTGGTTGATGGCACAATCCCCATATACAAGCACTTTGGTCTCCAAACACATAAAAAAGAGGCTCGATACCAAAGAGCTCTGTGGCGTTGTTTTGATAATCTGCATCGCAGGACGAATAGTATCACCTGTTGAATGAATCGCACCGCTCACCATTCCATCGGCATAACCCAAATGCACCATCATTGTCGCAAAATAATTCACCTTGCTCATGGCATCTTCTGCCGCTTGATAACTCAAACCTTTTACTTTTCGCATCTCATAAAAAAGCTCGCTAAACTCCTTTATAAGTTTTGGATCATCCTGATCAACGATAGCCGCACGGCTGAGATCAAGTCCAAGTCTTTGATAATTTGCACGCAGTTCTTCTTCTTTGCCGATAAGGATAATATCTGCCACATCACGCAAAATCACTATCTCCGCAGCACGTAAAATCCTCTCATCACTGCTCTCAGGCAATACGATGCGTTTTTTGTTGACACGGGCAAGCTCAAATATTTTGTACTCAAACATCATCGGTGTCATCACATCACTTGAAGCACTCGCTATTTTCTGTTCTATATAAGCAGTATCGACCGTTGCGTTGAAGAGTCCCAGAGAAAGTGCTATTTTTCTCTGAGAGTTTACACGGATACGAGAGTGAACTTGTGAGAGATTTTTGGCTGTTTCGTAAGTATCCGTGGGTACCGCCATGATAGGGATGTTGAACTGTTCAAGTCCTGCAATGAGTTTATTGATATTTGGATGCGCTCGCATATCAAAAGGGAAGATGATAGCTGAGATATTTGGATAATTTTTTGAGTACAGCGCACCTAAAAGTCCTAAGATGATATCCGATCTGTCTGCTGGTACGATAACCAAATCATCTTCTTCTATATGGTTCAAAAAATTATCCAATGTAAGTGCCGCAACTCTTACTTTTCGGATACTACGCAACTTTTGTTCTTTACTAATGAGCACTTCTGTAGCACCCAAAGAATCAAGTACATCTTGAATACTAAGCAGACTCAACTCTTGAACTTCTTTGAGTAAATATGTTTTTGGCTCATACCCTAAAAGCAGTTGTTGCATCTCTTCGTGTTTGAGTATATCAAGTCTGTTGATAAATGTAGCGAAATGGGAGCCTCCAAGAGAGAGAAAGTTTTCATTTTCTATCATAACGTTTTCATAAATTTCTTGAACACTTCTCTCTTTTGCATTGATGATATTGATATAAGGAGAACCAAAATTTTGGGCTATTTTCATATTGAGATCAAAGTGTATATTTGCGTTTAAAAAGGAACGGCGAATCCCTTCACAGAGTACAAAATCATACTTTGACTCAAGTTTTTTAAACTTTTGAATAAGCTGGTTTATGAGTTCGCCAAGTTTGTTTGAGGCTATCATATGTTCTACTTCTTCAACATCAAAACCAAAAGCATCTTCATACTCCATCTCAAGTTTGTATCTGCTTAACATAAAATGGATATCTTCATCTCTGACGCTGCGTTTATAAATGATAGGACGAAAAAACGCAACTCTATGGAGATTGCGTTTGAGTATCTCCATCATGCCCATGGAGACAAAAAGCATCCCTGCGTTTATCTCTTGTGCGGATATAAAAAGTGATTTTGTTTTCATGATTGACCTTTATTTGTGTTAGTATATCGAAAAAAGAGAGAGTTACAATGCACTGTTTTTGTGGAAATAAAGAAGAGTTTGAGCTCTGTTGCGGCGCTATAATTGCAGGCAAAACAGAGGCCAAAACACCAGAGAAGCTCATGCGAAGCCGCTACAGCGCTTATGTCAAAGGTGATGCTAGATATCTCTTCCAAAGTGCCGTAAAAAAGAATAGATACGCCGAAGATATCGCGCTTATAGAAGAGTTCAATAATGCCATAAAGTGGCTAGGGTTGAAAGTGCTTTTTGCCAAAGAGGATGTCGTTGCGTTTAAGGCATTTTATAAAGATGCAGAGGGTATAAAAATCCTCCACGAAGAGAGTACGTTTGTCCAAGAAGATGGTCTATGGCGCTACAAAGATGGTATCCTCTACAACACAAAAATACAGAGAAATGACCCATGCCCTTGTGGAAGCGGTAAAAAATATAAAAAGTGTTGCGCGTAAAAGTTAGAGTTGTATCTGTTTTTTATTTGTTAGTTGTTGGAGATAGTTTGAGATATTGATAAGAGAAAAAGTGACTAAAAATATCATCAAACCTGGAAAAAAACTCACCCACCAAGCTATCTCTACTACATCTTTCCCCCCACTGAGTATCGTTCCCCAACTCATCTGTGGTGCGACGATACCAAGACCTAAAAAACTCAAACCTGACTCTGCAAGTATTGCTCCGCCTACTCCAAAGGTAAAACTCACAAAATAAATAGGAGCAAGAATAGGTGCGTAGTATTTGAGTAAGATTTTGAGTTTGCTGACATGAGCGATGGTGAGTATTTTGATATAAGGTTTTGAGGTGATGCTAAAACTCTCCGAACGGATAAGTCTCGCTGTTGTCATCCAGCCCGTAATGGAGATAATAAGGATAAGAACCCATGCCGAAGCATTGACATAACTCACTAGCGCTAAAAGTAAAAAGAAGGTCGGAAATGTTAAAAACAAATCGACTCCGATGACAAATGCTTTGTCAACGCCGCCTCGAAAATATCCCGCCATAGAACCAAGTATCAGCCCGATAAAAGAGGCGATAAATGCACTCCCTACACCGATGATAATAGATATCTGACCACCTTCCATGAGCCGCGCTAAAATATCGCGTCCAAGCCTATCTGTACCTAAAGGATGCGTAAAAGAAGGAGAGACAAGAATAGATGAGCAATCCAACAGATAAGGACTTTGCCCATAAAAAAAGGAACCTAAAAAAGAGAAGGCAAAAACAAAAACAAGAACGGCGATGCTAAAGTACGGCATACCTGCGTTTACTGTTTAATGCCAAGAAGTGTTTGCATCATCTGATCGATAGTTGTGATGATTTTTGCAGCTGCACCGTAAGATGTTTGATATTTTATCAAATTTGTCATCTCTTCATCTATGCTGACTTTTGAAACACCAAAATACTCCATCTCAATAGCATTAAACTGCGTACTTACTGTTTCATTTTTTGTTGTTGCTGCGTTTGCCGCTACTCCAACTTCTGTTACAACGATATCAAACATCCCATACAAACTTGCATTATAAGATTTTGTGCCGACTTTTATATCAAAATTTTCAAACTGATGCTGTATCATTTTGAGTGCTACGCTATTATCTCCAGAAGCTGAAGTTGCACCTGCTTTTATGAGCGTTGCGTTTTCTTTATACTCATTTTTGAGATTGATGTTTTTTCCGTTATCACCATCAAAAAAGCGATTGAGTCCCAGTGCACCTGCAAAGTTTGAGCCAGAAGAATAACTTGAACTCTTAAGAGTATCCTCAATAGCAAAAGTATATCCCAAAGACTCTTTACCTGATTTTAGTCCCAACTCTACAATACTTTTGTTATCACTAAAGAGTGCAAAATTAAAGTTCACAAAATCATCTATATCATCATTTGCACTGCTGTTTGTATTGTCATCAACCGTTGCGTTTATCTGCGCTTCTATAGAATTTGCACCGCCTGTCATACTTGTAGCACTATCTATCTTGATTGCACGCGAAGCAACTTTGTTACCGTCTATATCATAAACGACAAGATTGAAAGAGCCTGTTTGGACATTTAAAGAAGAGTTGACAAGAGCATTTGATGGATTGAGCGAGATATAGTTTGACTCCATCTTTGTTTTAGCCGTTGATGCGTAAAGATTGTTTACAGATTCTATCAACGTAGCTGCAAATGCATCAAGACCAGAGAGTGCTTTTTGGATAACACCATCTGTCGGCATACCACTTGTCACGTCAATTGTACCGCCTCGCATATCAAGAATAGCGCCGATTTTGCCGCCGCTTATCTCTTCTTCAAGAGGGATAAGTTTTGCATCTTGTCTCTCATAAGATATCTCATAAAAACCGTAGGGATTATTCTCTTTTGTCGCATGGATTGGATGATACGTATTTCCATCAACAATATTAAAACCGTTGACACTCAGTGTATAACTGCCTGTTCTTGTGTTGGATGCACTGTTTATTTGTATATTTGACTCTAATTGTCCTGCGTTTACCTCAGCGCCAATAAGTCTTGCAAGACTTTTTTCTATAACATTTCTTCTGTCTCGTAAATCATTAGCACTATAAATCCCTGCTGATTCTGCCGTGTCTATCGCGATATTTATCTCTGAGAGTTCTTTTGCAAGCGTGTTTACCTCGTTTACATTAACAACTAACTCTTCGTTAGCCTGCATTTGCAAAGAAGATATTTTTTCTTTACTTTGGCGTATATGTTCAGAGAGTGTTTCGGTCTGTTTTGCAAGCGCAACTTTTATGGCATCATTGTCTGGATTGTCAGAGAGTGTTTGCCACATATTGTAGAACTCTTGCAAGTCTGCTTTGACACCGACACCGTCTATCTCAGGGAAATAAGTTGCCAGCTGATCGAGTGTTTTTGTCTCATAATCACTGTACTCTTTAGAAGAAGAGACCGCCGTATATCTTTCAAAGACAAAGTTGTCAAAAACTCTTTTGATATCGGTAATATCCACCCCGTTTCCAACCTGTCCTGGGATAGTTGCAATAGGCGTTGATGCCGCTGTTACGACTCTTTGACGCGTATAACCTTCAGTTTCTGCGTTTGCGATATTATGACCCGTTGTATTTATCCCCACTTGAGCGGTAGAGAGTGCGCTATAACCGATATTGAGTGCGTTAAAAATAGATGCCATGTTAGACTCTTAT
>MIBW01000061.1:29288-41645 GCA_001829625.1 Sulfurimonas sp. GWF2_37_8 | reverse complement strand
AGTTCTAATGGCGGATATGATTGCCTTTGCAGGTCTTTATCTTGCAGGTATGTTTTTTACCGACAATATATCAGTAGATCAGTATTGGTGGTGGTGGGTTATCCACTTATGGGTTGAAGCTACTTGGGAAGTATTTGTTGGAGCTATCGCCGCGTATGGGTTGATTACTATGATTGGCGCACATCGTAAAACAGTTGAGATGTGGTTATGGATAGAAGTGTCAATGCTTTTTGGTTCAGGTATCTTAGGTCTTGGTCATCACTACTTCTGGATCGGTACACCTGAATACTGGTGGGAAATCGGAGCACTCTTTAGCGCACTTGAACCTTTACCACTTGTAGCTATGTTTATCCATGTTCTTTACGACTGGGGTAAAACGCAGGGTAGTCAAGATGCCAAAGGTGAAGAGCTTTCTGTTATCAACAATAAACCTGCGTTTACATGGTTTGTTCTCAATGCGTTTGGTAACTTTTTAGGTGCAGGTATCTGGGGTTTCTTCCACACATTACCTCAGGTAAACCTTTATACGCACGGGACACAGTTCACTTCGGCACACGGTCACCTTGCGTTTTTCGGTGCGTATGCGACTATTCTCATCGGTATGTTCTATCTTGGAGTTCAAGGCAGTAACGGTATCAAAGTGATGAAAAATACAAAACTCTCTATCTGGGCTACATCTTTGATAGTAAGCGGTGTTATGGGTATGACTATCGCATTGACTATCGCAGGATATGTGCAGGTGCTAGTAAGCCGTGCGCAGATGGGTGCAACATGGGCAGCGTATTTTGACGGTCAAAGCGGTTTATGGTTTGTGCAGGCTATGGACTGGAGACTTATTATGGGTGTTGTTACATTCTTAGGTTTCATTTTACTTGCAACAGATTTATTACGCACTGGAAAAAGTGCTGTACACGAAAGATAAGGAGTAGAAGATGTTTGAGCCATTTGTAGATGTCGTACCAAGCTTTTTTGGTTGGCTAAATCAGGGTCCGTTGACTCTGACGATTTTTCTTCACACAATAATTGTACTTCCAATGTTTTGGATTTATAAACAAGAAAAAGCGCGTCTTGAACGTGAAAAATAATAAACGAATCTTCGGGTTCGTGTATCCTAAACCCTTGAGCGCGTAGTTCTCGAAAATACAGTTTTTCGTAGCTTTAGAGGGTTGTAGGGAATTTAGTCCTTGTCGCTCAAACGCAGAGATTCGTTTGAGTGCATAACATCAGTAAAAACAAAAAAAACAAGGGAAATACAATGAAATTCAATAAATTAGTTATTTCAGTTGCTGCGTTAGCAGTAGTTTCGTCAGGTTTGTTTGCAGGCACGTCCAATATGGATGTGGAAAAAATGTTTGAAAAAGAGTGTCAAGGTTGTCATGGACCAAACCATGAAGGTGGTGTTGGCTCAGACCTTCGCCCTGGCAAAATAGAAAAGAAAAATGCGTATATGCTCTCTGAAGTTATCCTCAATGGTCGTGCAGGTACGGCAATGCCTGGGTTTGCAGATAAGATGAAAAAAGATGATGCGGATAAAATGGTAGATTATCTCCAAAGTTTCAAAGGCAAAAAAATTGAGCAGTTGACAATGGAAGCCGTCAAAGCAGGTTGGAAAACTCTCAATAACAGAGCAGAGTTTGAAGCAAAATATGCAACGCCTGTGGATGTAGCTAAAAATACAGATATCGTGTTTGTTACAGAAAGAGATGCCGCACGCGTTGTATTCCTTGATGGAACAAACGGTAAAGTTCTCTCAAAACACCCAGCAGGTTTTGCTGTTCACGTAACTGTGACAAACAAACGCCAACCTCGTTATGCTTACTCTATCTCACGCTCAGGTTTAGTAACGATGTTTGACCTTAATTCACCAGGTCAGCAAAAAATTGCTGAATGTCAAGTTGGTTCAGAGTCTCGCGGTCTTGCAGTTTCTCCAGACGGTAAATATCTCATGGCAGGAAATTATCTACCAGGTGGTGCTGTGCTCATGGACGCGATGACGTTAGAGCCGCTTAAAGTTTATCCGACTTCAAGTGTTATCGATCCTGATGGAAATATCAACTCCTCTCGTGTAGCAGGTATATTTGATACGCCGTATGGTCCATACATTGCGTTTGCACTCAAAGATGCAGGGCATGTTTATATTGTGGATTATTCTAAACCTGATTTCCCGATTGTTGGAGATATTCCAAATATTGGCAAGATTCTTCATGACGGTTTCTTAAATGAAGGAAAAGAGATTGGGAGATACCTGTTTATCGCTTCACAAGGAAGTGATGTTATGGGTGTTGTGGATTTTAAAACAAAATCATTAGTGACAAAAATCTATACAGGTCCTTCAGCCAAACCACACCCTGGTCAAGGTTCTTCTTGGTATAACGAAGGTTTGGGCAAACAACTTGGTGCTACGGTCAATATGAACCTTGGTCAAGTAACTATTTGGGATGATAACTTTGATGTTATCCGTCAAATCCCTACAGCAGGCGGTGGTCTCTTTATAGGAACATCAGAACATACTCCTTTCTTATGGGCGGACAATGTACTCGGTGGACCAGCAAATTGGAATAAAATCCATTTGATAAACAAACAAACTCTTGAAGTTGACAGAATCCTCACAGTTGGAGCAACTGAAGGAACAATCACGGATCCAGTTTCACATAAAGCGCTTTTCAAATGGAAAGTACCTACTGTAAAAGATGATAAAGGCAATGTGGTAGTTCCTCGTGTCTTACACGCTGAACCGGCAAATCACGGTCACTGGACTATGGTTTCTGAGTGGAACGCAGGTCGTATCGGTATCTATGAAGCTAAAACAGGTGAGTTTGTTAAATATATCGAAGGTTTAACAACTCCTACTTTTACCTATTCTATCGAACATAGACAATCGATTCCAGGTGCATAATATCTCTATTCTCCTCTTTGGGGGAGAATGCACTTTTTGTTTGAGAGCTTTTACAGGTAAGGAAAAACTATGAAAAAAACTTTTGTCTTTCTACTTGCTTTTTATTCACTTGTGCAAGCCCAAGTTCCAGATGGTAAAAGCGTTTTTGAGACCTATTGTTGGGGTTGCCATCACCAAAGCGCGGAAGCGTTTGGTCCTGCGTTTACTACAATAGCGAATAAACGCAGCAAAGAAGAGATCATGGCATATGTGCTAGAACCAAAAGCGATGTATAAAGCTTTTGGCTACAAACGAACAGTCATGAGCCAGCTCAAACTCAGTGATGCGGAGCTAAACGCAATCGCAAACTATATCCTCTCTTATAAAGGCAAATGATGTTTAGGTTATCAAATCTTCTCGCTTCAGTTGTTGTCGATAAGCCCGCGCGTCTGCTTGATGGTGCTATCGCTATTTGGAACTTCACCAACAGATGCAACCTCTCATGTCTGCACTGTTACTCAAAATCGACTTTAGATGAGGTCGATAGACTCACAACCGAACAAATCAAAAAAACGATTTTAGAGATGAAGGTCAATGGGATAAAGTTTATCATCTTCTCAGGCGGAGAACCTTTGACACGAAAAGATCTTTTTGAAATTGCTGATTTTTGTAAAGAGAATGGGATTATCACCTATCTCTCAAGTAACGGGCTCTATTTTACCAAGGGAAATGTCCAGCGTATCGTTGATACTTTTAACTATATTGGGATAAGTATAGATGGAGATGAATCAACGCATGACCATTTTCGTGGGCTCAAAGGTGCGTTTAAAGAGACGCTAAAGGCAGTGAAGCTTGCAAACGCAACAGGGGCAAAAGTCGGCATCAGATTTACCCTCACAAAAGAGACAATCAACTCTTTAGAGTATATTTTTAACCTTGTTGAAGAGGAAGATATCCCTAAAATCTATATCTCTCATCTTGTATATTCGGGTCGTGGTTTGGAAAATCTCAAGATGGATTTGAGTAAAGAGCAAAGAAGGGAAGCCGTTGCGTTTATCTTGAACAAAGCTTTTGAATACTACAAAACGGGGAGAAATATAGAGATAGTTACGGGTAATATGGAGCAAGATGCTGTTATGTTTTTCAAAAGATTTGCCCAAGAGTATCCTGCACTCAAAGAGAAGATGCGAGAGCGTCTCGTGGCATGGGGCGGAAACTCTGCGGGAAGAAAATTGCTCAATATAAATAGTGAAGGTGATGTGCGACCTGATCCGTTTTTTCCTCTTACTGTAGGCAATATCATGCAAGAAAATTTTGGCGATATCTGGCAAAAAGGAGAACTGTTGGATCAGCTGCGTATCCATCCGCGAAGACGGATAAGCGGTATATGCGCCGATTGCGAGCAGATAGATATCTGTAACGGTGGTTCGCGCGCCCGTGCATACGCTATCACGGGAGATTTGTGGAGCGAAGACCCTTCATGTTACTTAACCCAAGAGGAGAAAAGGAGAAATTGATTATGAAAAATAAACTTTTATTGAGTGCATTACTTGCGTTTTTCTTATATACAAATACAAACGCAACAGAGAAGATATTTGTGGTAGAGAGAGAAAGTAGTTCTTTGGCTGTTATAGAAAATGATTTGCCCCGTTCTCACATTGAAAATATGCGTGATATGAACCACGGAGTTGTGAAGTTTTATGAAAAAGATGGGTATGCCATCAGCAGAGACGGTTATGTAGTGAAGTTTGACCCTGAAAATGAAAAGATACTCAAAGAGTACAAAACAAGCAAAAGTGCTATAGGTTTTGTCATCAATGAGCACTATGTGGCCGTTGCAAACTATGATAACAAAAGTGTTGATATCCTCGATAGAGATCTGCATCCTATCAAATCTATCGTGACGGGTTCTAAAAATGTAGGAATCAAAATCTACAAAAACTATCTTGTTTTTTCTCAAATGGATAACGATAAGATAACTGTATTGCGAGATAAAAACGAAGGTAAAAAAGTACCTGATTTTGAGATATACAAAGAGTTTGAAGATGTAGGTGTGATGCCTTTTGATGCGATGATCAAAGAAAATAATTTTATTACTGGATTTTTCAAAAGTGAACACTTTGGGGTATTAGATCTCGATACTATGAAATATTCCAAAATCAAGATTATGCTCGATGATAGACAGAGCGTGCTTAAAGTGCCGCATTTTGGGTTTTGGAGTATCAGTGGCGCTCATGTATTTATCCCCGCTGTAGGGGATAACAAAGTGTTGGTTTATACACCTGATTTTAAATTTGTCAAAAATATTGAGACCGAAGGTTTGCCTGTTTTTACCTCCCTTTCTCCTGATGAAAAATATATGGCTGTAACTTTTAGCGGCGCAAAATTCCCTGTAATTGAGATTATCGATACAAAAACGCTTGAGATTATCAAAAGATTTGAGTTTGACGGCAAAGTGCTCCATGTAAGATGGTCCAACGAAAAATCAAAACTCTATGTCTCCGTCAATGATACAAACAAAATCGCCGTTATCGACACAAAAGAGTGGTATGTCAGCAAAGAGATATTTCAGGTGCAAAAACCCTCAGGTATCTTTATTTATGAAGGAATGAAATAATGGCAAAGGTATATTTGACAGGTGCGGGTCCAGGAGATATTGAGTTGTTGACGCTAAAAGCCTTACGTGTTATAGAGGAAGCGGATGTTATCATCTACGACCGCCTTGCAAATCCCGATATACTAGAAAAAGCAAAAAGCGGCTGTGCATTTATTTATGTAGGCAAAGAGGATGGTCGTCACATTATGCCTCAGGATGATATCAATGAAACTATCTATCAGAGTGCGCTTAAACATGAGAGAGTTGTACGCCTCAAAGGCGGAGACCCTTTTGTTTTTGGAAGAGGCGGTGAAGAAGCGGCGTATCTTCAAGAAAGAGGTATCAAATATGAAATCATCCCTGGTATCACCTCTGCGATAAGTGTTCCAGCGTATGCTGGTATCCCAGTTACGCACCGTGGTGTTGCGGTCTCTTTTCGTGTCGTGACCGCTCATGAGTCACCTAATAAAAAAGAGTCGCAAATCCCTTGGGAAAACTATAAAACGGATGATACGATTGTCTTTTTGATGGGGCTGCACAATCTTGCTAAAATCTCTAAAAAACTTATAGAAATCGGTAAGCCGAGTGATTGTCCCTGTGCCGTTATCGCAAAAGGGACAACAAAAGATCAGATAGTTGTCGTGGGAACCTTAGCGGACATCGTCGCAAAAGCGGTAGATGTCCCGACTCCAGCACTTATCGTCGTAGGTCAGGTTGTAGCGCTTAGAGAGCAGCTACAGTGGTTTGAGGGGAGTGCGGAAGTTTAGTGGGTACTTTGACGCACTTTCTGGGCTTTTTGTTCATAAAGTGTATTGTTAGGGTGGTTAGGCTTTGAGATATTTTTCTCATTTGTTTCACTTTTACCATAACTGACAACCTCTTTTTTTTCATCCGCTTTGTCATAATGAACTGTTTGCGCTGATAGAAGCGCACTCATGATATAAAATCCTGCTAGTAATTTTCTCATAGTAAATCCTTGTATTAAAGTACGCTATTATAGTTCTTTTTAATATTGATATTTATTATTGTAATGAATTAATAAATCAGATAAAGTTATAATAAATAGAAGAAAAGACAAATAAAAGTCATTGATATTTATCAATTTTTTGAAAAAAAACAGCTATTTTTTACAGCTCTCTTTGAGTTCTTTTACTTTGTTAAATCCTGCGTTTAGTGCGTTTTTTATCCATGGTGTGGCTTTGTCGTATTCATTTTTGGAGCAGTAGAGTTCGGCTAAAAGATATGCGGCTTCTATGTCTGCGTTTTTCGCGTTTATCTCAAGCCAGTATGCCGCACGTTCAAAATCGAGTATCTGTAAGAGGATACGCCCGACAAGTTGTTGTGCTTTTTGATTGCCGCCTTTTGCGCTAGATTCGAGATATTCTGCTGTTTTGGTGATGTTTTGATCTACTCCATCACCGCGATAATACATAAACGCAAGGTTATATTGTGCTCTATCATCTCCTGCTTGAGCAGCTTTTTGCAGCCATAGCAGAGCTTGTGTATAGTCCTGAGATGTATTTTGTCCTATAAGATACATCATTCCCAAATCACGCTGGGCTTTTATATTGTTTTGCGCAGCTGCGTTTGTAAGCCAAAAGAGACCCTGTTGTTTGTCTGCGTTTGTTCCGAGTCCTGCAAAGTAGAGATAACTGAGTGCGTTTTGCGCTTCAAGATTGCCTTGTTTTGCTTCATGCTCATAGAGTGAAAATGCTTTGGAATACTCTTTTGCTCGAAACGCAAGCAGTGCTTCATCTATAGGTGTGGCAAAAAGAACTCCATAAAAAAGTGCTAACAGAGGTAAAAAACGCATCATTTACTCCTAATAAAGTTGTAAAAACGCAGCAAGAATAAGAGAGACACTTAAAGTGCCACCCACCATAACGATGCGTTTTTGTGTTTCAGAAATAGCATATTTTTCTTCTAAATAGTCGGCGACTTTTAAAGCCGGCGCAATAGCGAAAATAAACATAGGAAAAGTCATAACGAGTATCATAAGAAGATCATGTGAGGTCAATTTTTACCCTTTTTTTGAGATGTGATGTCCAAAAACAAGAACTTTAGCGTATCTAGCACTCCAAAGTATGAAGAGAAGAAGCCAAGCACTCAAAGAGATTTCAAATAAAAAATCAGCTCCCCATGCAAACGCAACATTGAGACTCACAAGCATCCTCAAAAGTACGACTACCTGAACAAACCAAAAGATTTTTGTAGCGATACTATCGGCATGAGGCGTTTGTCCAGAGTGTCCCAATATGACTCTTGTGCCAAAACCTACAAGGATAGTTGTCACAAATCCTATAGCAAGAAGATGTACGCCCATAAAATAAAAATCCTGAGCGAAAAAAAGCTCTAAGGTATGGGTAAACGCAGAGATAAAAAATGCCATCGGAAGCCAAAAAAGTCCTAAATGAAGCACCCAAAGAATAGCAGGAGAACTAAAAAGAGGTAATTTCCAACTGATAAATTCTCGAAGCAGATAAAGCGCTAAAAGCAAATCAACAAGAATCTCTATGCTTGGAAAATCCAAAGAGCCAACAATGGTTTTTAGAAGGAGCAGAGTAAAAACTATGGCTATAAGGTTTGTACTTTTTGGCTCATAAGAGTGAGAAAAGAAAGGAATCATTCTTTGTGCAACGCTAAAAGTCAAAAAAATGATATAGAGGTAAAATCCTGTATTTATGGCGAGTGTTTGCAGCTCTAAACCGAGTTCAAGCAGGATAAAAAGCAAGGAAGAAAACAGACCATAATAGTAGGCAATCAAAATCCAAAAAGGATCTTGCTTCTCCTGCGCATGCCCTGTTTTGTAAATATGTGTGAGTTTCGCTATGATAAATATATGCGATACAAAAAGAGTTGCCATTGCCAATAAAAGAAAAATATGACTCGAAAATGAACCAATAAAAAAAAGAAAAGAACCCAAAGTTTGTGCGTAAAATATTTTTGTATAGTACGCTTTTTCTATCACTTGTGTTTGGCAAAATCTTGGAAAAGTTGTAAATAAAAATCCTATAAAAAGATTTGTAAAAACATTAAAAAGAAGCGAATAGACATGAAAGTTCAAAGTATCTATTGTAAGTGTGACGAGACCCTTATAGCTTAGTGCAAAAAGAGACATCATAAATACTGCGTTTATAAGTCCTAAAACAAAAAAAGGCTGATGCGGTTGGGATAAAAAATAACTTTGTTTTTTTGTAAAGTACATTGTATTTCCGTAGAGTTGAGATCTTATATCTTAGTAAAATTCTTCAGAAAAAACGTTGATTATTATCAAGAGAAGGGCATCTCTTAATCAGTAAGAGCATGGAGTCCTTCTTTGTTTTTGATCTTATAGTTGTTGCTGAGATCTTTTTCCAAAAGGTCAAGTTTGAGTAGTTTTTGAAAGACTCTTGAGAGTGTCTCAGGTGTCATGTGGAGATGTTCTGCAAGCTGATAGTTTTTATAGTCAACAAGTGCGGCACCATCTGTATCATGGATAAACTTGGCAAGACGCGCAGTAGAGTCAAGCACAACATTGAGTGCGATGACGGATTCGAGATAACGTATCTTTTTTGACAGGGATTTGAAAAAGATAAAAGCAACATCAGGATCGCTTAAAAATTCATTTTTAAAGCGATCAAAATCTATCTGAATCACTTCCCCATCCGTTTCAAAAACAGCAGAAGCAGGATAGGGCAGACCTTCAAGAACAGCCATCTCCGCTATGAGCGACATAGGTCGAAAACGGTGCATAACGACTTCATTGTTTTTTGGATCTGTTTTATAAACTTTTAAAACACCTTCTATGAGGAGCGTTAATGCTTTCGGCCGCTCTTTTTCATAAAATAAAATAGTCCCTTTTGACATTTTTCTGTGTGTTGCAAATGAGTTTATTTTTGCTAGTCGCTCTTGAGAAAGATTGTCAAAAAAATAAAAATGTCTTAAATCGTTCACGCCGTAACCTTTGAGTAAAAATTTTTCTTGACCAAACAGCAGAACAATGCTTTGAATCAACAAGTAAAAAGCTTAAGGAGGCTGTTACTTTATACTGCTGCTTGGGCAAAACGCCTACAAATTAGGCTGAGTTGCGTTTTATTTTGAGTTGTTGATTATATAGGATAGCGTTCTTTATCTGCTTGACATATGTCAAATGGAGCTAAATTATTAATCTATATCAAGAAAAGGTTTAAGAGTTTGAGATAACATGAGTTTAAAATCATAAAAGGCACATCAATGGATTTTCATGAATATATACATGCTGTAGGTACGGGAGTTAAAGGAAACAGGGATTTGAGTTTTGAAGAAGCCAAAGACGCGATGCAGCAAATTTTAGATCAAACTATTTATCCTGAAGAGATTGCTGCGTTTTTGCTTGGATGGAGGCTTAAACCTGAAACAACAGAAGAGTTTCGAGGAGCATTGAGTGCTTGCGATGCTTCTATCATGCCAATAAAAATTGAAAACTCTATCGAACTTGGTTATCCCTTTGATGGCAAAACAAACAATCCTTATATCTTTCCTCTTGTCGCACAGCTGCTCAAAAATTTCTCTTTGGATTTGGTGCTTATGGGGGATGATCAGCAACCTGCAAAAGGCGGTATCACTATAAAAGAGATTTGTAGAAATATAGCTTTAAGTGAAAATTGTCATTTTTTTGACCGCAAGGATTATTTTCAAAAGTTGCACAATCTCACGAAAATACGGATGCGTTTAGGAGTGCGGACAGGTTTTAATACCATCGAAAAACTGCCGCATTTAGCTGGTAGTGAATATGCAATTACAGGGGTGTTTCACAAACCTTATGTTAAAAAATATATCGAAACTTTTGCAGATAGGTATAAAAGATTTACGCTTATACAAGGAAATGAAGGAACACCAGAGCTTTTTAGTAAAGGAAGAGTTTGGATTGCTGATGGAGTGAATGTACAAGAGTATATCATTGATCCACAGCACTATGGCATCAACTACCAAAAATCTTGGGAGAGTATCACATTGGAAGAATCACTTGAACAGTTGCAAAACCCTTCAAGTGAGTATCTCAAACTTGCAAAACTCAACGCCGCTATCTATCTTTTTGTCGCCCAAAAAGCGCAGAGTATAGAAAACGCTTTTGATATGCTCAATGGATAAACCTTTGATACGCAAGATTTTGTGACGTAAATGTGACAGAAATCATTAGTGCTCCTTAACGCCGCTTGCTATAAACTACCCAAATATTTGGAGATGATTATGATAGAAAATGTTTTAAAACGCGACGGCAGACAGACAGAGTTTATGGCTTTTAAAATCGAAGATGCGATCAAAAAAGCATTTGCGAGTGAGCATATTGCTTATGATAGTTCTGTGTTTTTTAATGTACTTCAAATCCTGCGCAGAAAAAGAGTTATTGCAGTTGAAGATATTCAGGACCTGATAGAAAAAGAACTCTACAAAGCAAGATATTTTGAAGTGATGCGTTCTTTTATGCTCTATCGCCATATGCACAAGATGCAGCGTGAAAGTTTGCTTGATGCAGATACGACGTATATAAACTCAACCCAAACCATAGAAGAGTATATCAGCGGAAGCGACTGGAGAATCAAAGCAAACTCCAATACAGGCTACTCAAACGCAGGTCTTGTAAACAACACCGCAGGTAAAGTTATAGCAAACTACTGGCTTGATAAGATTTACTCCAAAGAAGAGGGTTATGCCCATAGAAACGGGGATTATCATATTCATGATTTGGATTGTCTTACGGGATATTGTGCTGGATGGAGTCTTCGTGTCCTTTTGGATGAGGGTTTTAACGGAGTGAGAGGTAGAGTTGAGAGTGATGCACCGAAACATTTTCGTGAAGCGCTTGGACAGATGGCAAACTTTTTGGGGATACTTCAAAGTGAGTGGGCAGGAGCGCAAGCTTTTTCCTCTTTTGACACTTATCTTGCACCTTATGTTTTTGCTGATAGACTCTCCTATAAAGATATAAAAAAAGCTATCAGAAGTTTTATCTATAATCTCAATGTACCTGCGCGCTGGGGGCAGTCTCCTTTTACAAATATCACGATAGACTGGAGCGTGCCGAGTGACCTTAGAGATCAGATTCCAACAAGAAAACAGCGACATTTTTTGGCAGAGAGATTTGATGGAGAACTTGTAGCACTTGCACATGAACGGGGTTGCGCACGACTTGAAGATATGACTTATAAGCATTTTCAACCAGAGATGCACCAGATAAACAGAGCCTATTATGAGATTATGACACAGGGAGATAAGACGGGACAGCCTTTTACTTTTCCGATTCCTACGGTTAATATCACGGAGGATTTTGACTGGTACGGAGAAAATACGGATATTTTGTTTGAAAATACGGCAAAAGTCGGCTCTTCTTACTTTCAAAACTTTGTCGGCAGCCAATATAAACGCGATGCAAATGGAGAGTTGATTGCCAATGATGAAGCTTATAAGCCAGGTCATGTAAGAAGTATGTGCTGCAGGTTGCAGCTTGATCTTCGAGAGCTGCTCAAACGCGGCGGTGGACTTTTTGGCAGTGCAGAGATGACGGGAAGTATAGGGGTTGTGACACTCAATATGGCAAGAATAGGTTTTTTGCACAAAGGAGACAAAGCGGCGCTTATGGAGAAAATCGATCAGCTCATGGAGTTTGCAAAATCGACTCTGGAGAAAAAAAGAGTTTTTATCCAAGAGATGTATGATAGAGGACTTTTTCCTTATACGAAAAGATATCTGCCAGGATTTAAAAACCACTTCTCAACCATCGGTGTCAATGGTATCAATGAGATGATACGCAATTTTAGCAGTGATAGCTACGATATCAGCAGTGCAAAAGGGATTGCGTTTGCAACAGAAATATTAAATCACATACGAGAAAAAATGCTCTCTTATCAAGAAGAAACAGGTAACCTTT
>MIBW01000061.1:24984-29276 GCA_001829625.1 Sulfurimonas sp. GWF2_37_8 | reverse complement strand
ACAACATACAGGTTCGCTAAAGAGGATAAAAAAAGATACGGAGATACTATTATCCAAGCGGGAATGGATGAAAATATCTATTATACAAACTCCTCGCAGATTCCCGTAGATTTCACAACCGACCCTTTTGAGGCGCTCGAACTTCAGGATGAGTTGCAATGCAAATATACAGGCGGCACTGTTTTACATCTTTATATGCATGAGCAGGTGAGTTCAACTGAGGCATGCAGAAAACTTGTCAAAAACGTGATTTCAAATTTTAGACTTCCGTACATAACTATCACGCCTCTTTTTTCTGTATGCCCAAAACATGGCTATATCGCAGGAGAACATGAATTTTGCCCACAATGTGATGCAGAGTTATTGGCGGAGTATGATATTTTAGATGAGGAAGTATCGTAAATATCGTATCAAACAAAAACAAAGGAGTCAAAAATGTCTAAAAATGAGATACTGGAACTGGTAAAAACAAGAAGACAAAAGTGTACGGTTTATACAAGAGTGATGGGATACCATAGACCAGTGGAGAGTTTCAATCTGGGGAAAATCGGTGAGCATAAACAAAGAAAGCAGTTTGTCGAATGCTAAAATTGTCTATGATATAACGAAGTTTACGCATCTTGACTACCCAAATCATCTTGCGTGTATCGTTTGGTTTGCGGGGTGCAATATGCGTTGCAAGTATTGCTACAATGCAGATATAGTCCTTGCAACAAACGGACACCACACACTTTTTGATGTGCTCGTGTATCTCAAAACGCGGGTCGGTTTGCTTGATGCTGTTGTGCTCTCAGGTGGAGAAGCCTGCGCATATGAGCTGGTTACGTTTTGTCAAGATATAAGGGCTTTGGGCTTTAAAATCAAGCTTGATACAAACGGTACTTACTTTGAAAATCTGTACCTTTTGTGTGAAGCAAAACTGCTGGACTATGTCGCTCTTGACTATAAAGCGCCACAAAATAAGTTCAAAGCGATAACACATTCTGGCAGATTTGAAGCGTTTTCAAAGAGTTTGGACTATCTTGTGCAGAGTGGGATGGATTTTGAAGTACGAACGACTCTGCATAGTGATTTGTTAGATGAAAATGATATCAATCGTATTGTTGATGACTTGATTTTTCGAGGTTATGATAGAACATATTATCTGCAGAATTTTCTTGACACAAAAAATACTATCGGTGCTATAAACAGCCCTTCACGGAGTATCGAGAGATCTCTGCTAAGCAAGAAACTTCAGATAGTTATACGATAATTTTATTGATATATATCATAGTCTCACCGCAGAGCGTTTGTTACTATAGCGCTTTTTAATCTAAGGAGAAGATGTATGGAGCAGGAGAATACAAAAATAAATAAATATGAACGCTATAAACTTCGTTTGTCTCCTTATGATTTTTTTCCGCAGATAGCAACACTTGATTTTGACAATCTTGGAGATGCTGATAGATACTATTTACAGGACTTTGGTATCTTTAATGCTGATTTTTTGGAAGATGCTTTTACCCTGCGTGTGCGTATTGCGGCAGGCAGACTGACTCCGCAAGAGTTTAGCGCACTTGCACAGATAGTGAGTGCGTACGATTTGCATATCATCCTCACTGCAAGAGCGGGCTTACAGCTACATGGACTTGATGCAAAAAATATCTTAGATGTTTTTTATAAAGTCAACGCTCTTGGACTCACCACTTGGCAAAGTTTTGGGGATAATGTCCGCAATATAGTGTGTGATGTTTATGATGGAGTCGGTGAGTTCTGCGAGATAGAGGTCTATCCTATCCTTATGCAGATGCAAGAGAGAGTTTTGAAAAATCCACGGTATGTAGGAATGCTGCCACGACGTATCTCTGTTGGTATCTCTGGAAACAGAGCCAATGTCCTCTCACTTTTTGCAAATGATCTCTATTTTGCTTTGGCACAAAAAGAGAATATTTTTGGTTTTAATGTTTATATGGGAGGTAAAAACTCTGAGATGGCTCAAAACGCAGATATCTTTTTGCAAACAAGTGAAGTAAGCGACTTTTTTGTTGCGTTTATCGAAGCGTTTTTTCTACACGGTTCACGCGGTTCACGCTTAAAAACGCGACTCTTCTATATGCTAGAAAATATAGGAATCGAGAAATTTAAAGCATATATCCAAAATGAGTATAAAAAACCTTTTCAAAACGCAGGGCAAACTATCTTGGAAAAAGCAAAGTTTAACGAATGTCAAAGACTCAAAGACGGAAGTTATGCTTTTTGCTATCAGACGGATTTTGCCCGCCTAAACGCAGCGCAGATGCACTGCATTGCACAATATGCAAGCGAACATGATGCTGCTATCCGTTTGGGTATAGATCATAATATCTATCTTTTGGGTCTAAAAGAGGCAGATACAGCTTTTGCTCCAGCACATAAAAACGCAACGATATTGGCGTGCGCAGGGAGTGAATATTGTCCCTATTCGTACTGGAATATCAAAGACGAAACATCATATTTGCCGCTTGAGAAGATTTTAAAACACCGAATCTTAGTCGGGTTTTCTGGCTGTGCAAAAGGGTGCGCAAGACATCAACACTCAGATATCGGGCTGATAGGACTCAGAACAAACAACTTCGGCAATGCCGAAGGAGGTGCGCGAGTATTTTTAGGGGCACAACATACCAAAGGAAAATCTGTGGGAAGAATGATCTTTTCTATGGTTCCGTTGCAACATCTCCATACTCTTTTAAATCTTATTATCGCAATGTATGAAGAGAGTGGATATGGAGATTTTGAAATGTATGCTCAAAAAGTGCTCAATCAATACTCAGAAGATTTTCTTGCTTTATGGTTTTTACTAAACCTTCAAACAGGGCAAAAAATAAAACTTCTTGCAAGAAAAAATAGCAGTTTTGAGTATGAAAAAAGTTTATTTGGTGTTCATTTTTTTGGTCTGGAGGTCTTGGATTTTGATGATGAGAGTTTTAAAAAAGTTATCTCTTCTCTGAGCAAACAATTATGGACTATTTGATGTAGTAGCCTTGACCTCTAACAGTTTGAATGAGCATCTGGGAAGTTTTTTGTCTGAGTCGTCTTATAAATGTTCTCACTTTCTCATCACTGACTTCTTCTTGTGGCCAGAGGTTCTCTTTTATTTTTGTACTATCGAGAGTTTTTTTATCCTCTTTTGCATGTTGCAGTAAAAGTTGTATGCATCTGTTTTGCGTTTTTGTGAGAGAAATATAACGGCCGTCTTTGTACAAGGAGAGTTTTGTTTGGTTAAAGGTAAAACCATCTTTGAGTTGGATATTTTTACTCTCCATTTTTTGTGAAATCTCTATGATATAGCTTAGAAGTTCTTCAGGGTCAAAAGGTTTGATAAAGTATTTTGTGACACCGATATCAATTGCGCTGAGAAATTTTTCAGTTTCACTAAAGGCACTTAAGATGATAATGGGAAGATTTGGTTCTATTTTTCTCATCTCTTTTGCCATTTCAAGACCGCTGCGTTTTGGCATCATGATATCCGTGATAACGATATCTGGAGATATAATTTTAAATTTTTTCAAGCCCTCTTCACCGTCGCTTGCAGTGGTAAAACTGTAAAAATACTCTCCGATAGCGTTTTTTAAGAGTAAAGAGAGTTTCGCTTCATCTTCTATAAGCAGAACTTTTAGCTCTTTTAGAACTCTGTTTTTTATCCAAAATATGTTTTGTTTATTGTCCATTTTTTTCTTCTAGTGGAATTTTTATGTAAAATGTGCTTGTGTTTTTTTTGGATTTTACATCCAAAGAAGCGTTAAATCCTTGCTCACAAATCATCTTGGACATAAAAAGACCAAGACCTGTTCCCTGAGAGGCGTGTTTTGTTGTAAAGTAAGGTTCAAAGATTTTATAGATATCTTTTTCTTTGATACCGCCCGCATTGTCTTTTATCTCGATGTGAACACACTTTTCTTCTTTTTTAACTCTTATGTGTATCTCGCGGATTAAGATACTGTTACATACAAAAGCGTCTTTGGCATTTTTAAGGAGGTTGATGATTACTTGAGAGAGTTCATTGGGGATACCAAGCACCATGATGCCTTTTGCACTTTCAATATCTATCCTTAACAACTCTTTTTCTATAAGTGCATCCAAAATATGTACAGACTCTTCGATGCACTTTACTACATCAAAATACTCTTTTTCTTTATTAGGCTTAAAAAAATTTGTAAAATCTTCAATGGTGTTTGACATATTTTTGATAAGGAGTTTGCTCTGCTCATGATAGATACATACACGCACATGATCATCGTACAGAGCCGCTTTTTTGATATTAAAAAGGATGAGGT
>MIBW01000061.1:18655-24956 GCA_001829625.1 Sulfurimonas sp. GWF2_37_8 | reverse complement strand
AGCATCTGCCCGAGACTTGCAAATCTTGATTGCCAAAACATTACTTGTTGTTTGACTTCATTTTTTTTGATTTCATCTTCTATTCGGGCTTCAAGGGTGAGATTGAGTTCTTGAAGTTCTTTTGTTTTTTCTTCTATTTTTTTTTCAAGATTTTTGTTGAGCTCTTCGAGTTCTGTCTCTTTTTTTTGTAGCTCATGTTTATAAATTACTTCTTTTGTCACATCGTATCGGATAGCTATATATTCTACTATCTCTGCGTTTTCACCTAAAATAGGGATTACGGTTGTATTTACATAAAAAGATGAACCCTCTTTTGTACGATTTTTGACAGTGCCTTTGTAGATATTTTTCTTTTTTATCGTTTCCCAAAGCAGTCTAAATTTGTGAGCATCAACATCAGGATGTCGGATAATATTATGATTTTTGCCAAGCAACTCAGCTCTTGTATATCCCGAAATCGCACAAAATTCATCATTGACAAAAGTGATGATACCCTCAGTATCTGTTTTGGATATGATGTTTGTTTTTTCTATGGCATCTTTATATTGTTGTAGCATAGTGAGATTTTAGCTGATGATGTCGGAATAAAATATCGAATAGGTCAAGATTACGGAGTGAAACGCAGCTAAAAGAGAAGATAACACTTCGATTTAAGTGGAGTATTTTATCATATTCGCTAAAATAAGTGACATATTATAAAGAGAGAAAAAATGGATAAATTATTGCTTATGTTAGAACTTCAGGCACAACTCAATGAAGCCACAAACGGCGCAGAGTGGACAAGCGGAATCACAAAAAATAAAAAAATCATCAACTGGCGTAGATGTATCTATATGGAATGTGCTGAGATGATTGATAGTTTTTCATGGAAACATTGGAAAAATATCGATCAAGAGCCAGATTGGGCGAATCTTCAAATAGAAGTTATTGATGTTTGGCACTTTATTATCTCTTTGGCCATAGAAAACTACACAAAAACATCACGTGGCACGATAGAGGCACTTGCTATCAATGTATCAAAACTTTCTGGATTTGAGAAAATTTCTCATCAAAATGAAAATTTTGCAGATCAAGAGAGAGTCATAGCAAAAGTGGAAGAGTTGATGTTTCTTACACTTGAAAAAGGAGAACTTGAACTCGAAGCACTTTTAGAAAACTTTTTTGATTTAGTGCTTTTGAGCGGTTTAGATTTGGAGAGACTCTACAGACTTTATGTGGGTAAAAATATTCTCAACCAATTTCGTCAGGACAATGGATACAAAGATGGAAGTTATATAAAAATCTGGAATGGTGAAGAAGATAATGTTGTTATGAAAAGAATCTGGGAAGAAAACACAAATATAAAACCTGATATGCTTTATAAAGAACTCACAAAAAACTACCAAACATTGGCAAAGAATTAAATCTTGCTAAAAAGTGTGCTTGAGATAAAAGATCTCTCCTTTGGATATACAAAAGATACGCTTCTTTTTGATGGACTCTCTTTATCGCTTAAACAAGGAGAGATAAAAGCTATAGTCGGGGCAAGCGGAGCGGGAAAAAGTACACTTTTTGAGCTAATCGTTGCAAATCTCAAACCACTCAGAGGCAGTATAGATGCTTCAAAATATTCTGAAGTTTTTCAAGATCCCTACAGCTCTTTTCATCCAAGTTATACTCTTTTGGGGCAGATAAAAGATGTGGCAAAAATAGACGAACTTGCGTTTTATCTCAAGAAGTTACGTATGGATGAGGCATTTTTACATAAACTGCCACATGAGCTCTCTGGTGGACAACTTCAGCGGGCTTCTATCTTACGAGCAATGCTTATGAAACCCTCTCTTTTACTGCTTGATGAACCAACATCTGCGCTTGATAATGTTATACAACTTGAAGTTATGCGTATGCTTGTAGAAAATCTAGGAGAAATGGGAATGTTACTCATCACACATGATATGGAGCTTGCAAAGTGGTGCGCAGATGAGATAATAACACTTTAGGAGTGTGTTAAATACTTGCCTGCATAAAAACCAAAACCTGCCATAACAATAGTTCCCACTGCGTTTAGTGAGACGTTAAACGCAGCCAAAAGCAGATGCCCGCCTTGTAAAAGTAAAAGCGACTCAAAGGCAAATGTTGAATAGGTTGTAAACGCTCCAAGCATACCCGTTGATAAAAAAGATTTTGCATGGAGTGAAAAAAAGTTTGTGTACATAAAGTATGCCATAAGCAGACCCATTAAAAAACTTCCTAAGAGATTTACTCCGAGTGTGCCATAGGGCAAATCATGAGGAATTTTGTGTGATATAAGTCCGTTGAGATATACTCGAAGCACTGCTCCGATAAAACCACCACTACCTATGGCGAGGATTGTTTGCCAGCTCATCATCATAAACCTTTTGCATTTTTATTCTTAGTTCATTCAGCCAATTTGGGTCTTCCTTATCCGCTGTAAAGGCATCCATATAGATGATTTTTATACGACCTGGCAGGTAAAAAAATTCTTTGATATTATAATATTTTGCAGATTGCATGAGTACAACTGGTTGTACACGAAGGTGGTATTTATCGGCTATTACTTTTGCTCCTGCTTTAAATGGAAGTATTTTTCCATTTGTAGAGCGTGTTCCTTCTGGAAAAATCGTGATAACTCTTCCTTTGTCGAGTCTATCTTTTGCCGCACGCAAAAGTGTGATGAGTGAGGTTTTGCTTTCTCTTTCTATCGCGATATCTTGGGGTAGTTTGAGAGCAAGTCCAAAGAAAGGGACATCAAAAAGTGCTTTTTTCGCTACCCATGCCAAATCTTTGCTTGAAGATGTTTCCATGATACCGATGTCAAGGTCACTTTGATGATTGAGCATAAACATTTGTACATTAGGGTCTTCTTTACCCTCTATCATAACAGAATAAAAGGTTGTGATACGAATCAGCCAAGAAGATATTTTTCTGGCATAAGGTCTTGGGACAATAGGGTAGAGCAGGATGGAGAGCGTAAGTGCTGTAAAGATGATGAGTGTGGCATAGAGCCAACTAACGTGCGCAAGTATCTTCATTTTTCACCCAGCCAATTTGTTCATTTGGAAGTTCAATTTTTATAAAATCGCCAACAGTTCCATCTTGAACAAAATCACTCTCTTTATTAGTTGTCTCAAAAATTGTTCCGTTATAAACAGGAAGCAAACGTATATTTGCCCCAATTTTAATACAGACTTTCGCAGAAGGTTTATTCATATAAACAATATATACTATAGGCACAAGCAGTAAAATAAGATAAGAGTATTTTTTTCTCCAAAAAATAAAAATCGCAAAAACACCCGTAGCAGCTATTGCTAGAATGATTTTGATTTGATCATGTGATTGGTCTTGCGGTTTTAAATCGGTTTGTGTTGTAACCCTATCTTCATCTACGATTACTGGAATACTAACAGTTAAAAATTTGTTTTTTTGCAAGTTGAAGTAAGAAAATGAAAAGTTTTCTATTTTTTTATCTACTACAATAAAGTAAGTGATTTTTGAGTGTGTATAAGACTTTTTAACAGATTCTATCCCTTGTTTAAAAACCTCTTTAAAATGCATTTTTTCTATAGCACTGTTATCCGCTTGAGCTACGAAGACGATAATATTATGGTCATGATCATAAGAAGTTGTTTTATATTCTACAAGCTCAAAGTTGTCTGCGATAATATTTGAGAAGTTTTTAGGGGGATTGAGTGAAAAAATATCCAAAGCCATACCAGATAAAAATGAAGGTTCATACTCTTCATCTGCAACTAAGGTAGCTTGAATATCAGGTGTTTTTGCTGTTTCTGTAGTTGCAATGAGATAAAAAGTATCATAAAAATATTTACCTTTTTTCTCTCGGTGCGGCATATCATTTAAAACTTCTACACCACTTTGTTGTGAAAAATCATATTGAATCTCTTCAAGGTCTTCCATGGTTGAGAGTGCTTTGATGGTTATTGTAAAAACCTCACCCTTGATAACTCTTTTTGGGACATCACTATAACTCAAATAAAGAACTTTTTGCGCTACAAGTGAGGTAAAAAAGAGAAGAAGTAAAAGAAGTATTTTGCTCACTATTTTAAAAATCCTAGCAACATTTTTGCTCCATCATTTGAGCCAAGTATTGTTTCCATTGCACGCTCAGGGTGTGGCATTAATCCAAAAACATTTTTTTCTTTGTTGCAGATACCTGCGATAGAGTCAACACTTCCGTTTGGATTTTTGTCATTTCCCTGTGCATCGGAGTATTTTAGAAGGACTTGATTGTTGGCATACAAATCTTTTAAGCCTTCTTGGTCGATATAAAAATTGCCATCATGGTGTGCGATAGGAATGTTGACAACATCACCTTCGTTAAGGTTTTCTAAAAAAACATTGTCATTATTTACCACTTTAAGCGTGTGGTGTTTTGAGATAAAGTGAAGACTTTCGTTGCGTTTTAGTGCACCAGGAAGCAGACCTGACTCTGTTAAAACCTGAAAACCGTTACAAATACCGAGCACTTTACCGCCTTGAGACGCATACTCTTTTACAGCTTTCATTACAGGACTAAATTTGGCGATTGCACCACTTCTGAGATAATCTCCATAACTAAAACCACCTGCAACAACTAAAAGGTTTGTATCTACGGGGATAGTTTCAGACTTGTGCCACACTATCTCTGTCGTAGCGCCGAGTTGTTCAAAAGCATTTTGTGTGTCATACTCACAGTTTGTGCCAGGAAATTGAAGTATGCTTACTTTCATTTGATAAGCTCTATTTGATAATCTTCGATAACTGTATTTGCCAAAAGATCTTCGCACATTTGTGTAACATCTTTTCTTGCTTTTACTTCATCTTGCGTGTCAAGTTTGAATATTATCTGTTTTCCAACACGAACATCACTGACACCTTCAAAGTGCAAAGAGTCAAGTGCATGATGCACTGCTTTTCCTTGAGAGTCCAAAACACCAGCTTTTAAAGATACGTTTACGATTACTTTCATTGATTATTTTCCTAAAATTCTATTTAATACTTGCTCATATGCAACAGTGAGTCCGCCAAGACCTTGACGGAATCTATCTTTATCCATTTTTTCACCAGTTTCCATATCCCAGAAACGGCAATTATCAGGAGAGATTTCATCAATAAGGATGATATTTCCATTCGCATCTTTTCCAAACTCCAGTTTAAAATCTACAAGTTTGAGACCTTTATCTGCGAAGTACGGTTTTAAGATTTCATTTATCTCTCTTGCCATACGGCGAAGTTTGTCTAGCTCATCCTGGTAATCCACCAAACCTAAAATAAGTGCATGCTGATCGTTGAGTTTTGGATCACCCAGAGCATCATTTTTGAAGTCAAATTCTACAAGAGTAAAAGGAAGTATTTTTCCATCTTTTATACCAAGGTTACGAGAAAGACTTCCTGTAGCGATGTTACGAACGATAACTTCAATCAAGATAACATTAACTTTCTTATGTAACATATGGTTGTCATCAAGCATCTTCACAAAGTGAGTTGGAATACCTTTAGATTCTAAAAGTTTAAAAAGTTCGGTAGAAATTTTGTTATTGAGTGCGCCTTTTCCAGCCTCACTTGATTTTTTTTCACCATTAAACGCAGTTAAATCATCTTTAAATTCTGAGATAACCAAATTTGCATCATCAGTTAAATATAACTTTTTTGCTTTTCCTTCGTAAAGTAACTCTCTTTTTTCCATATTCATTTATCCTTTCATGATTACTAAAGCTTTTATGATGCTAACAGCTTCTTTGAGTTGAACGTCTTTGTTGAGCATTTCTGGCGTGATTATATCTTTATTATCTTTTTTATCTTCTTTATTTGTATGTGAAACGCCGTTGTTTTCATCAATTTTGTCGAGTTCTTCTTCAAGGTGTTTTTTCAAATCAGCTTCTTTGATGGCAAAATCATTTCCATTTGTTTTAACTTCACCTGGTAAAACTTCAATATCAGGTTTAACGCCTACAGCCTGAATAGTACGTCCGCTTGGAAGATAGTATCTTGCTATGGTGAGTTTTATCGCTTCTGTCTCAGTCACAGGAAGAACAACCTGCACACTTCCTTTGCCAAAGGTGTTTTCACCGACTAAAACTCCGCGTTTATGGTCTTGAAGCGCACCACTTACGATCTCTGATGCACTTGCACTTCCGCCGTTGATTAGAATAACCATAGGAACTTTCGTGATTGTTTTTTGCTTGGATGCTTTATAGGTTTTTTGGTCAATCTGGTTTTTTCCTTTTTGAGAGACGATATCTCCTTCATCTACAAATAGATCCACTAAGTCAACAGCCTGGTCCAAAAGGCCACCAGGATTATT
>MIBW01000061.1:18492-18649 GCA_001829625.1 Sulfurimonas sp. GWF2_37_8 | reverse complement strand
GTCAAGAACAATACCCTTTGTTGTTGCTTTTCTTTTGTTTATCTCTTTTGTTACATCTTCTGCTACTTTTTTATCAAAACTTGTCACACGGATGTACAGTAACTCATCTCCTATCGTTTTTGCATAAACGGATTCGATAGTAATGATGGCTCTAACT
>MIBW01000061.1:15130-18426 GCA_001829625.1 Sulfurimonas sp. GWF2_37_8 | reverse complement strand
TTACCTCTCATTCTAGAAACAGCATCATCAATAGTCATACTTATTGTTGACTCATTGTCTATCTTGAGAATAATATCGCCTGACTTGAGTCCAGCTTTGTCTGCTGGAGTTCCTTCAATCGGTGCTATAACAGTGAGTGCACCATCGCGCATGCCGACGGTTATACCCAGTCCGCCAAATTCACCTTCGGTTTGCACTTTGAGTGTTTTGTAGTCTTCTTGAGAAAGATAATTGGAATGTGCATCAAGGTTTGTAAGCATCCCCTTAAGTGCTTTATCCATAAGTTCTTCTATCGTTACATCATCTACATTGTATTGCTCAACAATACTGATAACCTTTGTAAATTTTGCTAAAGATTCAAGTCGGGAAGCTTCAGTGCTTTGTTTTGCAGCTTCTTCTTTGGCAAATAAAGTGCTAGAAAAAAAGAGTGTAACTGCAAGGCCGATACTTGCGAAACCAAGTGTGATATATTTTTGTTGTTTCATAATCTATCCAGTCATAAAAGTTGAGAAATTATAGTTAAAAGCTGTTTAAATAACAAATTTATATTATTTCTATATAATGGCAGGGAAATTTAGAGATAGGTAAAGTATGAAAAACATTGTATTGATTGGGTTTATGGGCGTTGGCAAAGGAAGTGTAGCAAGGGAAATTCTGAAAAATTCTCGTTATATTGCCATTGATACAGATGATTTGATTGAGAGTATGCAAAACAGAAGAATTAAAAAGATTTTTGAGCAGGAAGGTGAAGCATATTTTAGAGAACTGGAAAAAAATATTGCTCTTTGGCTTGAAAAAAGTGTTAAAAATAGTCTTATTTCTACCGGCGGCGGCTTTTATAAAGTAAAAAACCTTAAAAAAATAGGTACTGTCGTTTTGTTGGACTCCCCTTTTGAAGAGATTCTTAAGCGTATCGAAGAACATCCAAACGCAAAAAGCAAACTCAAAAAAAGACCTTTGCTTGATGATTTGGAAGCAGCAAAAAAACTCTACGAACTTCGCAGACCAGACTATCTTGCAGTTGCAGATATAGTTATAGATGTTACAAATAAGAGCCTTGAAGAGTGTTCTAAAGAAATTTTAAAGAAGGTAAAAAAGGTAAAAAAAGATGGTTAAAATATTTGTATTTTTAGTAATAACATTCGCTGCTTCGCTCATGGGAGCAGAGATTCCGTGGGCAAAAGATTTTAAAAGCGGAGTTGAAACAGCAAAAAAAGTCAATAAGCCCGTTTTGTTTGTGTTTTCCCGTCATACGTGTAAATACTGTGTTATTCTTGAAGAAACAACATTTAAGGATGCAAAAGTTATTGAGGCGTTGAGTAGAGATTTTGTCTCAATCGTTTCTTATACAGATGAAAATGATTTTACTCCTCAAGAACTTTGGAGACCAGGTACGCCGACACTTTGGTTTTTGCTTCCAAGCGGTGAACCGATGTTTCAGCCGCTTATGGGTGCAGTAGATGCGGAGAATTTTCTCAAAGCACTTGCGATTGTCAAAGAAGAATTTGATACTATGAAAACGGAAAAATAGTTATGATATTTGTAAAAACAACAGATGAGAGTTTTAGAGCCAATTTTGACGAACTTCTCGGTCGTGGTAAAGTGGATATGGAGCATGTAAGTGCTATCGTTGGAAATATAATCTCTGAGATAAAAAATGAAAAAAACGCAGCGCTTATGCGTCATATAGGGAAGTTTGACAAGTGGACACCAAAAAGTGATGATGATTTGAAAATATCCACTGACTCTATGCAAAAAGCTTATGAAGCACTTGAACCAAAGCTCAAAAGTGCTCTGCACCTTGCATATGATAGAATTAAGGTTTATCATGAAAAACAAAAACCAAAATCTTGGTTTGATGATGAAAAAAACGGCACGATTTTAGGTCAAAGAGTAACAGCAGTTGATAGTGCAGGGCTGTATATCCCTGGAGGAAAAGCAGCTTATCCTTCTTCTCTTTTAATGAATGTAATCCCTGCGCAGGTTGCTGGAGTAGAGAAAATAGTAGTTTGTACGCCGACACCAGATAATGAGCCTAATGAGCTTTTGCTTGCAGCCTGTCACTTGTGCGGAGTGAGTGAAGTTTATAAAGTAGGTGGTGCAAGTGCAATCGCTGCTATGGCTTATGGAACTGAAAATATTCCAAAGGTCGATGTTATAACAGGACCAGGAAATATTTTTGTAGCAACTGCAAAGAAGATGGTGTTTGGTGATGTAAACATCGATATGATAGCCGGTCCTAGTGAGATAGGTATCCTAGCAGATGAGAGTGCAAATCCAAATCACTTAGCGATAGATATGCTCTCTCAAGCAGAACATGATGAAATGGCAAGTTCTATTTTAATTACTCCATCACTAGAGTTGGCAGAAGAGGTTCGTATAGAACTTGAAAATTGGCTCCAAAAACTTCCTCGCGAAGAGATTGCTAGAAAATCCATTACAGAACGCGGAGCAATTATCATCACAAAAGATATGGATGAAGCAATCAAACTGATGAACGAGATAGCACCTGAACACTTAGAAGTATGTACGAATTCACCTTTTGAACTTTTACCAGCTATCAAACACGCAGGAGCGATTTTTTTGGGGCACAATACTCCTGAAGCGATTGGGGATTATGTGGCAGGTCCAAATCATACGCTTCCAACGGGTGGAACGGCAAAGTTTTATTCTCCGCTTGGAGTGGAAAATTTTATGAAAAAAACTTCTATCATTGCGTTTTCAAAAAAAGCGATAAATGAGATAGGCGAAGCTTGCGCTCTTATCGCAAACACAGAAGGTCTTACTGCTCATGAACAGTCTGTCAGAGTAAGAATGAGTAAGTAATATTTTTTTATAAGAAATAACTCTATTTTAATGTGTAGAATACTTTTATAATATTTCAATATAAAGGTAGGTACACATGTTACATCCAGCAGTCGCCCATTTTGCTGTGGCACTTCCAATCATTTCCTTAGTTTTAGGCATAGCATATCTTGTTAAGCCTAGTGAATTGATGTCCAAAATATCAACACGTTTTATGGTATTCGCAGCACTTTTTATGATTGCAGCATTTTTTACTGGCAAAGAAGATGGAGAAGAAGCATATATATTTCTCACAGAAGCGGGGCAAGAGCTTTTAAAAGAGCATAAAGAGTTTGGTTTATTTTTAACTATGACTATGGTTGCTACAGCACTTGCAAAATTTTTTGGCTGTTTTACAAAAAGAATCAAGGTAGAAATTTTTGCTGTTGTTCTTCTTGCGATTGTTGCAGGTGGCGTTCTTTATCAAGGTAAAATGGGAGGAGAGCTTACAT
>MIBW01000061.1:865-15101 GCA_001829625.1 Sulfurimonas sp. GWF2_37_8 | reverse complement strand
ATCCATCAGAATTTATAGAAGAGAAGGAATAAACTCCTCTCTTCAAATTTTTCATATAAACACATTCTGTCTCATATAACACATAAATTTTCATTCTTTATGGGCACTCTTTTATTCTCTCATCAAACAATTATTAGATTTTCAAATTTACTCAACAGAAGAATCTTATCAAAAAATTGTCACGAATTTATTACTACTTTAAGCTTTGTTCGATACTATTTTCACAATGAAGAACCCCTGCGCACAAAGCATAAGGGCTTCTTTTAAAACAGATTAGTCGTAGTTATCAATCTAAACAATTTGCCGTTTATAAAAAGGCTAAAGGAGAATATATGCAATTAGGTTTCCTAGTTGATTTACATCTGTGTATGGGATGTAAAGGATGTGAGATCGCATGTAAAGTGGAAAATGAAGTACCACTTAGTACATGGAGACTTCGTGTAAAATATGTAGATGTAGGAACTTTTCCTGAGACAAGAAGAACTTTTACACCACTTAGATGTAATCATTGTGAAAATGCACCATGTGAAAGAATTTGTCCGGTATCTGCATTACATTATCTTGAAAATGGTATCGTAAATATCGATAAAGAGAGATGTATCGGTTGTGCTGGCTGTGTTATGGCTTGTCCCTATGGCGCTATCTATATAGATCCTCAAACGCAAACAGCAGATAAATGTACATACTGTGCGCACCGTGTTGCTTCTTCTATGATGCCAGCTTGTGTTGTTGCGTGTCCTGTTCAGGCAAATATTTTTGGTGATTTAGATGACCCAATGTCAAATATTTCAAAGTATATTACGAAAAATCAAGGAAATATTCAAGTGCGTAAACCTGAAAAAGGTACAAACCCTCATCATTATTATGTAGGTGGCGGTAATGTAACACTAAATCCACTTGCCTCTCATAGAATAGAGGGACATTCACTCTTTAACAACATTACAACACTTCCAGTAGGAGGACACCACTAATGGCTGTACATGAAATATTAGCAGCAACAAATGCTGTAGTTACTTTAGATGTAGCGATTCCAGGTACTGTTTGGCCTTGGTTGGTTACTGTAAATATGTGGGCAAAAAGCATCGGGACTGGTGTGATTTTTATGCTATTTTTATTGCTTAGAAAACATCCTGAACAGGCAGCTAGTTTACGATTTCCTACGACTGTAGTGTCGATTATATTTATTCATATATTCTTACTCTTTACATTGGCAGATTTACATCAGCCGTTTAGAATGTGGCATATATTTTTCTATCCTCATTTAAATTCAGCGATTACTATCGGTGCATGGATGGCGACGTTATTTGTAGGCTTATTGTTTTTACTTGCGTTTCTCTCTTTTATCAAAAAAGACAATGTTGCGTTTGATAAGACATTAACATGGGTGACTATTCTAGCTATTCCTGTTACACTTTATACGGCAGCTCTTATGTCACAGTGTACAGCACGTGAACTATGGCAAATGCCAACAGAATCTGCACAAATGATTCTTGCAGCACTTCTTTCTGGTTCTGCGTTTATGATTTTACTTGGTGGCTCAAAATTAGGCTATGAAGCGAAAAAAACTTTAGGTGTTGTTTTGGGACTTAGTGCATTTATGTCATTTACGCTTTATATGGCAGAGTATATTTTTGGTCCAATGAAAGCTGAAGAAGTTGCAGCAGTTCTAGAATACATCAAAGGTGATGGACCATATACAGTTATGTTTTGGTTAGGTCAATGGGTAGCTTATCTTTTACCTATGCTATTCATTTTACTGAGCCGTGCGAGCAAATCTGAATCAATTTTAAAACTTGCAGCAATTTTTGCGTTAGCAGGTCTGTGGTTAGTTAAACATGTTTGGCTGATGATTCCACAATTATTACCAATGAGTTAAGGAGAAATATTAATGTATTTACAAAGTAGAAGAACATTTTTAAAAGGCGCTGCGTTTACTGTAGCGGGTGCCGCTATTGCTAAGGGTGTATTTACGACAGATGTGCTTGCAGAATCTGTTGAGCAAAGCAAATTTACAAATACTCCAGACTCATTATCATTTTATCCGCCAATGGAAGAGTGGAATGATTTTAAAGAGCTTGATGGAGATGACTGGAAACGCGGTGGTATCGACCGTAAAGGAGTAAGAAGCGAATCAAATCCTGATGGTATCGAAGTAAACGATTATATGATAGTACCTACGGCGTGTTCAAACTGCGAGGCTTCTTGTGGTTTGACGGCTTGGATTGACAAAAAAACTTTTACAGTTAAAAAATATATGGGTAACCCATTGCACCCAGCTTCTCGTGGTCGTAACTGTGCAAAAGGGTATGCTGCACAGTCACAAATGTATGATCCAGATCGTATAGCATTCCCACTTAAGCGTGCTCCTGGCTCTGCTCGTGGTGAAGGTAAATGGATTCGTACAACTTGGGATGAAGCGATGACTACCATCGGTAAAAAAATGGGAGATACGATTGAAAAAGGCGATGAGCTTTCTAGAAAATCAGTTATGTTCCATATTGGTCGTCCAAATGAGAATGGATTTGTTCCAAAAATTTGGCATACACTTGGTCTTGATGCATACAACTCACATACAAATATTTGTTCAGCAAATGGTCGTACACCGACAATCCAATGGGCAAATGATGATAGAACATCACCAGACTGGGCGAATGCGAAACTTATTTTCCTTAACTCATCTCATGCGGCAGATGCGGGTCACTATTTTCAGCAATCGGCTTCGTTTATCGCAGATGCAAGAGCAAAAGGGGCAAAGATGGTTGTTATGGATCCTCGTCTCTCAAACTCAGCGGGTATGGCAGATCTTTGGATTGCAGCATGGCCGGGAACTGAACCGGTTATCTATCTTTATTTAGCACAAAGAATGCTCAATGAAGACAAAGTTAACAAAGCATTTGTGAAAAAATGGATTAACTGGGAAGTGATGCTTGATAATAAAAAGTATCTAGAGTTTATGGTTGAAAAAGGGTATATCTCTAAAGTGCCTACAGGAAATGATTTTAATGCTTTTATGGGTATGATGAAAGAGTTGTATGCTCCCTATACACTTGAGTACGCAGTAAAAGAGACGCATGTTCCTGCGCATAAACTCGAAGCACTTTATGATATGTTTATCTGGGCTGGTACATCTATTTCTTCATATTTCTGGCGTGCTGCTGCTGCGGGTAACCGTGGTGGTTGGATGAGTGGTAGAACAGGTTACTTCTCACTTGCGCTTCGTGGGGCTATCGGACCAGAGGGTGGCACATTCTTCCACCACTGGCATGTTATATCAGTATCTGGTAAAGGTGGTTCTGCTACTGTAGGACAAGGTATGCGTGGTGCAGATATTCCTAAAGTAGATGTTTATAATGAACTAACTTGGCCACCAGAATGGCCACTCTCTACATATGAAATGTCGTACCTTTTACCTCACCTCTTAAGTGATACACAGTGGCAAGATAAATGGAGAGCAAAAGGCTTAAGCGTGCCTCAAAAACTTTCAGTTTATATTCCTCGTATGTATAATCCTGTTTGGATTAATCCAGATGGTTTTAGATGGATTGACACTCTCAAAGATGAGTCAAAGATGGAGCTTACTATGAATCTCTCTCCTGTATGGAGTGAGACAAACTGGTATATGGATTATATCCTTCCAGTTGGACTTGCGGGTGAGAGACATGACCAACACTCTGAGGCAACTATGCCTGCACGTTGGACATCATTCCGTCAACCGGTTATGAGAGTTGCGCTAGAAAAAGCGGGCTGGAAACCTCAAAATCCTAACCGTGCTACACTTGAAGCACACATTAAAGCTGGTCTTGGTGAGGTTTGGGAAGAGAATGAGTTCTGGTTTGATATGTGTGTAAACTATATTGATCCAACAGGAAAACTCGGTATCAAAAAGATGTGGGAATCTAAAAAGAATCCAGGTAAACCAGTTACTATTGCGGAGTGGTATGATGCTGCGTTTGGTGATAACTTACCAAATCTCAAAGCTACAGCTACGGCGGATACAAGATACAAAAACGCAGAGTATCCTGTATATGAGTATTTAAGAGATCATGGTGCATGGATGGAAGAGAATAATATCTATTCTGCACAAGAACGTGAAATCAAAGACGATGGTGAGAATTATATTTCTCATGGTCATAAATATCCTAAACATGATGTTACAACAAATAGCCGCACGGGTGTTATGTCTGTGGAACATCATGGAGTAAAAAAACCTATCGGTATTGAGATAGACGGTAAGAAAATGGAAGGTTTTGCAACACTTGATAAAAAACTTGACTTCTTCTGTGAGTGGATGGCTGATGATTGGAAATGGCCAGAATACGCAATTCCATTCTATCCAAGAGATGATGCAGAGAAAAAAGCGATGCCACATATCGTATCGCATGTAAATCACTCGTACATGAGCGAAAAAAACTCTTATGCGCTTAACACTGTTTTCCGTCTGCCGTATAATATTCATACGCGTTCTGCAAACTCTAAGCACTTAATGGAGATTTCACAAAATCACGACCCTATCTGGATTTCAACTCCAGATGCAGCGCGTCAAGGTTTCAAACGCGGTGATGCAATTCGTGTTAAAATTGTGGATAGTGTTACCGGACTTGATTCTGGTTATTTTGTTGCTATGGCTGTTCCGACTGAAGGTGTTCTTCCAGGAACTCTTGCTTGCTCACACCATGGCGGTAGATGGAAACTTGTAAACTCTGTGACTATTCCAAATGGGGTAACAGATGGTAAAGTAGATTCTCAACCAGTGGCGCGGAATATGAATAATCCTAAATTTATGGCTGCTACAGTTGATAATGTAGGTAAAGAAGGCGCACAAATCAAAATAGAAGATTATGATGGTACTTCAGGTCTTAACAGTTTTGGTGTTCCAACTGCTGAACTTCAGATGGATGGAAAAGAGGGCAAACTGAAATATGTTTCTGGAATTAAACCATTTCATACGAAAAGATTTGAAGATTATAACAGAGACAGTGGCAATATCTGGTGGGATGGACTCAGTGGTTCATGGCAAAATGCCGTAGCAGCTCCACATCCAGACCCTGTTTCTGGAATGCACTGTTGGCACCAAAAAGTTATTTTAGAACCTGCACAAGCTGGTGATAAAATTGGTGATATCTTTGTAAATTATGATAATAACTTTAAAGTATATCAAGGATGGAGAGATCAACTGACTCGTGGATTGGATGCAAATTCTACAATCCGTCGTCCAAAACACATTAAACGCCCATGGGTACCTTTATCAGATAAAGCGTACGCCGTATCTATTAAAGGCTAACTCTTTTAGCTCATGTAGTTTTACATGAGCTAAACTTTTTAGAAGCTTGCCCACCACATTCTCAAATAAAGCCCAAAGCTGCTTGTATATCCAACTTCGCTAAAAAGAAGATTTTTGTTTTTATCATATATAAATGTAGTAGGAAACGCAGTGATATTAAACTCTTGAGATATTTTCCCCTCTGTATCGTTTAAAACATTAAAATCAAATCCTCTCTCTTGAAGATACTGTTTAATTACTTCATCACTTCCAGATTTTACAGCAATTGTAAGCACTTCATAATGCTCTGAGATTCTTTGAATATTATCTGCTTCGAGTTTGCAAGTCGGGCACCATGTTGCCCAAAAATGTAACAGAAGCGGTTTTTCTGATGGCAACTTATACTCTTTTTGATCAAGTAGTGATAACTCATGAAGAAAAAGCGGTTTTTTATTTAAATCGGTGCTTTTATAAAGGCTGAGAATATTTGCCAATAGGGTCATTACAAGAAGAAAAAGGAGGGTCTCTTTTACATAATGTAGTAATTTATCTTTCATTTATAGCTCATGTGATGCATTTTTTCATACAATAACAGTGTAAAACTTTCAATATTTAACACTTTTGTAATGTATTGGAGATAGTATTATAAAAACACTAAGGAAAGAGAATGATTAAATTTATAGGTCTTGCGTTTTTGGTTATATTGATGTCAAGTTGTGGTTCGCACAATAGTATGAGTCCAAAGCAGGTGCTTTTTCAAAGTGTTTCAGAAAAAGATGCCATCTTGTTGCAAGAAGGCAAAGAAAAACGCTACTGTGTTCGTTGCGGTATGGATTTAGTGCGGTTTTATAAGACAAGCCATGCGGCAGAACATGAGGGTAAAGAGTTGCAGTATTGCTCTATCCATTGTCTGGAAGAACATTTAGGAGAGGGTGTAACGCTTAAAAATCCAAGGGTTGTAGATGTGGCTTCACTCAAATTTATATCTATAGCCAATGCGTATTATGTAGTAGGAAGTTCAAAACGCGGAACTATGAGTCGTGTAAGTAAATATGCTTTTGCGGATGCAGAAGAAGCGAAAAAATTTCAGAAACTTTACGGTGGAGAGATTATGAAGTTTGATGGTGCTCAGGCAAAAGCAAAGGAAGATTTTAAATAATTTAGAGTAGATAATCTACTCTAAATTGTGAGAGATAGAGCTTATTCTATCTCTGCATCGATGACATCGTCATCTTGCTTTTTCTTTTTAGTGTCAGCTTGATCTGCTTCACCGCCTTGCTCTTGTTTGTACATTTGCTCAGCCATTTTATGAGAAGCTTCAGTTAAAGTTTTTACTTTTGCTTCGATTTGCTCTTTTGTTGCGTTTTCATCTTTAAGAATATCTTTTAGTTCACTAATTGCGGACTCAATTTTTGCTTTTTCTTCTGCGTCAAGTTTATCACCCATTTCAACTAAAGATTTTTCAGTTTGAGCAATCAGAGCATCTGCTTGGTTTTTAAGTTCTACAAGCTCTTTTCTTTTTGAATCTTCTGCTTTGTGTGCTTCAGCATCTTGAACCATTTTGTTAATCTCTTCTTCACTTAGTCCAGATGATCCAGAAATTGTGATTGATTGAGATTTACCAGTTCCTTTGTCAGTTGAGCTTACAGTTAAAATACCGTTTGCATCTATGTCAAAAGTAACTTCAATCTGAGGTACACCTCTTGGTGCAGCTGCAATGTTTCCAAGTTCAAACAAACCTAAAGATTTGTTGTCTTTTGCAAACTCTCTCTCTCCTTGCACAACTGAAATACTTACGGCTGGCTGATTATCTTCTGCAGTTGAGAAGATTTGAGATTTTTTAACTGGGATAGTTGTCCCTTTTTCGATGATTTTAGTAGCCACACCGCCTAAAGTTTCAATTCCGAGTGAAAGAGGCGTAACATCTAAAAGAAGAACATCTTTCACGTCTCCTCTTAAAACACCACCTTGAATAGCAGCACCTGCGGCAACAACTTCATCTGGATTAACACTTTTGTTCAATTTTTTACCGTCAAAGTAAGCTGAAACCATCTCTTGAGCCAATGGAACACGGATAGAACCACCAACCATGATGATTTCTTTGATAGCGTTTTTGTCTAAGCCAGACTCTTTCATAGCCGTTTTAATATGGTCAATAGTCTCTTTAATAAGACCTTCAATCATTCCTTCAAACTTCGCACGAGTAAGTTTAATTACAAGGTGTTGTGGACCAGCTTCTGTCATTGTGATAAACGGTAAGTTAATCTCAGTTTCAGTTGAACTTGAAAGTTCTTTTTTCGCGTTTTCAGCAGCATCTTTTAAACGCTGAAGAGCCATTTTGTCATTTTTAAGATCAATGCCGTGTGTATTTTTGAACTCTGCGTTTAGGTAATCAACGATTTTATTATCGAAGTCATCTCCACCCAAGAATGCATTACCATCCGTTGAAAGAACCTCAAAAGTACCATCAGAAATTTCTAAAACAGTAACGTCAAATGTTCCACCGCCAAGGTCATAAACAAGTACATTTTCTTCTGCTTTAGAATCTAGTCCATAAGCAAGTGCAGAAGCTGTAGGCTCGTTGATGATACGTAAAACATTTAAACCGGCAATTGTTCCGGCATCTTTTGTTGCTTTTCTTTGTGCATCATTGAAGTAAGCAGGAACTGTAATGACGGCGTCTGTAACAGTTGAACCAAGGTAAGCTTCAGCATCTTCTTTAAGTTTGCTCAAAATTTTTGCTGAAATTTCTTGTGGTGTATAAATTTTACCAGCCACGTCAACCGCAGCCATTCCATCTTTGTTTACTATGTTATAAGTTACTTTGTCATGAGCCGCTTTTGCGTTTTCTTCGCTCATCATAAGACCCATAATTCTCTTGATTGAAGAGATTGTTTTGTTTGGGTTTGTAATTGCTTGACGTTTTGCAGGGTCACCTACTAAAACTTCACCTTTGTCTGTAAACGCAACTACTGAAGGAGTTGTGTTTTTACCCTCTTTGTTAGGGATGATTTTCGCTTCACCACCCTCATAAACTGCTACACATGAATTTGTTGTTCCTAAATCTATACCGATAACTTTGCTCATACTAATTTCCTTAATTTGATTTTATTTGCAGCAAAAGGAACAAGTCCCTTTTGCTTTCGCTAGCCGCTAAGGCACTAAAGCTTGACACTTACGTGTCAGATTTGATTGTTTTTTTAGTTCCCATGCTCTGTATGGGAATGCCTATATATATTTATATTTTGCGAATTAATTCGCGACGACAACCATTGCTTCACGCAGTGGTCTTTCTTTATACTTGTAACCCGTTTGAAAAGTTTGAACTATTTGTCCGCTCTCCACCGTGTCGCTCTCGACGCTTTGTATGGCGTTATGAATATTCGGATCAAATGGCTCATCATGAGCGACCATAGTCACTCCGTGTTTCTCCAAAGAGTTGAGCAGTTGTTTGTGTGTAAGCTCTATACCTTCTTTGAGTTTTGTAAAAAGATCTTCAGGGTTTGCATCCATCTTAGCGGAGTTCATCGCACCTTGAAGTGAGTCCATCACGGGAATCATATCTTTAGCAAACTTCTCATTTGCATACTCTACGGCAGTATATTTCTCACGCTCAAGTCTTTTTTTGATATTTTCAAAGTCAGCATGCACACGAGCATATTTTTCTTTGAGTTGCGTTAGCTCTTCTTGAAGAAGGTCAAATTCATTTGCAACCGCTTCAGCATCGGCATCAGTTTCGTCACTTTTTGTATCCAAAGGTATTTCTTCAGCCTCTGGAGTTTTGTTTTTTAGTTCTTCTTCTTGTGTTGACATAATTGTTCAGTTGCTCCTTATCTAAAAAGATGGGATAATTATACATATTGAGTGTAATAATGTCAAGTATATCTTAAATATATTAACTCAATTAACTTTAGTCTATATGTATCAAGTATGCTTTTTATGTAAATATTGCAACTTTGTTAAATAAGAATAGGTATGATTAGAGGATAAGATATTGAGTAGAAAAAGGTTTGCATATGAGATATATAGCCATAATATTGGGCTTTATTGTGATATTACTTATAGGAGTTTATACCCTTGCGTTTACATCGTTTGGAAATACTATCGTAGCTTCTTTGATAGAGTCAAAAATTCGTCAAGAGACAAAAATGAAGAGTAAATTTACGACATTTATTTTAAATATGAGTAATTTTGAGATTATTTTGGAGCTGGGTCCAAATAATATCGTAAGTGTAAATGGCAATTATTCTCTTTTTTCACGTAGTTTTGATATAGCTTATCGAGCAAGACTTGATCAGTTGAGTGATTTAAATCATCTAAGAGATACTTCATTTGTCGGTACATTTTTTACCCACGGTCATATCAGAGGGGATAGGGAATTGATGCAAATTGATGGCTCAAGTGATATTGCAAAAAGTGAGACTACTTACCATCTCACACTAACTCAGTTGCATCTGACGTCTATTCTTGCAAAAGTAAAACATATGGAGTTGTTTTCTTTGCTTCAAATGGCTGGGCAAAAGCCTTACGCAAATGGAACCGTAGATATGGACATTGATTTTAAAAATATTATGCCCCATGCGCTTGATGGGGTGCTGCATCTTCGAACACAAAAAGGAAAAGTAGATACGAAACTTATGCAAGATGATTTTAATGTCACAATACCAGAAACGCTATTTTCTATGAAATTAGATGCAAAACTTGAGCGTGAGAGAGTTGATTTTACCTATACGCTTGAGTCGAATCTTGCAAAAATAAGTACATCGGGTAAAATAATTCCACAACCGCTTTCAATGAATGTGAAATATAGCTTGGATATTGACAATCTTGCGCTGCTCAAACCCATCACAAATATGCCGCTTCGTGGTCAACTCAATCTTTTTGGAGAAGTTAAGGGGACAAAAGAGAATTTAAAAGTTGATGGAAAAAGCGATATTTGCGCTTCAAACACAGACTTTATGCTACAGATGAAAGATTTTAAGCCTGCAACATTTCAGGTAAAGATGCACAATCTCAAACTTGAAAAAGTTTTATATATGATGCAACAGCCTCATTATGCGGAGGGTCTTTTGTCTCTTGATGTCGATATTAGTGATGTAAGAAGTAACAGTCTCAAAGGAAATATAAAAACAAATATAACACATGGTTTGCTGGATTCTCAATATATAACCAAAGCTTTTGCGTTTCAAAGTGAGATGCCAAAAACACTCTTTGATCTAAGTGCGCAGAGCATTTTGGATACAAATAGTATCCAAACGCAAGTGACACTCAACACAAACCTTGCTACTTTGCATATGCAAAAACTGCGTTTTGATATAAATGATACTTCAATCAATACGGATTATAAATTCTCTGCCCAAAATTTGGATGCCTTTTATTTTCTCACGCAAAGACATATGCGGGGTGCAATTGTGGCGGAGGGAAGAGTGGAAAAATCAAAAAATTTGGATGTGACGCTCCACTCGAACATTATGAGCGGAACTGTGGATGCAAAACTCCATAATGATGCCATTTCTGTAGAACTCAAATCCCTGCAAACGCAGAGCATTTTACATACGCTTCTATACCCTGAGATATTTGATGCTTCACTGAGTGGAACTTTTGCTTACAATCTTTTGGCAGAAAAAGGAACTTTGAAAGCAAAACTAGCGGATGGAAAGTTTAGCAAAAATGAGATATTTACACTTATTAAATATTATGGCGTTTTGGATATGTACGCGGAGAGATTTCACGGGGATATCAACGCCAAGATAAATAAAGAGTTCATCGTCGCTTCACTTGAACTTTTGTCCAACAAATCTTCAATCAAAACACAGCAAACAAAACTCAATTCTAAAACAAAAGAGATAGATTCAGAGCTTGATTTAGTTGTCAATAACAATCCTATTTCTGCGTCAGTAAAAGGAACTACAGATACTCCAAAAGTTTCTGTTGATCTGGAAAAGTTTATGAAGTCAAAAGCAGGTGATGCAGTAAAAAAAGAGGTCAATACATTTTTAAAAAGACTTTTTTAATCGTGAAGTCTTTTTAGTGAAGAAGATTTTTTAACTCCTCTTCATCCATCGCAAACTCTATACTTTGTATCTTCGCATCTTTGAGATGCAGAACAGTGACTGCGTTTTCTTTGTAAGGAAGTGTTTTGTTATAAAGTTCATCATGAGCTAGAAGTATCTCGTGTTTATATCCTCGCATTCTTGGGAGTACAAAGAGGTTGAGGATGCCTGATGGCACCTGTGATACATCAATGAGCAGTTGTTCACTCCGTTTCATACCATATTTTTCAAAATAAACATTAGCCATTTTTGTTGTCTCTTTATCCCAGCCTATCACCCAAACTCCATTTTGCATGAGCAGAGTCTTATGCTCATGTTGGCTATTGAGCGTCACTGCGTTTATTCTCTCTCCAACTTGCAGTATTTGTGCTGAGAGTAAAAATGGTAAGAGCAAGAGAGAGAGCTTTTTCATGGTTTTCCTTAAAGGGCTGCATCAGCTAGCGTGAGACAAAAAAGTACCTCTTTACCCTGCGTTTGAAGAGTTTGTACAGCCTGTGTGAGTGTGGCACCTGTTGTAATAATATCATCCACAAGGATAATTTCGTTTTGGCTAAAGTGCCCCAGTTCAAAATTTCTTGGATTGAGAAGTCTAAACTCTTTACTTTTTCCCGAATAAGAGACTCTGCTCTTGGCTCTTAGTTTGTTGTAAAGCGGTTTGATAAAGTCAGACGTGAGTGATTTGTTCAGTATCGCCGTGTGTGAATAACCGCTTATGGGCATATCATCTATAGGGATTGAAGCCACTTGATTTGTAAATGTGAACTCTTTGGCAAAGCTACTCAAAGCATTTTTTGCTAAAAGTGAATAGATATAAAATCCAAGATCAGAGTGTTTTGTGTGCAGAAGATTTTTGATCTCACTGTATTTATAAAAAGAGAGGACTTCGATGTTTGGCAGTAACTTGCGTTTCGTGAGCGAAGGTCTTAAAAAAGTTTCTTGACACGAGCGGCAGATATGAAAGAGAGAAGGATTTTCACAGAGTAAACATTTCAAATTTCACCTCTTCCCAATTACACTCAAAAGAGTGTAATCGTTTAGTCCATCTTCAAAACAGACATAAAAGCTTCTTGCGGAAGCTGTACTTTTCCGATAGATTTCATACGTTTTTTACCAGCTTTTTGCTTGTCAAGAAGCTTGCGTTTACGGGTGATATCACCTCCATAACATTTTGCAGTTACATTTTTACCCATAGATTTGACTGTCTCACGAGCAATGATTTTATTGCCTATAGAGGCTTGAATAGCTACTTCAAAGAGTTGTCTAGGCACGATATCTTTCATGTTTTTTACCAGCGCGCGCCCTCGTGAGTCACTTGAAGTGATAGGTACGATAACGCTCAATGCATCGACGATATCACCAGCAACACGTACATCAAGACGTACAAGTTCGCCTTCTCTAAAACCAATAGGCTCATAATCAAATGAAGCGTAGCCTTTTGATATAGACTTGAGTTTGTCATAAAAGTCCACAACGATTTCATTCATAGGAAGAGAATATTCAAGCATAACTCTGTCTTGATTGAGATATGTCATCTTATCTTGCATACCGCGTTTAGAGATCAAAAGTGTGATGATATTTCCAAGATAATCACTTGGTGTAATAACCGTAGCTTTGACATAAGGCTCTTCTATGCGATCAATATAGTTCGGTTGCGGCAGTTCGGAAGGGTTTTGTACTTCAACCATAGTGCCGTCATTGAGATAAACATGATAGACAACTGAAGGTGCTGTTGCAATAAGGTCAAGGTCAAACTCGCGTTCAAGTCGCTCTTTGATAACTTCCATATGAAGCATTCCTAAAAAACCGACACGAAAACCAAAACCAAGTGCGATAGAAGTTTCTGGCTCATAAGAAAGAGAAGAGTCATTGAGTCTGAGTTTATCAAGCGCATCTCTAAGGTCTTCAAATTTATCGGTATCTATCGGATAAAGTCCAGCAAATACGAAAGGTTTCGCAGGTTCATAATCAAGAACTGGCTCTTTTGTAGGGTTTTTTGCATCGGTAATTGTATCGCCGACATGGATGGTATTTACCTCTTTAAGACCCAAAACAACTATCCCAATCTCACCCGTTTTGATAGCATCTGTTTTTTGGCGTTTGAGTGGATGCGGATACATCAAGTCAAGAACTTGATGCGTTTCGCCGTTGCTCATAAGGAGAATGTTTTGGTTGCGTTTGATCTCACCGTCAAATACGCGTACGAGTGCAAGTGCTCCAAGATATTGATCAAACCAGCTGTCGTAGATGATAGCTTTTGTAGTTGCGTTTTGCTCTCCAATTGGTGCAGGAATGCGCTCAACGATAGCATCGATAAGCTCACGAATCCCGACACCAGTTTTGGCTGATACAAGGCAGGCATCTGTGGCATCGATACCGATACTTGTCTCAATTTCTTCGGCAACTTTTATAGGATCTGCCGCAGGGAGGTCTATCTTATTGATAACGGGAATGAGTTCGAGGTTGTTTTCCATCGCAAGATAGACATTTGCGATAGTCTGCGCTTCAACGCCCTGTGCGGCATCGACGATTAGCAATGCACCATCACTTGAAGCTAAAGATTTACTCACTTCGTAAGAGAAATCGACATGGCCGGGAGTGTCTATAAGGTTGAGAATATAGTGCTGGCCATCTTTAACGTAGTCAAGGCGTACGCTTTGTGCTTTAATGGTAATGCCACGCTCTTTTTCGATATCCATAGTATCCATCATTTGTTTGGTAAGTTCTCTCTCACTTACTGCTCCACACTCTTGGATAATACGGTCAGCTAAAGTGCTTTTACCGTGGTCGATATGTGCGATGATAGAAAAGTTTCTAATGTTTTTCAATAAATGTTTCCTCTGGAAATTTTATTTGCCTCATGAGTGAGGCAAGATTTTCTCTTCACAAATAGACTAAGAAAATAAAGAGTTTACGCTTTCGTTGT
>MIBW01000061.1:0-540 GCA_001829625.1 Sulfurimonas sp. GWF2_37_8 | reverse complement strand
GACGATTACCATCTCAAGCCCCATGCGTGAAGCAAAGTAACGAGCACGTGCAACGCCGCCGATATCAGGAGAAGCTATAACAGGATTTTTAAGATTTTTACTTCTTATGTAGTTTTCAAAAGTTACCGAGCCGTAAAGGTTGTCAACGGGAATATTGAAAAATCCTTGAATCTGCCCTGCATGTAGGTCTATCGTAACGACTCTGTCGATTCCTGCAGCTTGATACATGTCTGCAACAAGTCTTGCTGTGATAGGAACGCGAGGAGCGGCTTTTCGGTCTTGTCTTGCATATCCGTAGTATGGAACTACAGCCGTAATGCTAGAAGAGCTTGAACGGCGAAGAGCATCCGTCATGATAAGAAGTTCCATTAAGTTGTCGTTTGAAGGTGCTCCCGTAGACTGAACGATAAACACATCGCGACCGCGAACACTCTCTGCGATTTGAACTGAAATTTCACCGTCGCTAAACTTTTTAACATCGGCTTTAGCCAATGGAACATCTAAGAACTGACAAACCTCTTTTGCAAATTCAGTGCTGGC
>MIBW01000060.1:2385-5296 GCA_001829625.1 Sulfurimonas sp. GWF2_37_8 | reverse complement strand
GTAGATGAGTCCATCGTACCCTTTCATATATACAAGACCAGAAATCCCTAAAAATGATGCTGCCGACATATAGTCACCCGCAATTGCCATACCGTTTTGAAAACCTGTGATACCGCCACCAGCCGTATAAAAATCTTTTGCAGATTTTGTGCGTTTTGCAGCCCAGTAAGTGATACCTAAAGTAGCACCAACAAAGATAACAAACATCACGATTGCAGGAATATTAAGCGCCTGTTTAACTATTTCGCCTTCTATCGCACCTGATGCGAAAACCGCAATCGAGCCGAGGATTAAAAATAAAAATATTCTATTTATATGCATCATTTAGTGTTCCTTTACCGCATCTTTGATTTTGTTTGTCAAATCATCAAACTCACTATTTGCTCTTTTGGTATAAATACCTGTAATAACAAATGCGAAAATGATAACTGCCATCCCTACAGGAATACCTACAGTAGTCACAGAACCTTCAGAAATAGGCGTTCCAAGAAGTGTTGGGTCAAATGCAATTGTCAAGATAAACGCAAAATAAACCACTAACATAGCGATAGTAAGCTTTAGAGAAAAGCTTGTTCTTTTTGATACTAACTCTTGATAGTTAGGATCATTTTTTATTTTTTCTACAAGATCTTTGTTCATCTTTTAGTCCTTTAATTTACTTCATAATTTTATAGCACTCATGCTATTTTTAAAAGTTATAGTTTGCTATAAATCTGTACTCGTTCCAGCTTGTTGTGTAGCCAGTTGTCTGTGCAACATTGAAATCATCTGCATAGTTTGCACGAACACGAAGTTGAAGATTTTTAACCATTGCCGGAGAGTATATCACATCAAATCCGCTCTCAGATGCATCATCGTATGTATAGCCGTTATAATCAGCCATATCAAAGTTCACATAATAAAGTGTAGTTGAGAGATTTGGACCAAATGCTTTCCAGTTGTACGAAGCTGCAAGTTTAGTAGCTTTTGTGCCCGCTAAAAACATATGACGTGTAACCATACCTTGAGTAAATGCCGGCATACCGCCCCATGGAGTGATGATTGCGTTTGCAGTTGCTGCCTCACTTGCATCATTTTCACTCGTTGCAGAGTAAGCTACTGAAGCATCAAAATTTTCAACTTTTGCTCCAAATTTTGCAGCCCAGTAAAGACCGTTTACGCTGCCTGCATATTTATCACCTACATCATCTTCTTTGATGAGCTGTGCTGAAGCATATGGTTTAACATTGTCACTTAAAAGACATTTCCAAGAAAAATCAGCCTGAGCATACACTGCGTTTAGGATGTCATGTGCATAATAATCCCAAAGTTGTAATTTAAGATTTTTAACACCTGTATAAGTTGCAGAAGCAACAGAAACACCACCTGTTGACTCGCCAATGGCATAGTCGCCCATGTTTACAAAATCACCCACTTGGTTTTTGCTATCAACTGCAGAATAACCTGAAGTAGCTGACAAAATTCCACCTGCGTAAGCACGACCGAATGTACCTTGTGCAAATTTTGTCACATGTCCACCGATGAGTGTTGTGTCTGCTATATCTGTGTTGATTACTAAATACGCTTCAAAAAGGTTTGGAAGCATTCTTGCGTCATCAGATCCCGCCATTGGAGTATCTAAAAGTTGACGGCCGCCTTTAAAAGTTGTGTTGCCTGTTTTGTACTGTAAATATGCTTCACCTAAAATAGAGTACGATTCATTGTCTTTTCCAAGAAGAGTCGGATCTACTTTTTTGTTTGTAACTTTATCTTCACCTAGTAAAAAACCATTTGTAGTGTAAAGAGCAGCGCCAAGGCTTAAACCGCTATATGCAGCAGTTTCAAATTTTAAATATCCACCAATTGCGTTTGCACTGCGTGTATAGTTTTCTGCTGTTGGAGCACTAAGGTCCATACTTCTAGAAATACTAAATTCTCTTATCTGCCCACTTGTTTTCCCCTCAGAAAACATTGAACTCAAATCTTCAGCTGCATTTGCGTTTAGAACACTTAAAATTCCCACCGCTGCGATACTAAGTTTCATCTGATTTTTCATTTTCACTCCCTGTTTTTTTTATACAGCCTAAGTGTAAAAAACAAATATAGCACGAACATAGCAAAGAGAGTATTTAGGAGTTAAAAAATATTTAATGCGTCATTTGAGAATATTTGTAACACATCACGGTTTGTCTATCATTTTTCCGAACATACACACCTTCTTTCAATACTTTTTTAACAAAGCTAAAATAGTCCGTCCAAATTTGATTTGAAAAGTTATGGATGATTTAAGGATATGACTATATGCAACACACCTTAAAACTTTTATGGCTATTTCACTGCATCAAGCTTAATTTAACCAAGATTTGGCAAAAATAAAGGGTGCTTTGAAACAAAAATATTTCTTAAAAGCATAAAAAATAGACTTTTCGTCTTTTTAAAGGTTTTACAGATGCATCTTCTCCACAGTAGCATTCTCATCTTTTTTCTCTCTTTATCCGCTTTTGGAGCAACCACTACAGAGGGCAAACCAAAGAGGGAACTCAAAAACAATATGGTCGAGGTTTATAACATCCTTCCCCCAAGTACAGATTCATTAACAGAAGTTTTTACAGAAGGTATGCTCTATGGACGCTTACGAATGAACTCTTTTGTATGGGACTGGAGCAAAGATGATACTATCGAAAACAAAGATAACTACGCTTTTGGTCTGGGAGGCAGTCTTATCTATAAAACAGCACCGATGGGCGGTCTTAGTGCAACAGCAGGAGTTTATTACTCAGATAGTCCTTTTGCCGCTCTTCGCGCTGATGCTGAGGATATAGGTTATGTCAAAGCCGGCAAAGATACCTTTAGCCGAAACAGCGTTATCAATGATAACGACTACTCTATGCTCTCTTTGGCACAGATCTATCTTCAATACCAAGCTAAAAAA
>MIBW01000060.1:0-2345 GCA_001829625.1 Sulfurimonas sp. GWF2_37_8 | reverse complement strand
GATGATTCCAAACACTTTTGAAGGCTTGAGCGCTCAATCAAGTATCATCCCTAACACTATTGTAAAGGGAGCTTATTTTTATGCACAAAAATTACGCGACCACACTGCGTTTCATGATGTTATCACTTACAATACAGCTTCAGGTCATTCTATGGAAAACCAGGATGACGCAGCAGTTCATAAAGGGCTCTCTTATGCAAATTTCACCGCCGCTGGGGAAACAACAGACCATGCGCTCATTGTTGCAGATTTGAAAAACAAATCCTTTAAAGATGTGCAGATTGATTTGAGTTACCACGGTATTCCCCATGTTCTTTCCTCTTTTACGACAGAGATTAACTATATCATACAAGTTACAAATGAGATTAGTATAACACCTGGTGTGCGCTATATGCGCCAGATAGACAATGGTGGCGGCGCTGTAGGAGGTGCAAGCCTTGATGGAAACTTAGCTTCTTGGCAAAGCGGTCTCTCAAGCAACGGTTATACAAATCCAAAAAGCTTGGATTCGTCTCTAACTATGGCACGTTTACTTCTGAAAAAAGGACCTTTTGTCACACAAATAGCCTACTCTCAAGTAGCAGATGAAGCGGATATCGTAGCCCCTTGGAGAGGTTTTCCAACAGGTGGATATACACGGGCTATTACACAGTATAACTGGATTGCTAATACAAAAACGACATCAGCAGAGATCTTTTATGATTTTTCAAAGTACAATATTATTCCAGGATTTTCTGCTCTCGTGCGTTATGCTATACAAAATTATGATGAAAACAAACAGCTAACAAGCGGCGGAGTACAAGCAGATAGTAATGTAGTGCATCTTGACTTTCGCCAGCATATCAACGCAGCACTTAATGCCAAAGTGCGCGTGGGTCTTATGAACGCTGAAAATCGCCTCGATGGAAGAGATATAGATTCTTACAACGAATACCGTTTTGAGTTAAATTATCTCTTTTAACTGATATAGGCACGAAAATAAGTTTTTCGAAAATTACAAAAAGAAAGCTTACGCTCTCACAAGTGCGACTGCGTCTATCTCTACAAGTGCGTTTTTCGGCAATGTTTTTACCGCTACGGTTGAGCGCGCAGGTTTATGCGTTCCAAATGCCTCAGCATAAATCTCATTAACCACTGCAAAGTCATCCATAGAGTCTAAAAATATCGTTGTTTTAAGAACATCTCCAAGAGAACTTCCCGCCTCTTCTAAAACTGCACTAAGATTTTTAAGAACCTGTTTTGTTTGAATGGTTACATCATTTTCAAGCATAATCCCCTCTGGAGTCAAAGCAATTTGTCCCGAAGTAAATACCATGCCGTTTGCTACAACTGCCTGAGAATATGGCCCTATCGCAGAGGGTGCCTTGTTTGTTTGTACGAATTTCATTTATTTTTCCTTATTTTTTAATGTATCTTGTTTTATTTTTCTTTGCTCAACATCACCTAAAAAAGATGCAAAATCTTCACTGTTCCAGTAACCCAAAAAAGAATAAATTACCGTGCCATCAGCTCTTAAAAAGTAATGTCTTGGAACGCGTTTTTTCTTAAAATGCTCCGGCATATAGTCTTCATCTCTGTCTATGTGCAAAAGAACATACTGCTTTTTCAGTCTTTGCAAAATTGCTTCATCCTGAAGTGTTGTTACCTCAAATTTTCTACACCATCTGCAATCGGCAGATGTTATGAGCATATACACATCTTTTTTTTCTATTTTGGCTTGTTCAAGTGCTTTTTTGTAATCGTTATTCCATCCAAGTTCGCTGCCAAAAAGAGTACTTACTAAGAGAAGTGTTACAAATAAAATTTGCAGCATTTTATTTCCACTCTTGTATTAAATTTTTGAATACTTCATAAAGCTCTTGCACTTCTTTGACGCTTACACGTTCATTGACCGAGTGAATCGTGTCGTTTCTTACGCCAAACTCTATGACTTTTATGCCCAGCGGCGCCATAAAACGCGCATCGCTTGTTCCGCCTGCCGTAGAGTGTTTTGGTCTTAAGCTCGTCACTTTTTCAATAGCTTCATCTATGTTCTTGACAACTTTTGTATTTGTGTCTGTTTTAAAAGGATACGAGCCTTGGGTAAGTTTAAGTTCATAATCAAGCCCGTCCAAATGTTTTGCCACAAACGCAGTCACTTCTTTTTGCGTTGTAAGTGTGGTGTTGCGGACATTAAACATCATCTTTAACTCATTTGGCGTAACGTTTGTCACTTGCATTCCTGCACGAATGTCTGTTATGACAAACTTGCTTGGGCTAAAAAACTCATCCCCGTTGTCTAAGTCAACTCCTGCCATATTCACAAGTCTTGGAGCCAAAAGGTTAATAGGATTTATCCCTTTTTC
>MIBW01000059.1:7342-15881 GCA_001829625.1 Sulfurimonas sp. GWF2_37_8 | reverse complement strand
AAACTCCATAAAATAGGACAAATCCCAAAAGAAGTATATATGTGTCGTTTTGGCTTATACAATACAATGCCCCCAAAATCAAACTCAAAACCAAAGAGAGCGTAAACAATATCATAAAATAATAGTAGATATCTTTTTTGACTCTGGCGCGTGTTTTGTAGATGAGATAGAGCTCATATGTATAAAGAGAAAACGCAATAAACAAAAACATAGAAGCTATATCGCTCAAAAGAGGAAAAAAATACTCCCCTACAGAGATAAACGCAATGGCTGCACCAAGAAAATAGAGTGCGTATATGAGATATTTTTTGTCAAAAGAGTGTGAGAGCCAAAACATTGGTACTAATATATAGCTCATGCCGATGATGGTAAATCCAACATAACCGTATAAAACAAGATAGATATGGATATGAAGGAGTTTGCTCACATCTGCGTCTAAAAAACCGCTGTAGGTAAATGCCATGAGCAAGCCGATGATAACACCTAAAAGTAAAAAAATATTTGCAAAAAGAACGCTGTAAAAGGAGAAATTGAGCCGTTTTGCTTTGGCAATAGTCGCAAAAGTTTCTCCTAAAAATATCAAAAAAGAGATAAAAACAATCAGACCGCCAAAAGATAAAAGAATAGGTGTGCTGTAAAAACCCAATATCATCAAAATCGTTCCGACAAAAAGCAGGGGAAAAATAGCATAATAAAGCTCAACTGCAAAATGCTCAACTTCTAAAACAACAGGCACGAGTTGTGCCATAGCGCCAAAAATGGACATCATCACAAAACCCAATAAAAAAAGATGCACAAAAGAGAGCATCTCACCGCTTTGTAAGTGTATTGTCTCTATGTCAAAGCCAAAAAGAAAGAGCAGTGCAAAAAAGTAGATCACAACGCCACTCACAATAAAAGGAGCGATGAGTCTAAAAGGCGGAGCAAACTGCTGAGAGATATTCATTGCGTTTAGCCCTTGCAGCTGTTTTGGCTAAAGTCGGTTGTAGAGGCTGCGTTTTGTTTTATGCTAAAGATAACTTGAACACGTCCATCCTCAAGGTCAGTAACCTCATAATCAAATTCTGCTTCAATTTTTGGGAAAAGTCCGCCAGGTGATTTGTGGTTTATCATGATAAGTTTACTATTTGTATCAAGCAGTTGCAGCCCAAGCATTGCGTTTATCATCGGTTCAGGCGGCGGTGTAGCGCTCGTATCAAAAGTATAATACGTAATCGCATCAACTACTTCTTTTAAAAAAGGAACCGTAGCACCTTCCATTTTTATCTCTACTTTACTCATTGTTTTATCCTTGTTTTGTATTGTTGCAAGTTTATACTAGAACAAAATACAAAACATTGATGTTTATCAACAATAGTAGAATTATCCTTAAAAGGTAGCTTTAAAGCGTGTTGCCATCTCTACACGGATTGCATCAATGATGTGCGGAGGAACATTCTCATTTTTACTCCATCTCACTTCATCAATATGACCGCCATAGTCGCTTCCAAAATCCTCAACTTTTTGAGAATATTCATCCAAATCTTTGCAAATGGCGACTCTGCCGTCCATGGTATCTGTGAGTTCTATAAACCACTGCCCATTTTCATCCATATTGATGATAGATTCAAAAACAACGCTCATGATTACTCTTTATGCGTTTGGTCAAAAGTTTTGGCAAAGCCTTCGAGGTCTTTTTTCTTCAAGTCACCGTTATAAACGATATCCTCCGCACGGATTGTGTCATCATTGAGCATTTTAGGCACGACATCACTATTGTTGATAATTTCCATATGTGCATCAAGTTCATCTTCACTATAAGCCATCTGCATATCTGCGGACATCACATGAGCTATGCTCTCAACAACTCTGAGTTTTTTGAGCTCTTCTTCTACGCCTTCACCTTCAATAGTGATAATGATACGCCCTTTTTCATCATGAAAATGGTAGTCACACATTTCACACTTTTTGAGACTCTCAATGACCTCGTCTATATGTTTTGGCAGGGTTCGCACAACTATGCTTGAGATATTCATTTTCTATTCCTTTATATATAAGTTACGATTCTTGTTTTTTCGCCATTTTTTTGACGAATCTTGTCATAGAGTTTTTGGTGTTTGAGTTTTTCTTTAAAACCGATAGGGGTTCTTAAAGACTTGTATTCTACTAAAACACCATTTTTGTAAACACCTGAGATGATGGCATGAACCCAGTAAAAACCTTTATCTTTGCGGAGATTTTTAACAACGCCGCTCCATTGTTTGTTCTCTTTGAGAGTATGCCACAACTCTTTAAATAGAGAGCGTGGCATATCAGGATGACGCACTAGATTATGCGATTGTCCTAGCAGCTCTTCTTCGCTGTAGCCGCTGATAGCACAAAAAGTTTCATTTGCATACGTGATGATACCTTGAAGATTGGTACGCGATATAATAAGCTCATCCTCTGGCACAACAGTCTCTATCAAAAATTCTGATTCATTGTATTGCATTTTCACCCCTATTTGATTTTATAAAGATTGATGATTTTGTCATCACTGCTTACTAAAAACTCGTTTTCATTCAAAAAAAGTATGTTTGTCGGAGTCATCTTGATGCCTCCAAAACGCGCCAGTTCTTTTTGCGTTTCTCTCTCAAATAGAGTGATGTTATTATGTTCATCACTCGAATAGGCAACAAACGCAGCACTTGGTGAAAGCCCTACAGTATAGATAAGAAAAGTAGATGTTTTATAATAAGCTGCGTTTTTCTTTGTATCATAAACGACAACGCGTCTATCTTGTCCCGCACTTACTACAATAGCGTTTGCGATTTGTACTTGAAAAACATTGTCAAGATTTTGACCTTTGAGTGTTTGTAGCACTTTTGCATCTGATATACGCAAAATCTTTAAGATGCCGCTCTCATCTGCTACAACCACTTCATCTTTTTTTTCATTGAGTGCAAAACTCGAAAATTTGGAACCAGATATAGGCGCTTGATACTTCTGTTCCTGCGTTTTTATATCGTATAAAATGAGCTCATTACTCAAGAGTCCCAAAAGAATACTATTTTCATCGACGAACTTTGCTTTGGCAATAGAGAGCATTTGGCTTGAAGGAATGACAAGCTGCGTTTTGCCGTTTTGGTGGATAAAGAGTTGTGTAAAACCCGCTTCACCCTGTGCTAAAATGAGAACTTTGTCTTGTATTACATCAACGGAGTAAATCTTTGCATCAATAGTATCACCCATAAAATCTTTAATCTTTGCAACTTCTATTTTGGAGATACGCTCTTTTGATTGAATATCAAAGATATCAACACAACTTGCTTCTGTAGCAACATATAGTTTATTTTCATGAACTACGATATCCCGCACTCCTGCGCTTGTGGAGAAACTTGCAAACGGCATATGGATATTTGCTCCAAAAAGAGATACGACAAAAAAGAAGAGTAGAAACAGTTTCATGATAGAGCCTTTATATCTATGGCATAACTTGGACATCTGCTTATGCAAAAGCCACAGGCCGTACATTTGGATGAATCAATGGTAGGCATAAACATGGCACGAAACTCTATGGCATCTTCCAAACAGGGATCTTTACAAGAGAAACACATCACACCACTCCAGCTCATGCAGGTAGTTTGATTGATAGTCACATTTGCATTTATTCTTTTTTTGTTTTCAAGTTTTAAAACACCAAACGCACACGCATGAGCACAAGCATCACAATAGGTACAGCCACTTTTTGAAAAATCCAAAGAAGGCGTCTTATCGGCACCGATAACGATAATCTTCTCTTGGCACAAGGTGGCACATTTGCCATCACACTTTTGACACTCTGTATCAAAGGCAGCATTATCACCAAAATAGGGTGGTCTGATTAGTAAAGTCTCTTGCTCTTTAGGCGCCTTAAACGCAGCAGCAAGAGAGCCGAAAAGCTCTCTTCTATCCATTGCGTTTAGTGGTGTCCACCATCTAAAATACCAGCTGGTGAGTTAAGGTTTTCTAAATCTTTTTCTGAGACTTTTGCCCCGTCACCTTTGATAGTTTGCAGACCATCAGTAAGTTTGGCTCCATTCCAGCTTGATTTCTCTGCACCATCTTTGGAGGTATAGTCTGGTGTAAAGTTGTTTTTTACAAGTTGACCGTCACTCTGAGGCGCATGACATTGAGAACAGTTAAATCTTGCACCCGAAAGTGTGTCAAGTTTTTTGATTGAGATATCATTTTTCATAGTATCTGCAGGCAACTTAAACTCTTTTCCATCATAACTAGGTTTTGGTCTAAAATCCGTGAAGTGTGACTGAGGAATAGGTGTCGCACCCATATCTTTTGCAACTTCAGGCATATGGCAACTTACACATTGGTTGTCATTGATAGTGATAGGAAGCATTCCCTCTGTATCATGAGGAATCATCGGCGGAGCATCTTGAAAAGCTCTTTGGATTTTCGTACTCTCACCTGGAGCTTTTGTTCCATAGTTTGTTTTAGAGCTAAGTGTATCAGACTCTTGTCTGATATCTGTTTTGCGCAGACCCAAAGACTCTTCGCTGATGCTTGGAGTCGCTGTATTTGCTGCGTTTATGGAGCTGACCAACAAAAGTGTTGCAGCACCAAAGGCAATTGTTATCTTAGTTATTGTTTTCATTTTCTTCTCCCATTTTTTTATTCTGAGCTAATTTTCTGATAGAAAATCCTAAAGCATCGTCATCACAAACTTCTATACATCGCGCACAGTTTGTACACTCTCCAGAGAGTACAGGTAAACTTTCTTTACCAATCATGTGAAGTACCTGATGCTCAGGACAAACCACTTTACACTTCATACACAAAGTACAATTCTCTTGCGTATGTTTTACTCGAATCAGGCTAAAGTTGCCAAGCAAAGAGTAAAACCCTCCAAGAGGACATACATGTCCACACCATCCATTTGTGAGAACAAACAGATCAAAAAGAAAAATTATAAGCATCGCAGCCCAGCCAAAACCTAGGCCAAATATAATTCCTCTGTGCATCATCGATATCGGTGATACAAATTCAAACGCAGTTACTCCCATAAAAAAAGAGAGTATCAGGCTTAGTGCCAATATCCAGTATCGCATTTTACGAGAGACTGAGTGTCTGTTTGGCAGTTTATCTATTTGAAGTTTTCTCCTTAAATAATTTGCCGCATCTGTAATCATATTGATAGGACAAACCCAACTACAAAAGAGACGCCCGCCGACGATAAGATAAAACGCAGCGATTATTCCTGCGCCGATGAGCAGATTTGTCGCCAAAAGCGCACCTGCCGCAAGCATTTGCAACGCAGCAAATGGATCACTCAAAGGCACTAAACCAAAAACAAGTGATGAACTCAAGTTTCCTTGAAGTATTTTCCATCCCCAGGCATTGGCTCCGAAATACAGAACCAACAAAGCAATTTGTGTCACTCTTCTCATGATGAGGTATCTATAATTATTCCATAGCGTTTGCATTAGTATAAATCCTCATTGCTGTTTAAAGAGTCAACGGCTTTGTCTTTACTAATCTCGGTCGTTGTTGTTTGAGATGTTGCGTTTTCTAAACGTTTCTCATCAGCTTTATCCCAACCTTTGATATAGTAGTCACCCGCTCGTCCAAGTGCTACTTCTCTTGGAAGTACAAAGATAGAAGCTTTTTCTGTGACACAAGCTTTTTCACAAAGCCCGCATCCCGTACAAATGTCACTATCAACAACAGGCTTCATAAAAGCATGTTTGCCAGTTCTCTCATTTTTTGAATACTCGATAGTGATAGCTTGTCCTAAAAGAGGACAGGCTCTGTAGCAAGCATCACACTGGATACCCCAAAACGCAATACAGTTTTTCATATCAACAACAGCTACACCCATATCAGCACTATTGATATCGAGTTTACCATCCGTTGTGACACTTGCTGCGTTTAGTGCTCCTGTAGGACAAACAGGAACACAAGGAATCTCTGGACACATATAACACGGTATCTCTCTGGGCATAAAATAAGGTGTGCCAAGAGGTTTGTTATCCCCTGGTTTTGCAAGTACGAGTGTATCGTAAGGACAAGCTTCAACACAAAGTCCGCATTTGATACAAGTAGCGAGAAAGTCATCTTCTTTGATAGCACCTGGTGGTCGCAGCATGAGCGATGAAGCAGTTACTTCATCCACATACGCACTCCACACAAGACCTCCCATGGCAGCAAGACCTACGCCTTTTGCCATACTTAGGATAAATTTTCTTCTCTCACTCATTCCTTGTTTTATCATTGTTGTATCTACGCTTTATAAATTTTTACAGCACATTTTTTGTAGTCTGTTTGACCTGATTGAGGACAAGTGGCATCTAAACAAACTTTGTTGATAAATACTTTCTCATCAAACCAAGGCACAAAAACAAGTCCTCGTGATGGTCTGTTTCTTCCTCTTGTCTCAACTCTTGCTTTTACTTTTCCGCGGCGAGATTCAACCCAGCAGAGTTCGCCTTGTTTGACATCATACGTTTTTGCATCTTCTGGATGCATATAACAGAGTGCCTCAGGTACGGCGCGGTAAAGTTCAGGTACACGCATAGTCATCGTTCCTGAGTGCCAGTGCTCAAGCACACGACCTGTACATAACCATACTGGATAAGCTGTATCTGGCATTTCTGGTGGATCCATGTACGGGCGCGCAAATATTTTGGCTTTGTTTTTGAGTCCAGTTGGTTCTTTTTTCTGGATTCCCTTCAAGTCCCCATAAGGCAACTCTTTTGCAAGTGTGCCGTAAAACGCGTGAGAGTTGTCCGTTCCAGCCTCTTTAACAGCTTTTGCAGCATACGGATCGTACTGTACGTTAAATCTCCATTGTGTCTCTTTCCCATCAACAACTGGCCATTTAAGTCCACGAACTTTGTGGTAAACATCAAACGGTGCAAGGTCATGTCCGTGTCCGCGTCCAAACGCAGCATACTCTTCAAAAAGATATTTTTGAACAAAAAAGCCGTAGCCTTCAAAGACTTTGCCGTCACTTCCTACTACTTTTCTTTTATCTCCGAAACCTTCTGTGTTGTCGTAGCCTTTTTGTATAGGATCTTTTTGGTCAAGTTTGTAAGATTTTGCTACTTTGTTTGCAAAGAGTATCTCATACATTGTTGTGTTTTCTGTATATCCAAGTGCTTTTGCTGCTTCGATAAGATCAGGCAATGCCTCTTTTCTAGGACCGCTTGGAGCATAACCGCCCCATACATCTTTGACTGTAAATCTTTTTGAAAGCTCAATCCACTGCCATGTATCACTCATCGCGTCACCTACAGGAAGAACTTGTTGTCTCCAATGTTGTGTACGGCGTTCTGCGTTTCCGTACGCTCCCCATTTTTCATAAATCATCGCAGAAGGAAGGATAAGGTCTGAAACTTTTGCGCTTATGCCTGGATAACCATCAGAAGTGACGATAAAGTTGTCCATCTCTCTTGCTGCTTTGATCCAGTGTGATGCACTTGCTGTATCTTGGTACGGATTACAAACATTAACCCATGCAAATTTGATAAGACCATCTTCGATATCTCTATGGATTTTCATGATGTGTTGTACGCCGATAGGATTGATAGTTCCCTCTGGAACCATCCATTTGTTTTCAACGATTTTTCTATGTTTAGGATTTGCAACCATCATATCCGCAGGCAAACGGTGACAGAATGTTCCAACTTCACGGGCAGTACCACATGCAGATGGTTGTCCTGTGAGTGAGAAAGCCCCAGAACCTGGTTTTGCTTGTTTATTGAGTAAGAAGTGAACATTGTAAGAGAGCGTATTTACCCATGTTCCACGTGTATGTTGATTCATTCCCATTGTCCAGAAAGAGACTACTTTTCTCTCTTTTTCTATATATGAATCTGCAAGAGTTTGAAGTTTTTTCTTGAACTCGTTGATATCTTCATCTGGATTTCCTTTTGAAATCTCCGCTACATAATCAAGTGTGTATGGTTCGAGGAATTTTTTATATTCGTCAAAAGAGATTTCCCAGTGTGCGAGACCTGCGTTTTGATTTGTCATAACATCACCTTCTTTATAACCATACGGTTTAAGAGCAGGTGCTTCTTTTGCAGAAACGACTTTTGACATCTCTTTGGAGATTGTTTCCATCTCAAGTGCTGTATATTTGCCTTCTTTGACAGATTTTTCATCGCTTCTTCTCATACCATAACCCAAATTTACAGGGGATGCTGCAAAAACGATATGTTTTTTTACGAAATCCCAGTCGATAGATTCTGGATGGTTGTAAACTATTTCATGAGCGATATAGTTCCAAAGTGCAAGGTCTGTATTTGGAGAGAAGATGATTTCAATATCAGCTAAATCTGAAGTTCTGTGTCTGTATGTTGACATATTGATAACTTTTACGCGTTCTGGGTCTGAGAGTTTTCTATCTGTGACACGAGACCAAAGGATAGGGTGCATCTCCGCCATGTTTGAGCCCCAAGAGACGATAGTATCTGTAAGTTCGATATCATCATAACAACCCGATGGCTCATCGATACCAAATGTTTGGTAAAAACCAACAACAGCAGAAGCCATACAGTGGCGTGCATTTGGGTCAAATGCG
>MIBW01000059.1:0-7326 GCA_001829625.1 Sulfurimonas sp. GWF2_37_8 | reverse complement strand
CTTTCATCATTTTTTGTGCTGCATACCCTTCCATAACCGTATATTGACCAGAAGCAAAAACACCAACAGCTTCAGGTCCACCTGATTTGAGTGCTTTTTTGATGTTAAATTCCATCTCATCAAAAGCTCTTTTCCAAGATACAGGAGCAAATTTTCCGTTTTTGTCAAAGTTCCCTTTTGCATCTACGCGGAGCAGTGGCTGGGTCAATCTATCTGCACCATACATGATTTTCGCGTTAAAGTACCCTTTGATACAGTTAAGCCCTCTATTTACAGGCGCTGCAGGGTCGCCTTTTACTGCTACGATTTTACCGTCTTTGGTAGCCATCATGATTCCACAGCCAGTACCGCAAAAACGACACGCCGCTTTGTCCCATCTCCAGTTCGCTTCAGCACTTTGTGCTGCTGCTTGAACATCACTAGGTACACTCATACCCATTGCTGCTGCTGCAGATGCCGCTGCTGAACTTTTGAGAAAATCTCTTCTTGTAAGTGACATACTATCTCCTTGTCGATCATTTATTTAAACACCATGTATTTCTATTAACGCACAAATGGTATCACTTTGGAGCATTAAAATCTTTGACTTATATCAAGAGTTTAATATTTTAGTTTAAGTAAATTTTTATATTATAAGTACAAACTAAGAATGTAGTTTTTTAAGTTTTATAGCTACTTTTTGAGCTCTAAAAATATTTGTGTACAAAAATCACGAACTTTGATATCTACTTGAAAAGATTCAAGAAATGGAAAAATAACTTCGTAGCGAGAGAGAAATAACTATCTATGTTATAATCACAACACAAAAATTCCGTATAAAAGTGATTCATGCGTTCATCAGATGTAAGTTTTTTATTAAATGATAAAGAGAAACTCTTAACACAAATATATTTTGACTTACAGAGATTTTTTGAAGAGAAATATGGCAAAGACACTGTTGTGTTTATGGAAATCGGGACTTTTTATGAGGTCTATGAAGTCAATAATGACGATGAACAGATAGGAAAAGCGAAAGAGATAGCGGAACTTCTCAATATCCAACTCACTAAAAAAAATAAAAATATCGAAGAAAATTCTGATAAAAATCCGCTCCTTGCAGGTGTGCCTGCGGTCTCTTTTGAACGTTATCTCGGTCGTCTGATACAAGAACAAAAATATACGGTTATCGTCGTCAAACAAAAAGGCAATCCGCCAAATATAAGCCGCTATATCTCACAGATAGTCTCTCCGGGAACCAACTTTGACTATATTATCGACAACGATGATAACTACATCGTCTCTCTTTTAGTGGACAAATACAGAGGTGTTTATACAGTTGGTTATGCGGCTATTGATGTGACAACAGGAAAAACTTGGCTCTATGAGACACATGGCACAAGCGAAGATCCTTCCTATGCACTTGATGAAATATTTAACCTTTTAAATATCCATAAAACAAGCGAAGTTGTTGTGACCTTTTTGGAGGGAGTAGAAGATCAGCGTCATGTCATGAGTTACCTTGAAATCCCTGAACATTATCACTATAGTGTGAATAATGAACGCCCAAAGATAGAGTTTCAAAATGAGCTCTTTCGTGAAGTTTATCAGATACAATCCCTTCTCTCACCAATAGAACATCTTGACCTTGAACGTTCGCCTATGATTACTGAAGCACTGGCGATATTGGTGCATTTTGTTATAGAACACGATATCCATATCGTACAAAAACTTGATCGTCCCCATATCATCGACAATCGTCGTTTTATGTATCTTGGCAATAACGCGCTTGAGCAGTTGGGGGTTATCTCTAAAGATATCAGAGAGTTTACACTGCTCAAGATGATGGATAAAAGCGCCACGGCGATAGGGCGAAGACTTCTCAAAGAACGCCTGCTCAATCCGATACTTGAAAAAGAAGAACTGCAGCGCAGATACAACCTCATAGAACGTGTCGGCTCGCATGTACGCCATCTTGATGAGACGATGCGTGGCATTTACGATATTGAGAGACTTGCACGCAGAGTTGATTTGGGCAGGTTGCATCCCTTTGAGATGAACCATATTTATGACTCGATGCAGAGTGTCAAAGAGTTGATGCTTTATGTCAAAAAACACAAAATTCAAAAAACTCCTTTTCATGAGAGTGAAGTAGAGGAGTTCTTACGCGATATCAGCAAAAGTATTGACCTTGATGTCTCTCGCCGTTTTACAAACAATACGGTCGATGAAAACTTTCTCATGAGCGGCGTGGATGAAGCAGTCGATACGCTTGTCAAAGAAAACGCAGTGATGTTTATAGCGTATGAAGATATTATGAACAAAATACAAGTGCTTTTAGATGAGACAAGCACAAACGCAGCCTCTACTCGTTTTGTGAGTCTGGGGCTTTTGGAAAAAGAGGGTTATTATATCTCTTTGAGTAAAAACAGATTTTCGCAGATAGAGAGTGCGTTTAGCAAACATGAAGAGTTTATAAAATTTAGTGTCAAAAAACTGACGAATAACGTCAAAATAAGTTCAGATTTTACAGATAAACTCTCAGATACTATTATGAAAAATCGCCGCAAGATAGTCTCTTTGGTTAAGGAGCGTTTTATCCAGCTTCAGAATGTTTATGAACGTCGCTATGCACTTCTTTTTGATAGAGTTATAGCCTATGTTGCGGACTTAGATGTGGGCGTGAGCTCTTCAAAAGTAGCACAAATATACAAACATTCACGCCCGATGATAGTGGAAGTGTCAAAAGATGAGAACTTTATGCAAATCATGGCGTTGCGCCATCCTCTTATAGAGGTGCAAGAGCGTTCAGGTATCTATGTACCAAATGATATTGTGATGGGAAATAGGGATTATATGGATCTTCCACATCCAAAAACAGTGATGCTTGATGTAGCAGTGCATGATGGTCATGCCATCAACGGTGTTTTGCTCTACGGCATTAACTCAAGCGGAAAATCTTCACTTATGAAAAGTATTGGCATAGCAACATTGATGGCGCAATCTGGCTTTTTTGTGAGTGCTTCGGTGATGAAGTTCTCTCTTTTTGACTCACTTTTTACCCGTATTGTCTCACGGGATAACCTTGCAAAAGGGCTTTCTACTTTTGCGGTGGAGATGCTTGAACTCAAAAATATTTTCAACCGTGCAACCGTTCGTTCTTTAGTTTTAGGCGATGAGATAAGCCACGGAACAGAAACACTTTCTGGTGTGGCAATTGTAGCTTCTGCCATCATCAAACTAGCAAATATCCGTTCACTCTTTTTGTTTGCGACACACTTGCATCAACTTGCAAGCATGAATGAAGTCAAAAAACTCGAAAATGTTGTGGATTTGCATCTGAGTGTAGAGTATGACGAAGAAAAAGACAGGCTTCTTTTCAATCGTGTTTTGCAGTCTGGCAGTGGTAGCAGTATCTACGGGCTTGAATTTGCAAAGTCACTGCATATGGATAGTGACTTTTTGGAGACCGCAAACACTATACGTAAACGTCTTGCAAATGATTATGATGAGCTTGAACTGCTTGTAAAAAAGAAAACAAGCAAATACAACAAAGATTTGTATGTGACCAAATGTATCATCTGCGGAGCAGTTGCTGAGGATGTACATCATATCTCTCAGCGTTCTTTGGCAGATGCTGCAGGTTTTATAGGACATTTCCATCAAAATCACAGACACAATCTCGTACCGCTTTGCAGAGATCACCATAATTTGATACATGAAGGCAAGATAAAAGTCGAAGGCTTTGTAATGACCTCAAAAGGGCTTGAATTGCAGTTTGAAGAGCAGATGCAAAAGAGTACAAAACCCAAAATAGAAGAGTTGCAAATAAACGTGATAGAGGAAAAAGAAGAACCAGAAGAAATAAAAAGTGGCAAAATTTTACTTGATGACTGGTGATAATTACATCTATCTCTGCTATTTCTGTGCTATGATTTAAATCTATAATTTGAAAACGCAACATAAAAAAAGGATACAAATGTCACTTATCAATATTTTTAATGACTACATCGTCAATAAAAAGAGCCTCAAACATTATATAGAGGTGAGAAAAACATTAAACGAACGCGGCGAATTTAACGATGCACTTCTTGCTAAAGCACAGGATAACCTTGATAGACTCAAGAGTGAAAATGAAGCTATTTATGATGGAATGTACGAAGTTTTATATGAAATCATCAAGAGAGACGAAGGGTATCATGTCGAATATCCTATAAATTTTACACGAGAAGTTCTCAAACTCTATGAACATGGAAACACTCCCCAAAAAGTCTATGAAGAGTATAAACGCAGTATAGAACACCATGGGAATAATGCGTAAAATTATAAAAAAATTGTTTTATTATATTTAGAATTGTAATTTTTAATGATTATGATTCAAGATTTAAAAGGATCAAATAACGAACTTAAAATAAGGAAAGGGCTTGACATGAACTATTACAATAGAATTAGAGAATTGACTAAGAACATTCCAGTTGAGCTAGTTGATTTTGCAAAGCCAAGAGACCCTGCAAGAACACCAACACAAGCATCTTCAAATTTTATTACAAATAAAGAGCAAGGTGACTGGGCTGAAAATCTTGTTACTAGAGCAATAAACGAAACTTCGACAAATTTTATTGCTGTAAAATATGGCAAATCTGACAGTTTAGTTGCTGGAGAAGATGGGTTTGATACTTTTTACAAAGATTTTCAAACTGAACTTGATACGATTGGAAAAAGACCAGACTTATTAATTTTCAACAAAACAGATTTTGATACTAATTTAGGTTTTGACATTAGTCAAATCCCACATAATCAAATTACAGATTATGTAAAGAAAGCAATTGCTGGAATTGAAGTTCGTTCAAGTGCATTTTTAATTGAACGGTATGATGAAGCAATGAAAAAAAGAACTGAAAAGTTTACCGAAATTGCATTTCAAATAAGAAATAAAATATTAGCAGAATATTTAGATGTTTTAGAACACCCTAATCGAAGCAAATATATTACTTTATTAAATACTTTATCGATTGAAACGATATCAATTTTTGACTTTAAAGTACCAAATTGGAGGTCAAACGAAAGACTTATCGAAATCAATGATTTATTCAAAAGATTAAAAATTGCAATAAAAGAAATTCAAAAACGAGATTATCTTTCTATAACTCCAAAAGTTGAAGATATAAAAGTTGTTTACAAATGGATAGAAACCTTTAATGTTCCTCACTTTTATTTTCAAGTATTTTTCGACAAAGTTTACGGGATTTCATTTGAACGAATTTTGCAAATTATTTCAAATTCTGATAATGATGGTGTAATATTTTCAGTTGAAACAGATACTAAAAATCAAAATAAGACAACAATAAAAATCAATTCAAAATCGGGTGTTCCTATCGCATTAAAGGTTGATGAGCCATTACACGAAAGTGTTAGAAAAGAAATGGACAGAGGACGATTATTATTTTATGTAACATTTAAAGGTGGCACAGCATATCTTGATATTAATAATTTGAGAGAGATATTAGGAATTAAAGAAGCTAATTTTTAATGATAGACTTAAAAATACATCTTCAGGACAATTATATTGAAAATGAATATTGCAAACAAACATCATTAGAGCACCGCAAAAATTTTGCCCAATTTTTTACACCATTGCCAGTTGCAGATTTAATGTCTAAATGGCTTCTAGGAAATGCAAATTTAAAAACTGTTTTAGAACCAGCCTTTGGATTAGGTGTATTTTCAAGAACACTCTTGGCGTACAAAAAAGATATTGAAATCAAAGGTTTTGAAGTTGATAAAATCATTTTTGAAAATGCAAAACAATACTTTGAAAACATAAAAAATACAAATATTATTTTACAAGACTATATGTATAACGACTGGAAGAATAAGTATGATGGTATTATTTGTAATCCACCCTATTTCAAATTTCATGATTATGACAATAAAAATATTCTCAAAGAAATTGAAACAAATTTAAAATGCAAGTTAAATGGTTTTACAAATCTCTACACATTGTTTTTATTAAAATCAATTCATCAATTAAAAGAAAATGGTCGCTGTGCTTATATTATTCCTTCTGAATTTTTAAATTCTGATTATGGTAAATTAGTCAAAACATATTTACTAAAAAGTAAAACATTAAGACATATTATTGTAATTGACTTTGAAAAAAATGTTTTTGATGATGCTCTAACAACCGCATCAATAATACTATGTGCAAATGATAATTTGACAGATAAAGTACAATTTACCAATATAAAATCTTTGTATGATTTAAGTGAAATAGAGATATTAATAGCTGATTATCCAAAAAATCTCAATAAAAAACAAATTTATAATTTTATAGACTTGAATCCAGAAATAAAGTGGAAAACTTATTATCAAAAACAAAATGGAATAAAATTTAAAAACCTTGTGCCATTTTCTAATTATGCAAAAGTAGTTCGTGGAATAGCAACTGGCTCAAATAATTATTTTACTTTCAATCAATCAAAAGCCAAAATTTATTCAATTAATAAAAAGTGCTTACTTCCTTGTATTTGCAAAGCAATAGATGCAAAAACATCATTTTTTACGGATAATGATTTTGAAAATTTAAAAAGAAATGATAAAAATATTTTTCTTTTAAATGCTCAAAATCACCAAGATGAAAACATAGAAAAATATCTAAAAATTGGTGAAGAAGAAGGAGTAAATAAAAAGTTTTTAACTTCAAGAAGAAATCCATGGTACTCTTTAGAAAACAGACCGCCTGCCCCTATCTGGGTTTCTGTGTTCAATAGAAATGGATTACGATTTATTCGTAATGAAGCAAATATTTCAAATTTAACTTCTTTTCATTGTATTTATCCAAAGCAAAATAATTTATTTTCAAAAACAGATATTGATTTACTTTTTGCATATTTATTGACAGATACTGCAAAAGAAATATTTGAAGACAATTGTCGTGAATACGGAAATGGCTTACAAAAATTTGAACCAAATGATTTAAATAAAGGATATATCGTAGATTTATGGACACTTAATGAACAAACAAAAAATAAAATCTTGACTCTGTATAAACGATATAGAGAGGAAACTTTAAAAAATAACACTCCAGTAGGTATAATTAAAAAAATAGATGAAATTATTATAAAAAATTATGTGACATAATATGTTTCATAAAAATATTTTTTTTGCCATTCACCCCTGGGGTGTAGTTTTAAGTATATTTGCTTAAGTTAGTAATATTCTTCACAGTGGTGTAATTTTTAAGGAGAGAATGGAACGAGAAAAGTAAGTTTGGCATATGAAAATGAGAATTTAAGTTGTTTAAATCAAGTTCTTGATATTATTTACCAAATTAAAACAAAAGAATACGGC
>MIBW01000058.1:23442-28535 GCA_001829625.1 Sulfurimonas sp. GWF2_37_8 | reverse complement strand
ATGCAAATCGATGATTTATTTAATATTCTTCATAACGCCATAGAAGCCCAAAATAATGGGAAAAAAATATCCCTAAAAGAGATGGCTTTAAACCTTGGGATAGCTATGCGCACTTATCAAGATTGGAAACTTGGCCGTGCGAAACCGCAAGCCGCATCCATCGTGATAAAAATGTTGGGAGAGTTAGAAGACGATGAAATCATTCGCGCAGTAAGAAAAATAAATAAACTAAACAGCTAAAGGAGTCACGCCATGAGCACACTAACAAAAAATGATAAAGATGGACTTGAGGATGTATTTTTATCTATACATACAAATGAAAAAAGATATGAAAAAATGAAAGAATTTTCAGCATTTATTGTCTCTCATACCAATAGCTTTAATGTGCTCAGGCTACTTTCGCAGGCTAAAAAGAGCTTCAAGCTTACAAAAGTATCACATTATTTAGCGTATATAGGTAAAAAGAAGAAAAAATTAAGCAAATAAATTATAAAGTACACTTAGCTGAATTATTTGAAACTAAGGCTTTTAGGGGTTAGTTGCTAAAAAATTCGGAAATATTTAATCTAAGGGTAAATTTATGAATAAAGCACAATTCGTTGAATTAGTACAAACAAGTGGCAACTACAAAACTAAAGTTGAAGCAGAAGCTGCAATTAAAGCATTCACAGAGGCTGTGACAACTGCTCTCGTAAACAAAGATGAAGTCTCTTTAGTTGGTTTTGGTAGTTTTTCTGCTGGTCTTCAAAAAGGAAAAAGTGGTAAAGTTCCTGGTACTGATAAAACTTATACTACTGAAGATAAAATGGTTCCAAAATTTAAAGCTGGTAAAGGTCTTAAAGACCGTATCGCGGCTGGTAAATAATTATTAAAATATTGCCATTGCTTAGTGGCAATATTTTATCTCACATATGAATTTGTCTTATCTCACTTCATTTTTTAAACAAAAGAGTAAAACTCTCACACTTCCTGATTCTATACTAATGAAAAAATTAAAATCTGTAACAGAAGAAAACAACTTACTTTTTTATCAAAATATTACTATTTATCATCATGCAAAAAACTTTTTTATTCCACTGCTTATGTTTGATTCTAAACGAGGGCTTTATCTTTTTGAAGATAAAACATGGAATTTTGAAGAACTTAAAAATGCAAAAATAGAAAGAGCTAAAAGACAAAATATTTCAGATAGTTCTTTAGCTTTTGAAAACTCACATGAGATTATCAAACAAAGACTTAAAGAGATCATACATAACGCTGAATTGCCTATCTACAACTATGCACTAATGGAAAACCTAAGGTCTGAAGAATATCAGCATTTAGATGTTTCATTTGAAGAATTATTACCAAAGTCTAGAGTTCTTTTTGCCGACTCTTCGACTCTTGATATCGTTCAAAAACTCCAAGAAGGCATCCAAGAGTCAAACGCTTTTCCTGATGCAGTAACGGTTATCGGAAGTATATTGATGCAATACTGCATTCTCCAACAAAATCAACTGCATTTGTGCACTCATGAGCAGATGAATTTTATTGATGCGCAACTTCAAGGGCTATCTACATTGAAAGGCGATAGTGGTAGTGGAAAAACAAATATTTTGGCACTCAAAGCGATTGTAGAAAAACTTAAAAATTCTGCCAACAAGATTATTATTATCCAAAAAACAAATCTTGCATGTGAAATTTTAAAAAGAAAACTTTTAGAGATTGTAGAACATGCTATAGTTGAGGCGGATATCACATCTATAGAAGTCATTACTCCTATTGAGCTTGTAAACAAACACCTCTCAAAGCTTCGTAAAACACAGCGTGTCAATACACTCTACATAGAGGAGATACTGCTAAAAAAATCATTTGATGCGGCAGATATTATCCTGTGTGACAATGCAGACTTTTATGAAGATAATTTTATCGCTTATCTCAAACATATACAAAAAAACGCAGCACTTCTTTTGGTGAGTTCAAAATATTTTGACAAAGTTTATAACTTTACTGCAAATTTTAAATTACCAAACCAAAAAGCCTATTTTTACAAAACAAATCCTCATGCAAAAGCCTTACAAATTATTGCAGAACTTCTCAAAGAAAATAGTGCTCATGATATCGTAGTCATAAGCAACACCTTAAGCCAAGAAAAATTAAATGACGATCTCAAATATTTTATAAGAGATAAAGCAGTTTTATTGGATAGTTCCAAAAATTTAATAGAAATTGATCTCAACAACCTCACATTGGCAAACTATGAAGATATAGATGCCTTACATGCAAAATTTGTTATTCTAATGGATATAACGGAGACACAAGAGAATAAACGCAACTATGCGTTGTATCTTGCGTATGACTCTACATATATTTTGTATGAAAAAGATTGTGAAATTATTGAAGATATAAGGAAAGAATATGAAAGTAGTAAAGAGCGAACAAGAGTGGAAGAGCCAGCTAAGTCCTGAAGCATTTTATGTATGCAGACAACATGGCACAGAAGCTCCTTTTTCGGGAACATTTTACACCAATAGTACGCAGGGCACATATAGCTGTATTTGTTGCGGAGAAGCGCTCTTTGAATCAGATACGAAGTTTGATTCAGGCACAGGATGGCCGAGTTACTATGAAAGTATAGAAGATGCTGTCACTGAGATAAAAGACTCCTCTTTGGGTATGATTCGTATCGAAGTCAGATGTGCTAGTTGTGATGCGCACTTGGGGCATGTTTTTCCTGATGGGCCAGAGCCAACAGGACTTCGTTATTGCATCAACTCTGTTTGTTTAGATTTTGAGGAGAAATAATATGTTTAACAAAATTCTTTTATCTTTGATGCTGTTTTTTACAATCACTGCGTTTGCAGCTGAAAATCCTGTTGTAGTTCTTGAAACAACTCAAGGAACTATAGAACTTGAACTTTATCCAGATGTTGCGCCACTTGCTGTAGAAAATTTTACAACACATGTCAAAAATGGCTATTACAATGGTATCGCGTTTCATAGAATCATACAAAACTTTATGATTCAAGGCGGAGATCCGACTGAGAGCGGACGAGGCGGAGAGAGTATTTGGAAAAAAGATTTCGAAGATGAATTCAAAGGCAAAACTTTTGATAAAGTAGGCGTTTTAGCTATGGCAAACGCAGGACCGGGAACAAACGGAAGCCAATTTTTCATCACAACAAACAAAACGCCATGGCTCAATGGATACCACACAATCTTTGGACAAGCAACAGCAGAGTCCATACAAACGATTCAAAAACTCAATAATGTTCCTACTTTAGGCAGAGGCGGAGCAGATAAACCGCAAGAACGCCAAGAAATCATAAAAGCGTATATCAAAGGAAATAAGTAATGGCAATAGACTTTTATAATGCAGGTATGAATTTTTACGAAACAGGCAAATACAAAGAAGCCTATGAGCACCTAATACAAAATGACACAAATCCAAAGTGTGCTTTTGCACTTGGTGTACTTTACTACAATGGACAAGGATGTGAAAGAAGTTTTAAACAATCCACACACTACTATTCAGTTGCAGCTGAAGCTGGGATAGTTCCTGCCCAAGTAAGTGCAGGTTTTGCTTATGCAAACGCAATGGGTGTACCTCAAGATTTCATCAAAGCGGCATATTATCTCAAACCTGCATGTGAGGCTGGAGAGGCAAGTGCCAAAGTTACTTTAGCTGAGATTTATGCGATGGGTGAAGCTGGTGGTGATAGAAAAGAAGCTGCAAAACTTATCCGCGAAGTTCTTGCGTTTTCAAACTCGGAAGAAGCCATGGATGTTTATACAAAATATGAACTCAACAAAGTTTAAAACCCATTTTAACACTTCCATAACCTTTAAAAAGATATAATTTACAAATTTTTTAAAGGGGTTTTGTGTGGAAATACAAACTATGAAAAAACTCGAAAAAACTGCCATAAAAAAGAGCAGTACAGACCTGAACAGACTTGGTTTTGCACTCTTTTTTATGATTGCTGTTTTAACATTTAGTTTTTTAAATAATGGCGGAATCCCGAACAATATGTTTCTAGCCGTAGCTGCACTCATTGGTGCTTATATGGCGATGAATATCGGTGCAAATGATGTTGCCAATAATGTTGGTCCTGCAGTCGGTTCTAAAGCACTCACTATGACAACAGCCATTATTATAGCGGCAGTTTTTGAGGCAAGCGGAGCTATCATCGCTGGTGGAGAGGTTGTCCAAACTATCAAAAACGGTATTATTGATATCTCAGCTTTTGATGGACAAACAGACCATTTTATATGGGCTATGATGGCGGCGCTCCTTGCAGCTGCACTTTGGCTCAATTTTGCAACAATGATGCGTGCTCCTGTCTCAACAACACACTCCATTGTAGGTGCTGTAATGGGTGCAGGTGTCGCTGCTGCGGGCTTTAGTGTTGTCTCTTGGGAAACTATGAGCACAATTGTAGCTTCATGGGTTATTTCACCTGTTCTTGGCGGTGTTATTGCGGCTGCATTTTTATTTGCCATCAAAAAAACTATCGTCTTTCAGGAAGACAAAGTTCAAGCTGCCAAAACATATGTCCCCATATTTGTCGCTATAATGGCTTGGGCATTTGTCACATACATAACACTCAAGGGTCTTAAAAAAATATGGCCGCAGATACTTGAGCTAATCAATATACTTCCTTTAATTTCTATAGAAATACAACAAAAACCCTCTTTTGAAACTGCTTCAATAATGGGTCTAGTTATTGGAGTTGCTGTCTATTTCCTTGTGAAAAATAAACTCAACGCAAATGGTTCAAATCTTGAAAACAATAAAAAATCCGTAAACAGACTCTTCACGATTCCTCTTATTTTTTCAGCTGCTCTTTTGAGCTTCGCCCACGGCGCAAACGATGTCGCAAACGCAATCGGGCCACTTGCAGCTATAAATGATGCTATCGTAAACGGCGGTGTTTCGACAAAAGCTTCTATCCCTTTTTGGGTAATGGCGGTGGGTGGATTTGGTATCGCCGTAGGACTTGCGCTTTATGGACCAAAACTTATCAAAACTGTTGGCAGCGAGATAACAAAACTTGACCAAATAAGAGCGTTTTCTATCGCTATGGCAGCTTCACTAACCGTTATCGTCGCTT
>MIBW01000058.1:18365-23434 GCA_001829625.1 Sulfurimonas sp. GWF2_37_8 | reverse complement strand
CGCTATCGGTGGAGTTTTTGGGGTTGGATTTTTACGAGAGTGGCTTGATTTGCGTGATGTTGAAAATACGGTTGCCGATGATAAACTCGCTATAGTAGATGAGAAGAAAAACTTAAATGCGCTTAATGCTGCGCTCAGAGCAGCTGAAGCGAAAGAAGAAAAAGTCAAAGAGGATTATGAGAGAATCGTAGAACTTTACAAACTCATAGCTGACGAAGAAGAAACTATCAAGTCCACTAAAAAACATATGAAAAAAGCTAAAAAAGTCGAATATGTTAAAAGAGATGCTGTGAAAAAAATCATCGCTGCATGGCTTATCACAGTTCCTGCTGCAGCAATCCTCTCCGCTATACTCTTCTTTATGATTAAAGGGATTATGATTTAAAGGGTTGGATTATATATCCAACTCAGGTTTGACGCAGTTTCTGCCAGATTTTTTGGCAAGATAAAGCGCCTGATCGGCTCTTTGGATGACATCATTCATAGAATCACCCTGCAGGACTTCGCTCACACCAAGACTTATTGTCACATGAGCTACAGTCTCAATCAACAAATTTTCTATATTCAAACGAATATTTTCTGCTAAACCTAAGGCTTGTGTAAGATTTACAGTTGGCAAAAGTACCACAAACTCTTCCCCACCCCATCTACAAACAATATCGATATTTCTTAATATTTGCAAAAGCTTGTGTGCAACTTTTCTGAGAACTTCATCACCCACATTATGTCCAAAGGTATCATTCACTTTTTTAAAATAATCGATATCAACAAGGATTAAAGAGAGTTTATTTTCTCTTTGGATCATTGCTTTATACGATGTCAGATAAAGCTCACCAAACTTGTATCTATTATAAAGTCCGGTAAGAGAATCAAACGTTGCCATCATCTCATACTCTTGACTTTTGCTTTTAAGCAATGTATTGATCTCGTAAAGTTCATCCTGATGCTCCTTCATTAGCATAGCCCATTTGGAATAAGTCAGATATATAAGCTCTTTTTGTGCTATGACTCCCTCAAGGTTGCCTGCTTCATCGACAACTACAACTCTCTTGAAATTTTTTATCTTCAAATATTCAAGTGCCTCTTTTATAGATGCCGTTTTTTGTATCGTCTGCACAGGAGTTGACATATATTCAAAGACAGACAACTCCATATCCACTTGTTTTTTGATCAAAGACATCACATCTTTTGTCGTGAGAATACCTATGGGTTTGAGTGCATCAACTACGATAACATTATCAATAGATTCCTCTGCCATCTGCTGGAGAACATTTGCTGTTTTTGCAGCTTTTTCAACCATCTTAACGTGTCTGCCTAGTTTCAAAAAATCTTGTAGTCTATAGTTTTCCATAAGCGTTTGCGGATCTATATTTGCTATGATGTCACTTTGTGTTACAAATCCAAAAAGAGTTCCATCCTGATTGACAACACAAATATGCTCGTTTTTATCACTGAGCAGTTCCAAAGCCTCTAGGACATTTTTATGCTTTTCGATGGTAGGTATCTGAGGCAGACGCATCTCTTGCAAACTTGTCTGCAAAAATATATTTTCGCCCTGTATTTTGATGATATCCATAATACTTAAAAGACGAAACGCAGCTCTTTCCCGTATGACGATATGCCTATGTCCATGTTGTATCATCAGCTCAAGAGCAAGGTTAAGTTTTTCATTGATATCCATAGATATTACAGAAGTTGTAGCGATATCTCCAATAGCAGGAAATTTCATAGAGTAACTCATTTGAGAGCTTCTTGAATTTTTATGGCTTGTATATGCTCTGGAACATCATGTACACGAAGGATTGCCGCTCCATTTCGTTTTGCTTCAAGATGCAAAGCAAGAGTCCCTGCAAGCCTTTGAGACACATCAGAAGGAGTTATATTATCTATCATAGATTTTCTTGAAGCTCCTACAAGCAAGGGTTTTTCAAGGGTCAAAAAGTGTTCAAGGTTTTTGATAAGAGAGAGGTTTTCCTCCACTCTTTTTCCAAAGCCTATACCTACATCCAGGATGATTTCTTTGACTCCAAAGGCTTCTGCTTTTTGTACTCGCTCTTGGAAAAAAGAGGATATATCACTCAAAAGGCTTTCATAGTGTGGATTTTTTTGCATGGTTTGCGGTGTCCCTTGCATATGCATGATAACCGCAGTAGCATCATAAGAAGCGCAAAGCGTACAAACGGCATCATTTGCGAGACCTGTAATATCATTGACAATACTAAAACCTCTCTCAAGTGCATAAGAGATAGCTTTTGGCTCATAACTGTCTATGCTCAATTGCACATGTTCATTTAGCCGCTCATGTGCTAGCAAATCTAGAAGAGGCTTCAAACGAAAAAGCTCCTCTTCTGCGTTTACAAAAGCGGCATTTGGACGAGAGGATACGGCGCCGATATCGATGATATGCGCACCTTCATTTATCATTTTCTCTATTGCTTGCATAGCTTCAGATGCGCGAAATCTACTCTGCGCATAGAAACTGTCATCATTTGCGTTGACAATACCCATGATTTTTGTCTGTTGCGGTTTTTTAACTTTCACCATTTCTGTGAGTTTTTTCGCAACTTCTCTCAGTCCAAAAGGTTGTGCCAACTCTTTTTTACTCAGTATTTCAAGCTGTTTTTGTGTCACTATAAGTAAGACATCCACATACTGCGTTTTGGCGATAACAGTTCCTCTAGGCACTGCAAGGTCTGCACCAATAGAGAGTGCATCTTGTTTGAGAATATTTGCAGCACCTACATGCAACTCTTTGATGGAGATGATATGCGTTTGCATTTTAGAAGCCAAAATATTGATACCGCCGCCATCTACACCCAACTCTTTTAAGAGTTTTTTGGTATCTATTGGAAGTGAAAGTTTTTCAACAAACATCATTTTTCTCTTGCAAAGCCCATAAGCAAAAGTGCCAAAACGCTTGTTGGACGCGAATTTAACTCCAGAAGTTTATATGCTTTCTCAAAATTTTCCAACTGCTGTGTTGAGAGTATCAAACTATCCACAACTGTTGCTCTATAATAGAGATCTTGCACAAGTTCTTGTGCCCGACTTTTCGTCACTCTTGCGTTTTCTTTTAAAAATGCAAAAACTTCCGCATAATCCATTTTTGCAAGGTTCATATCCAAAGAGATTTGTTTATGAATTTTTTTACCGTGCAAAATCGGCAAACGTGAACGTACAGTTGGTAAAAGATTAGATTTTGTAGCAGAGATGATGATAAATTCTATATTGTGTGGAGGCTCTTCCAGTGCTTTTAGCAGAGAGTTTTGAGAGACAACATTGAAGTTTTTAGATGCAAGGATTATGTATTTTGTTTTGGATTCGCTGATATAGGCTTCGGCTACAACTGCTTTTGCGTGTTCTATTTTAAACTCATCTTCCACAAAAGTAACTACACGAGAACCATGAAGCTCATGTTTGAGTCTCTCCACTTCACTCTCTATCTCTGAAGTGATAAGAATATATGAAGATGTTGCCTTATGCGCTAACATCAACCTCTCCAAAGAGAGCTGCGTTTAGTGAAAGATTGAAGAGTCTAAAAAGTTGTAAGAGTTTTATATCAAGATGTGTATCATATGATTTGAGCATAAAAGAGTTGTTAAAACTCTCATCAAAAATCCAAAAATAACTATTATCTCTTCTTTTTGCGATATCAGAACGTTTGTCATCGCCCTTACCTATATACCAAAAAAAGTAGTCATCTTTGTAAGAGAGAGAAATCATATCATCCACAACATCTATCATCTCTCCATTACTCACACTATTGTAATGTATATACATACTATCGATACTGAGTATCGGAAGAAGGGGTCTCTCTTGCATATTGAGACTGTTGATGGAAGCTAAGATATAGCGCTCAAGCCATTTTCTTTTCTCATCTGTTATGAGAATTATAGTTTTGCCGCCTAGAATCTGCTCGAGTGCATGAGCAGTAGTTGTTGTCCAGTCAAAGCGGTGCTCTTCAAGCCAGCTTAGACTTCCGCCCTCATCTCTGATGGCATCTAAGCTCCATTGCGCAAAATCCTGACTTGAATCAGACATTTCTAACGGACTACTTATCTAGTTCGTATGCGTCATGAAGGCTTCTTACAGCGAGTTCAGCATACTTTTCAGCGATTACCATAGAGACTTTTATCTCTGATGTTGCAATCATCATGATATTGATATTTTCATTTGCCATGGTTGTAAAAGCTTTTGCCGCAACACCCGTGTGTGACTTCATACCAACGCCTACTATAGAAACTTTACAAATTTTTTCATCATATGAGACCTCTGAGATATCTCCGCTTTTGATAAACTCATCTACTACATTTTTCGCATCACCCAAATCACTCACAGGAACAGTAAAATCAATATTTGCAGAGCCGTCATGAGCGACGTTTTGGATTATCATGTCGATATTTACATTGTTTTGTGCAAGTTTATTAAATATTTCAGAAGCGATGCCTGTTCTATCTTTAACTCTAAAAAGAGAGACTCTTGCCTGATTTTTATCTAACGCGATACCGCTTACTAATGGTTTTTCCATGATATTTTCTTCCTTCGTGATTAATGTCCCCTCTTCATTAGAGAAGCTTGTGCGTGTTACGAGATTTACATTGAGTTTTTTAGCAAGTTCTACTGAACGGTTTTGGAGCACTTTTGCGCCTAGGCTTGCAAGTTCAAGCATCTCATCATACGAGATACGGTCAAGTTTTTTTGCCTTTGGTTCTATACGCGGGTCTGTTGTGTAGATACCGCTTACATCTGTGTATATCTCACACAAGTCTGCGCCGATAGCTCCAGCTATGGCAACTGCGGAGAGATCACTTCCCCCACGTCCAAGAGTCGTCACATTGCCATCAAGTGAAACACCTTGAAAACCTGCAACTACAATTATTTTGCCTTCTTTTATGGCATTCTGCATCGCTGTTGGGTCTATCTCTTCGATACGCGCTTTTGTATGCAGGTTATCTGTGACGATACCTGCTTTGCGTCCGCTCATGGAGAGTGCAGGATGTCCCATTTCATTGAGAGCGATCGCCAAAAGAGAAGCTGTGACTCTCTCTCCAGAACTGAGCAACATATCT
>MIBW01000058.1:0-18356 GCA_001829625.1 Sulfurimonas sp. GWF2_37_8 | reverse complement strand
CGCTCAGGAGTAGCAGAAAAATGTTCCGCATACGCTACAAGCTTGTTTGTTTCTCCGCTCATGGCAGAGACGACTACAACTACATCATGTCCGGCTTTTCTTGTTTCACTTACACGATTTGCTACATTTTGTATGCGCTCTAAATCACCGACACTTGTTCCGCCGAACTTTTGAACTATCAACATCTATAAAAGCCCCTCATTTTTAAAATGGTTTATCACAACTTCATACACACTTTTTTTGAAATGTGCTGTGAAATTGAGTACTTCATCCACGCTGACAAATTTATGCGACATAAACTCTGGATGTTCTGTTGCAAGATTTATGACCGCATTTTCTTTCAAACGCAACAAAAAATAACGCTGCGTTTGCCCTTTATAAGGTTTCATTGTTTTTGCTATATTTGGAGGAAAGTCATAAGAGATCCACTCAGGATACTCAGCAACAATCTCCGCCTCAGCTGTTCCAATCTCTTCTTCAAGTTCACGAAAAAGCGCTGTGACTATTTCCTCTCCAGCATCAATTCCACCCTGTGGAAACTGCCAAATATCCATCAAATCATTTCTTTGTGCTATAAATAATTCTTTTTTGTCTGGATAGGCATCCGAGACAATAATCATCGCGACATTAGGACGATATATATCTTTATTGTTCATAAAAGCACCTATTTTTTAATAGCGCGATTATACAAAAATCGCTATTAAAATAAAATAATTTTCTCAAATATATTGCGATGAGCTTGCGTACTTACGCATATATTCCCTAAATTGATTCCCTTTTTGCTATAATCCGCCAATGTTATTATATATTCACATTCCTTTTTGCGATTCTAAATGCTCTTACTGTGCGTTTAACTCCTATGTTGACAAATTTCATCTCAAACAACACTACATGCGCGCCCTTCAAACGCAACTCTTACATGAGTTGCAAAGATTTGATGCGAAAGAAAAAAGTATCCACACACTTTTTATCGGAGGAGGCACACCTTCGACTGTTACACCAGAACTTTATAGACCGATTTTTGAGCTTTTAAAACCTTACTTTGCCGATGCTATCGAGATGACAAGTGAAGCCAATCCAAACTCTGCAACCTATGAGTGGTTGGAGGGAATGTACTCCCTTGGCATCAACCGTATCAGTTTTGGTGTACAAAGTTTTAACAATGAAAAACTCAAACTGCTCAACCGTGCACACTCTTCTATACAAGCGATAGAAGCAATACAAAACGCAGCCAAAATCGGCTTTAAAAACCTCTCTCTGGATCTTATCTATGCAACACTAGGAGACACAAAAGAGCTTTTACTTCATGATATAAACACTGCGTTTAGCCTTCCTATCAACCATCTAAGCGCTTATGCCTTAACTATAGAAGAGGGAACACCTTTTGAGAAAAAACCGCATATGTCAAAAGAAAAACTCTCCCTCACATCGTGGCTATTTAAAGAGATAGAAAAACGCGGCTTCAAACAGTATGAGATAAGCAACTTCGGCACCTATCAAAGCAGACACAACTTAGGTTACTGGCTCTATGAAGATTATATAGGTGTAGGAAGCGGAGCGGTAGGAAAACTCGCTATGCAGAGACTCTATCCAACCTCAGATATAGAAGCTTATATAAAAAACCCTCTTGATATACAACTTGAGTTATTAAACGAGCAGGAGAAAAAACTCGAACAATTTTTTCTTGGACTGCGCTCATCCATCGGTATCGCAGCAGATATTATGAATCAAGAAGAACGTAAGCGAGCAGAATTTCTTGTAGAAGAAGGAAAATTGCAAATGTGTGCAGAGACTTTTTATAACACGAACTTTTTACTCTCTGATGAGATAACGCTTTTTTTATCCTCTTGAAGGTACTTTAATTATTCTTTAGCTAAAATCTCATCCTCAACTTAAAAATTATGAAGGTTTTATATGTTTGGTATGGGTTTTACTGAGATACTGATTATTCTTGTCGTGGCTATACTCTTTTTGGGGCCTGACAAACTCCCCACCGCGATGGTTGATATCGCAAAATTTTTCAGAAATATGAAAAAAACTATCGGCACACTCAAAGACTCTCTTGAAGAAGAGATGAATGTATCCGAAATAAAACAAGAAGCACTTGCCTACAAAAAAGAGCTTCTTAGCGCAAGTGAAGAACTCAACCGTGTAACAGACATGACGAAAGTCGGCGAAGAAATGTCCAAACTCGGTGATGAGATTCTCACAGAGGTAGAAAAACCTAGCACACCAAAAGCAGCTCCTATTCAAGAAAAAATAACATTTGAAAAAAAGCCAAAACCAATAACTAAAGAAGAAAATAGTAATGTTTGATGATTTAAGACCACACTTAGTTGAACTAAGAAAACGATTAGGTATCTCTGTCGGTACACTTATCGTTATGTTTTTTGTGATGTTTGCCTATCATGAGCCGCTTCTAAATTGGATTGTCGCACCACTCAATACAGCACTCTTAGAAGTTGGAAAAATCTCTGTGCACGCAGCCGATGGTATGGTCACCACAAATCAAGTGGGCGGTGCCTTTTTCGTAGCGCTCAAAGTTGCGTTTTTTGCGGCTATTTTAGGTTCGCTTCCTGTTATATTGGCACAGTTATGGATGTTTGTAGCTCCAGGTCTTTATGCCAATGAGAAAAAGATGCTTATCCCTTTTATCGTCGGTGGAAGCGGTATGTTTTTTGTAGGCGTTGCATTTGCTTATTATGTAGTCACCCCTTTTGGATTTGATTTTCTTATTGCATTTGGTAGTTTCAAATTTACACCACTTATCAACATCGAAGATTATGTAGGGTTTTTCACTAAGATTATGTTTGGTTTCGGTATCGCGTTTGAGTTACCTATTTTTGCTTACTTTTTAGCGCTTTTAGGGCTAGTGGATGATAGACAGATGCGTGACTTTTTCAAGTATGCAGTTGTTCTTATCTTTATCGTTGCAGCTCTCTTAACACCTCCAGATGTACTGACACAGCTTTTGATGGCTATTCCTCTTGTAATGCTTTATGGTATCTCTATTCTCATCGTCCGTGCGGTCAATCCTGCACCGCCGCTAGAAGAAGATACTGAAGAAGATGATGATGATGATGATGATGCAGACGAGACTGCACGTTTAGAGAAATAGCGTGCATACGCAAGAGTATTTTACCTCTAGCTATGACTTTGAACTTCCCTCAGAGCTCATAGCCACACACCCCGCTCATCCAAGAGATCACGCAAAACTTTTAGTTTACAACAGACAAACGCAAGAAATTAGTCATGCTTATTTTTATGATTTGGAAAATTTTTTACCCAAAGATGTCGCACTTATTTTTAATGATACAAAAGTGATCAAAGCCAGACTCTTTGGACATAAAAAAAGTGGAGGCAAAGTAGAACTTCTCATCAATAGACCTTTAAACGCAAAAGATATCAGCGTTTATGTCCGCGGTAAAGTCAAACCCCAAACGCAGCTCTTTTTTGATAATGACCTTATAGCAATCGTAAAAGAACTCCACGAAGACGGAAGTCGAGTTGTTGTTTTTGAAAGAGACGGTACAGAGTTGCGTTTTGAAGAGCTTTTGCCTATTATCGATAAAATAGGTCACATACCTCTACCGCCTTATATCCAAAGAGATGATAATGAAGAGGATGCACAAGAGTATCAAAGTGTTTTTGCTTCACAAGAAGGTGCTGTAGCTGCGCCCACCGCTTCGCTTCATTTTACACATGAGCAGCATACGCGAATATGTGCCAACTACAAACACGCTTATGTGACACTTCATGTAGGAAGCGGAACATTTAAACCGGTTGAGACGAATATCATCACAGAACACCCTATGCATTCAGAGTATTATGAGATATCCGAAGCGGCAAAAACTCTTCTTAATTTAGATACAAAAATTTTAAGTATTGGGACAACTTCTACACGCACAATAGAGTTTTATACAAGAAACAAAACGCAGCTTAGCGGCGAAGCAAACCTCTTTTTACACCCAAATAATAAACCCCTGCGAGTGGATTATCTACTTACAAATTTTCACCTTCCAAAATCGACACTTTTGATGCTAGTTGCCTCTTTTGTCGGGCTTGAAAAAACGCAGGAACTTTATGCTGAAGCTATAAAAGAAAAATACCGCTTTTACTCTTATGGCGATGCGATGCTGATACTATAAAATAGTCAATTAAAGTAAAAAACTCTTGCATTTTTTACTTCTATCTCTCCGCTCAGTTCTGCTTCAAAAGCTCTTTGTGGATATTTTCGTAATAGTTCTTCATAACTTGGATTTGTTTTACAAAAACGCGTAAAATCATCTTCTTGTACATGAACGGCTTCTCTGACTCCAAATTTTGCCACAAAAGTATCGATATCATAGATAGCTTTTGCTTTGCCATCTTCTAAAAGTTTTTGTGTCGCCGAACTCTCATCGATATGATGTGGCAAAACATAAATCTCTTTGCCCATAGCAAGAGCAAATTCTACACTTCGCATACTGCCGCTTCCAAGTTCAGCTTCACTCACAACTAAAACGTCTCCCAGTGCCACAACGATTTCATTACGTAAAACAAAACTCCATGCTGTTGCTTTAAATGCAGGAACAAACTGACTCAATAGCAGTCCTTTTTTTTCTATCTCACTTAAAAGTGCTGCGTTTACTGCAGGATATTTATGTTCAAGTCCACATGGTAAAACAGCAATAGTATTCGCATTTCCTGCTCCGCTATGTGCCATAGCATCGATTCCCATGGCTCCACCACTTACTATGCAAACACCTGCTTTAGAGAGTTTTGAAGCGAGTTCCTGAGTCATCTGACGAGAATATTTAGTTGGTTTTCTACTGCCGACTATAGAGATTTTTTTTCTTTCTAGGAGGGTTTTATCTCCAAGATAAAAAAGCTCTTTTGGACAATTTTTCAGAAGCTTTAAAGTTTCTGGCATAGTGTCAAGTTTTCGCATAAATATCAGTCAATCTTATTGATATAAACTAGTTCGACATCTTCAAACAGCTTTTTCGATTCTTGAAGAGTTAAAAGAGTATTTGCATGAGGGTGACCTATAGCAACTGCACTGCCGTGTTTTTTAGCTATTTCCACAACCTTTTTTATCTGCTTATTGATAAAAGCTTTATCCATGTGATGATCCAAAAAAACATCTCTTGATATATAATTTAGACCAAAACTTTTCATCACCACTGGCACTTTTGTCGTACCTGTTGTTCTGCTATCTATAAAACGAATCCCTTCTGCTTTAAGCACCTGTATCAACTTTCGCATGGCTGCCTCATCTGAGGTAAATTTGCTTCCTGTGTGGTTATTAATATAGTGCACTTTTGGAAAAAGTGATTTTATCTCTGTTATACGCGAAGAGATTTTTTCTTGTGAATCATTTATTCTCAAAGTAGCGGGTTCTTCTGCACTAAATGTTTGTGCTTCCATAGGCAGATGCACCATATAAAAATCCTCTTTCGCTGCTAGTTTTGCAGATTGTGGATGCCCTGCACTTGGGGGCAAAAAGGACATTGTTATAGGCATAGAAAGATTATTGATAGCTTTGACTTGCGCACGCGTACTTACATCATCTATGATAATAGCAACTTTTGGTTTTGTAAAAGTTCTTTTTATCTCTCTCTCTTCAAGAGATACAGTATCCAGTTTTTCATCGTCTATTTCATGAGAAGCTGAAGTGTAGTTAATACTGGCTTCTTTGATTAGAGGCTTAGGTGTGTCTATTTTAGTGACTTCTTTTTGGGTTACTATTTCTTTGTGCCCTTCTTCTTTTTTCAGTACATCTTTTAACTTTTCATTGACGTTTTTTGCTTCTTGGTTCTTCGTTTCTTCTTCAATTTTTTTAAGATAGGCTACTTTTTTTTGTTTTTCTACATTTTCTTGTTTGGCAAAATCCTCTTTTGCGTTTTCATAACCAAAATAGTATCCTCCAACAAGTGCACTAAGTACCAGGGCAATAATCGCGAGTATCCACGCCACTGTAGTAAGGAAGTTTGACTGGGAATTGGCTTTACTTTTTTTTCTTTTTGGCATATTTTAAGCTTTTCTTTTATTTTTCAAAACTATACCCTACTAAAACAAAAAACTGAGTATTTCCTTGCATTTTGTCATAAAAAAATAGAGATTAGAGAGTGCATTTCATCTTTTATTTGCTTATTTTAAGCTTAAACTCTATATAATTCCGCGTTCCTTTCTCTTTGTATCTTTGATGATAAAGATATATTTAAATCCGAAAGGGAAACAAGTGCCGTTTAGGCAAATACCAAAAGGAGATCATACTCTATGAGACACTACGAAAACTTAGTAATCGTAAAACCTACACTAACAGCAGAAGAAATTCAAAGTAACCTTGCTGCTATCGAAGAAGTTATTACTTCAAACGGTGGCGAAATAGCAACTACAGATGCAATGGGAATGAGAAAACTAGCATACCCAATTAACAAAAATGAACGTGGATATTTCCATGTTATTTATTATACAATTGCTCCATCGGCAATTTCTGAAATCGAAAGACGTTTTCGTATCAACGAGGAATTACTTCGTTTTGTAACTATCAAATATGATACAAACCGCGAAATCGCAGCTTGGACTAAGCTCGTTGAAAAAGCTAATAAAGGAACAACTACTCTAAAAGCAGAAACTGAAGTAGCGGCAGAAGAAACAGTTGCAGAAATAGCTATAGAAACAGAAGCAGCTGCAGAGTAATAGCAAAACGCTAAACATTAAGGAAAACCCATGTTTAATAAAGTCATATTAGTTGGAAACTTAACACGCGACATCGAACTCAGATACTCTCAAGGTGGCATGGGTATAGCAAGCACTGGTCTTGCCACAAGCCGTAAGTTCACTAGCAATGGTGAAAAAAAAGAGGAAGTCTGTTTCGTTGACATTACATTTTTTGCAAGAAGTGCAGAGATTGCCAATCAATATCTTCGTAAAGGAAGCAAAATCCTTGTAGAAGGAAGACTTAGCTTTGACCAATGGGTTGACCAAAATGGTCAAAAGCGTTCAAAGCATTCAGTTGTAGTTGAAACTATGCAAATGCTTGATTCTAAAGGCGACAACCAAGGTGCAAGCCAAGGTGGTATGGGAAGTACGGCACCTTCACAGGATTATGGCCAGGATTCCTACGCACCGCAACAGGGAAGAGCGCAAAGTTATCAACAACCACAACAGCCTAGCTACAACAAAGCTAGAGAACAGAGTCGTCAAATGCCAAGTAGTAATGATATTCCTACTATTGACATAGACGAAGATGAAATTCCATTTTAGAAATAGATAACAAAAGGAAACACCATGTCAGAAAAAAGAAAATACAAAAAAAGATTTTGTAAGTACTGTGAAGCAAAAGTTGACTTCATGGATTATAAAGATGTAGGAGCATTACGTTTCTCTCTTTCAGAAAGATATAAAATCATGCCACGTCGTTTAACAGGTAACTGTAAACGTCACCAAGACATGATTACAATCGTTATCAAAAGAGCTCGTGCTGCAGCACTTATCCCATACACAGTAACTCGTAAAGCTGTTGTAACTGCACCATTTGAGAACTTAAAATAGTTCTCACGGTCCCCTTTTATGGGGACTATTTCACATAACATTCTTCTAAATTCAATCATACATTTTTATAAAACACCAACTTGTCACCGCTGTAATAATAGGTAATTTATTTCTAAACTACACAATCTTTGTGTATCCTTTGTTCCCAATATTTTTGATATGCAAAGTGTTTAACGTCCATAAAAGCAACTATCACAGGTGGGCTAAGTACAGAAGTTGGATGATGCAATTGAGCGTATCATCCAACGCTATAAAATTTCAAACAAGAAATGAAAGGGGCAAGTCAATAGAAAAGAAATGATATCTGTCGAAACAGCAGTATAGGAAGTTTGATTCAGAGTCCTAAAAGTGTAGCCAGATCAAGTTCACTCTGCATCAATGATTATCACTTTAATATTGTACTTTTTTGCAACACTTTCAAGTCTGTAGATAAACTTTTTGTCATCTGCTCCAGAGATAAGTCCGACTGCTGGTTTTTTACCGCTCATCTGCGCGTAGTAGAGAGATTGACCGATTCCCTCTGCCCACTTTTTGGCAAAGTCAACTTCGATGGCGTACTCTGAAGTTAAACAATCAATCCTTGCTTTATCTTCTAAAACGACTTCCATCTCGCCACCGAGTGCATTACACATTTTAGTCTGATAGTATTTCTCATTATAATCTGCTGTTGAGAGTTTTTTAGATGTAATATCTTCTTCGAACAGAACATAAAGAAGAGCGATAATAAAAGTAAATAGGATTGAAACAGTTTTTTTCATCAATACTATTTTGTATGTTTTGAGTAGATTTTTTCGAGAAGTTTTGTCTGTTTTTTTGCCTCTTCTAAACGCTCTTTATTGACTAAAAAAGCATCAAGGGCTAAAATCAAAAAAAGTGAGAGAACAATATAAAGAATTGTGATGAAAAATGCCAGACCAAAGCCCAAAACAAAGAAGATTTTAAAAGTTATAAGAGCACCAAAAAGCACGATAGCCCAAGATGCTCCTAGCAAAAAATTGATAATTCTTTCGAACATATCTTTTTGCATATTTTATTGCCTAGTGGTCGTCAACAGCGATAGCGCCACCTAAATAAACATACGTAAGCATCATAAAAATAAACGCTTGTAAAAATGCCATAAAAGTAAGAAGTGCAAATGGAATCATTGGAAGAACCCATGGAGCCAACATTAAAATAACCATCAAGAACATATCATCACCCTTAACGTTTCCAAAAAGACGGAAGCTAAGTGAAACTAAACGTGAGAAGTGAGAAACAATCTCGATTGGAAACATCAACCAGTATAACCACCAAACAGGACCCATAAAGTGTTTAAAGTATTTAATAACACCCTGCTCTTTAATACCAACATAGTTATAATAAACAAATACGCTCAGAGCTAAAGTAAGAGGCATCTCTAAAAACGCAGTTGGAGCTTCAAAGCCCGGAACAACACCTATGAGATTCGCAATTCCTACAAAAAGACCAATAGTAGCAACAAGAGGAAGAAAACGACTTGCGTTTTCTTTCCCCATAACATCTGTTCCCATTTTTAAAACGCCGCCAACATATGCTTCCATAACATTTTGTGCGCCTCTTGGGACAAGTTGAAGATTTGACATAGCCATCTTTACTAACATTATCGCAATACCTGCAGATAGTAACATGTGTGTCATATATATAAATGTCTTATCGTGAGTGATAAGGCCGAAAAAAGTAAACAATTCACCCATAGGTGTGCTCCCTTGTCTAAAAATTTACGAGATTATAGTCTAAGTACAATTAAACTATTATAATAAACGATACTTTTTTAAAGATATGCTTATCTTTGTTTACTTTTGTCAGCAATTTTCTTTGCAGAAAAGTTCCTATTTGCTATATTTTCTAAAAATACCGTTGCATACGAGCCCTTAGGCAGCGTAAATGCAATATTAAAAATAGAAAAATTTTTATTGTAGCTGTAAACGATATCTTTTGGAAAAACAATGGCTTCGCGTCTGAGACCTTTTTCATATAAAAAAAGATCATCATATTTTTCTTCTATCTCTCTTGCTTCATCTCGTGCACGAAAAACATCTCTACCACATAAAAGCCCTGTCGGTACGACTTTTTTCTCTTTAAAATCTTCTAAAGGGATGTTTTTCGGCGTAAAAAGTTTGCCTTCATTCGAGAGATAAATATCTCCATTTAAGAGCATAAAATTTCCATTGTTTTTTTCACGACTCAGCAATACTCTTTCTCTAAGCCACTCGTTAAAAAACTGGCTTTGATAAATGGAGATAAGAAACTTTTTGACCTTTGTATCTTCGATATGAAGCTCTCCGCCGATCATCTCTTTTGCTTGTTCTATCGAGTCTTCATCTCTTCCAAATCGCTGATATCCAAAATAGTTTGGTATTCCTATCTTTTCAGCTTTTCTTGCAAGTTTTTCGATTTGTCCAGCTTCTATCGGTTCAACTCCAAAAAGATTGATATTAAAGCGATTTCCCGCCAAATCTCCCATCCGTATAGAGTGCGTATGGCGGGTGGTTTTGAGAATTTTTATCTGCGGATGTTTAAACTTTTTGATCATGTTTTCGTATTTTGCTTCTATGGAAATATACTGTGTTGTTGTCGCATGTTTGTCTTTGAGACCAGCATACCCAATCTTTTCTGCAGGCAGGTTCAAAAACTCCGCAAACGCAGCAATCATATCCCAACTGGTGAGCTCTACTTTTTTCACAAGCAAAATAAGAAAATTACCTCTTCCTTTATACTCTAAACCTATCTCATCAACGATAAAATCTTTTTGGTTTTGCTCAAAATGAAACTTTATCTCTTTATTTTCGTGTAAATATTCTCTTTGCATCATCTGCATTTTCCTTTGGTTTTAAAGTTGTAAAAAATTTAACTCTTTAGAAGCTTTAGATATATCTTTTTTGATCGCATCTTTGAGAGCATATAGCGTTTCAAACTTCTCATTTTGACGTACAAACGCAACAAAACTGATAGAAGCTTTCTTTTCGCACACCACTGCACCATCTAGCACATGTGACTCTATCGCAAAAGAACCATCCGTCGTGACGCGATGGCCTATAAAAGAGACTGATGGATGATAATGTTCTTCCTCATCGATACGCGTGAGTGTCGCATAAACACCCTCTTTGGGTACCAAAAAACCTTCACACTCAAGGTTTATAGTGGCAACAAGCTCTTTTTTACCGATACCTTGCCCACTTATACGTTTGCCTCGGATAGTATAATTATGTCCTAAAAACGCATTAGCACCTTTGATATCACCTATCTGAAGTTTGGCACGAATCTTGTGTGAATGCACCGAATCTCCATGATGTGTCACTTCATCTACAACCACAACTTCTCCATCAAAAAGAGTTCGTAAATCTTCAAAAGAGTATTTGCGATTTTTTCCAAAATGAAAATCATAACCGACCACTATTTTCTTCAATAATGGAAATTTTTCTTTTAAAAGTGCTATAAACTCTTCACCGCCAAGATGTCTTACTGTATCAAGTTCTATGTACATGAGCGGATAATGCGAAAAATTTTCTCGCTCATGTTTTGGTGTAAGATTTGCGTAACCCGTTTCTATAACAACTATCGTTCCATGCTCTCCAAGCTCCGCAAAAAGATGCTGGTGCCCAATATGCATCCCATCAAATCCGCCAATGGCGATTGCTGTACTATTTTTTATAGTAATAGCAGTATTCAAGATTTCCTTCCTTTCCACTGAGTTTTGATGGCAATTTTTTCACGAGCTTCCACCCTTTTAACTCACACGCGTCTTCAAACTTTATCATTGCGTTTTGTATGGCTTTTTCATCTTGCACGACACCGTTATTGTCACGTTTAACCGCTTTGCCTACTTCAAACTGGGGTTTAAAAAGAAGAATAATATCTTTTGATGCCAGTCTATCTACTGCATCAAGGATATAAAGTAAAGAGATAAACGCAACATCACTCACTATAAGGTCAAAGTTTTTTTCACTTACAAACTCTCTGATATCACAACTTTCATACGAAAAAACGCGGTTATCCGCGCGCAAATTTTTGTGCAATTGGTCGCGTCCGACATCTACAGCACTCACTTCTTTGGCTCCATACTCAAGTAAAACCTGGGTAAAACCACCTGTGGAAGAGCCTATATCAAGTGCAATTTTTTCTTTGACATCCATCTCTATCGCATCCAAAAAAGTGCTGAGTTTATGGGCTGAACGCGATACATATTTTTTATGTTCGCCCACACTTACATTGTCATGAACTTCAACTTGATAAGAACTTTTAAGTATTTCCTTATCATTGATACAAACAAATCCCTCTTTTATAAGTTCCTGTGCTTTGTTTCTACTCTCACAAAAGCCATTTTCCACGAGATAATTGTCTAGTCTAGCCATTTATCAGCTCTCTCATATCATCTTCACTCAAACACACTACACCCAAATCCATCGCTTTATCATGTTTACTGCCCGCATCTTCACCATAGATCAAAAAGTCTGTTTTTTTGGAAACAGAACCTGAGACCTTTGCTCCAAGTGCTTCAAGTCTCTCTTTGATGTGATCGCGTGAGAGGCTCATACTTCCAGTGAGTACAACTGTTTTTCCTTTAAAAGGATTTTCATCTGCTTCGGCTCTTTTTACAGGAGCAATGGGACAAAGTATATTTTGCAATTTAGTAATAGCCTCTGCATTTACACGTACAAACTCCAAAAGTGACTCTGCCATCTCTTCACCTATTCCATCACAGGCGATTATCTGCTCTTTTGTTGCGTTTACAAATCCAAAACCAAAAGCATCACTCAAACTCTTCGATGCCACTTCCCCGATATGTTCAATCCCCAAAGCATTTATAAAACGCCAATACTCACACCCTTTTGCGTTTTGCAGAGAGTTGAGAATATTTTGAGATTTTTTCTCTTTAAAACCTTCAAGCGAAAGAAGTTTATCCAGCGTCAGATCAAACAAATCCACAACACTTTTGACAAGTCTCGCATTAAAAAGTGCTTCTACTATCTTCGTTCCTAAACCCTCAATATTAAGACAAGGTTTGGAAGCAAAATAGATGATAGAGTTTACAACTCTTGCTTCACACTTAAGGTTTTGGCATTTAAGCAACACACCCTCATCCAAAAGCTCACTGCCACATACAGGGCATACTGTCGGTCTCTCAAAGACAACTTCACTTCCATCTCGCTCATGCAGTAAAACTTTGATGATTTTAGGAATAACATCACCACTTCTGAGGATGATAACTTTATCATTGATACGTATATCTTTTCGCTCTATCTCATCAAAATTGTGCAAAGTCGCACGCTCAACGCTAACTCCGTCTATATCTGTAGGTTCGACTATAGCCACCGGTGTCACAGCGCCTGTACGCCCGACTTGAAGAACTATCTCTTTGACTTTTGTTATCTTTTCTAGTGCCGGAAACTTATACGCAACTGAAAAACGCGGTACTTTTACCGTATAACCCATATCTATCTGTGAAGCTATTTCGTTGACTTTAACAACCATTCCATCAAGCATCATCGGGTAACTTTCTCGCTCATATGCCATCCGTTCATATATAGACTCTATCTCCTTGAAGTCTTTACAAACAGCTCTTTGTGGCGGTTTGCGAAATCCAAGTGCGTAGATATATTCCATCTTTTCACTAAGCAGTTTATGCTCAAGTGCATTTTCACCCACGCCATAAGGCAAAAAAACAAGGTTTCTTGAAGCGGTGATAGAAGAATCAAGCTGTCTCAGACTTCCAGCAGCTGCGTTTCTAGGATTTGCAAATACCGCTTCTCCGCTGATAAGTCTATGCTCGTTTATCTTTTCAAATTCGCTTTTAAAAATTACTACTTCGCCGCGGATTTCAATACGTTCTTTGTGTTCAATCGTTAGAGGAATAGATTTAATTGTTTTTATATTTTGAGTAATAAGTTCACCGATTTCACCATCTCCACGTGTGATACCTTTCCTTAAAATACCCTCTTCATAAATAAGGTTCAGACTCGCTCCGTCAAACTTTGGTTCACAATAAAATGATATATTTTTATCCAATTTGTAAGTTTTTACAAGCCACTTTTCAAGTCCATCCGCATCAAAAACATCTTCAAGCGACCACATACGAGAGAGATGTTTCTCTTTTGTAAATCCCTCTGAGATAAACTCTCCAACTCTTTGTGTTGGAGAGTTTTTTAAGGTATCTTGAGGATTTTTCTGCTCATATACTAAGACTTCATGATAGAGCTTATCATACACTTCATCCGTTGTAAGCGGGTCATCCAAAACATAATAGTGGTGAGAGTAGAGATTGAGTTTCTCTGTTGCGTTTGTGTATTCTTCATAATTCATCTCAGAATTTTAGCTAAAAAGTGTTAATTAAGTTCTATGGAATTTAGGGATAACTGTTGCTGAATACTTCTTGGACTCTATGTTGAAATTTAATCTTGTTTGAGGCATACTTCTGCTCTATATGCTATTATCCATAATTGATTTCTTGCAAAAAGCAGTTCCTCCATCTAGTTTATATGCTTATACAAGAAACTTAATAAAAAAAAGAGACAAATGAAAAATTTACATTTTAGTAGATACTTTTTTCTTCCACTCGTTCTATTCTCAAGTGCATTTGCGTCTCTACCTGAAAAAAGTGCCATAGTCTATTACGGTAATAATATCTCCTATCCTATAGTTGGAATACATGATTATATTATTGTCCAGCCTGAACTTACAAATACATACACACACGGTTTCACTCTTTACAAAGAGAAAATATATGCTTATGTTAGTGTTGGTGAGATACACAGCGATATTAAAGAGTATAAAAATATTCAAGATGATTGGATTCTTACCACAAACAAAGCATGGAACTCTAAAGTTTTAGATATCAAGAACCCTGCTTATATGGAATATTTTTTTAAAGAGCTCATAGAACCAAGAAGAGTGCAAGGATTTAAGAACTTCTTTTTTGATACACTTGACTCATATCAACTAGTCTGTAAAACACTGCAAGAACGTCAAGAATCTGAAAAAGCGCTTGTCTCTTTTATCAATGAATTTCACAAAAGATATCCCGACTCCAAACTCATCATCAACCGTGGTTTTGAAATTATCGATCAAGTACATAATGTCCTCGAAGCTGTATTATTTGAGTCATATTATGAAGGTATCGGTGGAGAAAAACTCGCTTACCAGAAAGTATCTGATGATGCTAGAAATTGGTTAGATATACATTTGCAAAAAATAAAATCTTATGGTCTAAATATTATCTCTCTTGAATATCTTCCTGAAGACACACACGTCAAAAGTGCAGAACTTATACAAAAGGTTCAAAAAAAAGGGATGATTCCTTATATAGCAAATCGTGAACTCAATATCTATGGAAAATCTTCCAAAAATGCTATTAAACGAGAGATATTCACACTTATAGATACAGCTATAGAAGAAGAAATTACATCTGATGCGTATCGCTATGGTACTCCTGTTTTTGAGTCTATGGGCTATATACAAGAAATTTTCCACGCAAGCCAACCTCTTCCTTCTATGCGTGAAATGGACAAATATCAAGGTGCTGTTATATGGCTAACAAAAACATACAATGATCCTCAAGCACTTGTAACTTGGATACAACAACTTAAAAAAATAGGTATCAAGGTAGTAATAGTAGGCTCATTACCTGTCGATGTACAAAGTAATTATTTTGAAACTTTAGGCATAAAGATTATTCCAGGACTTAAACATAGAAATAAAATTCTTTATCAAGATCCTATGCTTTCTTACAAAATAAAACCTCCTATGCTTGCTTCAAACTTTACTATAGAAGCCAAAAAAAGTAAGGCACTTTTGATATATAAACATAATGATGCAAGCAATACTACTCTAGCCGCACTCACGGACTGGGGTGGTTATGCACTCGAGGAATCATTTATTATACATAATAACAAAGAAAATATTTGGGTTATCAACCCTTTTGAGTTTTTCAAACAAGCTTTAGATCTGCCTATACTTCCTACCTCAAATCAAAGTACACAAAACACAAAGAGGCTTCTTTCTACCCATATTGATAGGATTATGAATCGCCTCTACCTCTCACAAAAGACATAAATAAAAAATGGCTGATGAAATCTAGATTTATCTTAACTCTGCAGGAGTTTAACTCCTTGCACGTCTTTGTAAAAAGCTTTAAATTCGACTGTAGTATCCTGAAGGTCCCCTAAAACTGAGTAAGGTCAAATACTAACACTATCTGCAAGTAAAAGCAGGCAACTTTTACTTTTTTACATAGCGTTTGGCATAAATCTCAAAAAGTATAGGAATGATGACAAGACTCAGAAGTGCTGAACTCACTATCCCACCAAGCATTGGTGCAGCGATACGTTGCATCACTTCACTTCCTACTCCATCTGTGTACATAATAGGCAAAAGCCCTGCAAGTATCGCAAAAACGGTCATGAGTTTTGGACGCACTCTCTGAAGTGCTCCTTCATAGATGGCATTATTTAACTCTTTCATCCCAAAATCATCCGCATATTTTTCTTTTGCCTCTTTGAGTGCTTCTTGGAGATAAACTATCATCACGATAGCTGTCTCTGCCGCGATACCCAATAACGCCAAAAATCCTACTACTACAGCTATACTCATGTTGAAATGTAAAAGATTGAGATAGAGTAAACCACCTAAAAGTGCAAAAGGAAGCGTGAAAAAAACTATCAAAGTCGGGATAAGTTCTTTGAGTGCAAAATAGATAAGTAAAAGTATCAGCATAAAAACACTCGGTACTATCCAGATAATCCTCTGCAGGGCAGAATCAAGATATTGACTCTGCCCTGCCCACTCCATGTAATACCCCGCAGGCAGCTTGATATCTTGCAAAAGTTTCTTTGCTTCTTCTTGATATTCCGTAGCACTTACACCATTTTTCGGTGTGATATAGATAAACGCAACAGGAGAAGCCATCTCACTTTTGATAACCGAAGCACTCTCTCTATAGGCTATTTTGGCAAAGGTGCGCAGAGGTACAAAACCTAAAGCTGTCTTTATCATAATACTTCCTATGGACTCCAAACTTCTTCTCTCTTCTTCTTCAAAACGCAGCGCGATAGGATAACGCTCAAGACCCTTATACATCGTTGTTATTTTCATACCGCCGATGGCAGTCGCGACATAGTCCAAAAGATACTCTTTTTTGATATTGTAGCGTGCCAGCTTTTGCTCATCCATCACGATATCGAGATAATATCCTGCACTTGCCTGATCTGCGATAACAGAAAGTGTCTTCTCATAGATTCTAAGTTTATCTTCTATCTCTTTGGCATAGACCTGTAAATATTCTGCATCTTTGCCGTAAAGTTTGATTCCAAGTGGTGTGCGTATGCCACTAAGGAGCATATCAATACGCCCACGGATAGGATAAGTCCATGAGTTTATAACTCCTGGGACACGTAGCGCTTCTTCGAGTTCCTCCATCAATTTTTCATGCGTCATTCCCTCTCTCCACTGTTCTTTTGGCTTCAAAGTAATGATAGTCTCTATCATACTCAAAGGTGCAGGATCTGTTGCAGAGTCCGCGCGACCTCCTTTACCAAAGACCATAGCGACTTCAGGAAACGACTTGATAATCGCATCCGTTTTTTGTGTAATCATCTTGCTCTGATCCACGCTTATGCCATAAGGAGTGACGGGCATATACATGATACTCTCTTCATTAAGAGGAGGCATAAACTCCCATTTGAGGCTCTTATAAAGTGGATAGGCAGAGAGAAGCGCCGAGATAACTCCAAAAAGAACAAGATATTTGAGATTGAGTCCATAAACGATAATCGGATGATAGAGCCAGATAAAAAAGCGGTTAAGAGGGTTTTTGTGCTCATGGAGTATCTTGCCTCTTACAAAATAGAGCATCAAAACAGGAACCAAAGTTATCGACAAAATCGCTCCCGCACTCATAGCAAATGTTTTAGTAAATGCAAGTGGACTAAAGAGCATCCCTTCTTGTCCACTGAGTGCAAAAAGAGGCAAAAAAGAGACCACAACAAGTGAAAGTGCAAAAAAGATAGGACGACCGACAACTTTAGAAGCACTGGCTATAGCCTCAAAACGCTCTTCTTTTGTGAGTATTTCTCCTTTTTGTTCTTCTAGTTTGACGATATTTTTATGTGCATTTTCTATCATCACGATAGTAGCATCCACCATTGCTCCAATAGCGATAGCGATACCTCCAAGACTCATGATATTTGAGCCTATACCAAAGAGTTTCATCAGTAAAAATGTCGCCCCGATAGTTAAAGGCAAAACGATAATAACAATCAAAGAAGAACGTAAATGCATCAAAAATAGTGCAATAATCACAATAACCACTATACTCTCTTCAACCAAAGTAGCTTGAAGATTTCCTACAGCTTTATCAATAAGCGTAGCACGGTTATAGGCTATATGAGCATCTACATCTTTGACTTTTAACTCCTCCATTTTTTCTTCTATGCGTTTGATAGTTGCATGTACATCTGCGCCGTATCGTACCATAACGATACCGCCGACCACTTCACCCTCACCATCTAGATCAGCTACGCCACGGCGTGCTGCAGGGGAAAGTTCCACTGTCGCTATATCACCTAAAGTGAGTGGAATATTTGCTTTTGTGCCGATTACAAGGGCGCGGATATTGTCAAGATTTTTGAGATATCCTTTGGCTTGTACCATCCATTCATAACCATTTTGTATGACGATGCGTCCTCCCGTATCTTCGTTGTTTGTTTTGAGAGTTTTAGCAATATCTTGGATACTTAAGTTGTATCGCACAAGCGTATCATTTTTGATACGCACCTGATAAGTCGACACAAAACCGCCTACACTTG
>MIBW01000057.1:6270-16330 GCA_001829625.1 Sulfurimonas sp. GWF2_37_8 | reverse complement strand
TCATTTGCCTGATCGAGGAAAAATCTGAACTCTTCTATTTTTGCCTGTGCATCTTGACGAGCTGTTATGTTGTAGTGTTGTTCAAGTGCATCAAAGCTCATCTCAGAAAAAATATTTTTTGTAAACTCAGCTCCACGGTCTTCACCGATAAGTCCGACTGCATCCGCGCGGCACTGACGACAATGTTGCATAAGCTTCATATCCATACCACACGCCTCTTGAACAGCCATTTGTTCTTGATCCGTTGCACTAGGCACACCTGCAAGACCAAACGCAGTCCCATGTTCTGGTTCTGAAATTATTGGCATAATGTTGTGCAAGAAAACCCCTATCTCTTTGAGTTTTTTGGCAACTTCTGGAAGATGCTTATCATTGACACCAGGGATTAAAACAGAGTTTGCTTTGATAAGAATGCCTTTTTCTACACACATTTTCATCCCTTCGATTTGACGCTCTAAAAGTATTTGTGCAGCCTCTTTTCCGTAGATACGCTTGTTATTATAAAATATCCATGGATAAATAAGAGAACCTATCTCTCCTGTTGTATCGACGCTGTTGATAGTCACGGTAATATGGTCGATATCATATTTCACCATTTCATCTACAAACGCAGGAAGTTCTAAGCCATTTGTAGAGAGACAAAGTTTCAAGTCTGAGGCTCTTTCTCTCACAAGCTCAAATGTTTTAAAGGTTTTTTCAGGATTTGCCAGTGCGTCTCCTGGACCAGCGATACCAAGAACACTAAGGCGTTGGACTTCACCGCCAACGTACATTACTTTTTTTGCAGACTCTTCTGGAGTGAGACGCTCACTCGTTACACCTGGACGACTCTCGTTAGAACAGTCATATTTTCTATTACAGTAGTTACACTGAATATTACACGCAGGGGCAACCGCAACATGAATACGCGCATAATGGTGGTGTGCGCCTTCTGAATAACAAGGGTGATTATGGATTTTATCTTGGATATCCTGTGGCATCATCGCTTCAGCAGGATTACTTGAACTACAGCTCATTTTAGCTCCTCTATAATTTTTGATTTAGGAATTACAATGATCTTGCATCATGTAGCTACAATCATTAACTGTCGCAATAAATGCAATTGATGTTCTAGGGATATTTTTATTTTATGGAAGAAAGTGTGACAATTTTGTATTTTTATGCAAGAGACTGTGTGCTGTGAGCGTAACAAAACAATCTCATACTAAATACAAAAAAAGGAAACTCGACTATTTCAATAATTGGTTGAGGATGAGATACCGTCACTGCAAGTGCAGCGCGATAGTCTTAGAGGGAGTCTTTAAACTTATTTTACTTTTTCTAAGTATTCACAATCTACAGTGTTTACTCTGATAAGGTCACCTTCAAGAACATGGTAAGGCACCTGAACAACCGCACCAGTTTCAAGAGTTGCAGGTTTTCTGCTGCCGCTTGACGTATCACCTTTGAAGTTTGGCGGTGTATCTGTGATGATAAGCTCCATAGTTTCAGGTGCGCTTACTGAGATTGCGTTTCCTTTGAAGAAAATGATATCTACATTGATACCGTCCTTGAACCATTTGGATGCATCATCACACTGCTCATACGAAAGACCAAGCTGCTCATAACTTTCATTGTCCATAAACTGGTACATCTCACCATCGTCATATAAAAACTGCATCGTCGTAAATGTAATCTCAGGTACTTCAAACTTATCACCAGCATGAACAGTTTTTTCAACTACTTTTCCGTTTAAAAAACTTTTCATTTTCATACGTACAAACGCAGCACCTTTTCCTGGTTTTACATGTTGAAATTCCACTACTTTATATGGTACTTCGCCTACAATTAGACGAACATTTTTTTTGATATCGCTCATTCCGATAGTTGCCATAAACACACCTTGATTTAAAAATAATTTTGCAATTTTACATTAAAAGGACTTAAATTAAGAAGTCTGCTTTGATTGTAAATTTCTCTGAACTACTGAGGGTCTCTTGGTTATTAGGTTATAATTGCGCCAATATTATACATTTTAGGAATGACTTTTATGGAATTTCAACTAGACGCAACAAGCAAAAACGCAAGAGCCTGTACAATAAAAACGGCTCACTCGACCATAAAAACTCCGGTTTTCATGCCTGTAGGAACACTAGGAAGTGTCAAATCTTTGGACATGGAAGATGTTCTTACAACCTTAGGGGCTGAGATTATTCTTGCCAATACTTACCATATGTATCTGCGTCCCGGAGATGAAACGGTGGCTAAACTGGGCAAGCTTCATAATTTTACAAAGTACCCAAAAAGCTTTTTGACGGACAGCGGCGGCTTTCAAGCGTTTAGCCTTTCAGATATGTCAAAACCAGTGGAAAACGGCATAGAATTTAGAAGTCACATAGATGGCTCAAAACACTTCTTTACGCCAAAAAAAGTGATAGACATTCAGCATAACCTCGGCTCTGACATCATGATGATTTTGGACGATTTGGTAGCACTTCCTGCAACCCAGGAACGTATCGCCCTTTCCATTGAGCGAACGACTGCATGGGCTCAGGAGAGTATTGAGTATTTTCGAGCCAAACAAAAAGAAGGCGTTGGAGTGGAGCAAAATATTTTTGCCATCATCCAAGGCGGAACAGACAAAGCTTTTAGAGCTAAAAGTGCCACTGAACTTTGCGCCATGGACTATGACGGTTTTGCTATTGGTGGGCTTTCGGTGGGTGAACTCAACGAAGAGATGTACGACACAGTTGAGCATACCGTGCAATTTATGCCCAAAGACAAACCACGCTATTTAATGGGTGTCGGCACGCCTGAAGACCTCATAGAAAACATAGAACGCGGTATCGACATGTTCGACTGCGTTATGCCTACCCGAAACGCAAGAAACGGCACACTTTTTACCTCTTTTGGCAGAATAAACATCAAAGGCGCAAAGTTTAAAGAAGACCCTCTTCCAATAGACCCAGAATGCAAATGCCCAACCTGCCAAACATACAGCCGTGCCTACCTAAACCACCTCTACAAAGCCCGTGAAATAAGCTACTTTAGAATGGCAACCATTCACAATCTTTTTTATTACCTAAACCTTATGAGAGAAGTGAGAGAAGCCATTTTAGAAGATAAATTTGCAGAGTATAAGGCTGCGTTTTACGCTAAACGCAGTAACTAAAACGCACTCCTCGCCATTCCAAATCCTCTCCCGTCATTCCGTACTTGATACGGAATCTCCGTTAGTCTAAAGAAGCTACTGCGTTCATTATACGAATCAAATTTAGGAATTGTTAGACAGCTTTAATCTTTGAATTTCTTTGACACTTTTAACAATGCCTTGGGAGAGATTTTGATGACCGTCTTTTGTAACTAAGATATCATCTTCAATGCGGATACCAATGCCTCGGTATTTTTTAGGAACTTTTTTGTCATCTTTGTCTATATATATCCCAGGTTCTATCGTCAAAACCATGCCGCTCATAAGAGGAATCTCATCACCGTTTTCATATTTGTAAGGACACTGGTCATGAACGTCAAGTCCCATCCAATGCCCTATTCCATGCGGATAATATTTTTTATATTTCTCTTTTTTGATGTTGTTTTCAAGAGAACCTTTGAGTATGCCGAGTTTGAGCATTCCTTTACACAAAAGTTTAACTGCTTTTGCCTGCAATGCACTGCGTTTAACTCCCGGTTTAACCATCTTGATAACTTCACACTCCACATCCAAAACCATCTCGTAAAGCTCTTTTTGCGCCTGCGAAAATTTCCCATTTACGGGGATTGTTCGTGTGATATCACTCGCATAATATTCAAGCTCACACCCAGCATCAATAAGTATCAACTCTCCCTCCACTAAAGAGGCTACGTTTTCTATATAGTGAAGTGTATTGGCTGCGTTTGCACAAGCAACGATAGAGGTATAAGCATCGCTGTAAGCACCATTTTTTTTAAATATATATTCGATTTCTGCTTGCAGTTCGTACTCTTTTTTACCCGTTTTTTTGAGTTTCATAACTTCATGATGAGCTTTTTTTGTTATCTCCAAAGCATCTTGTATCATCATAATCTCGGATGGAGATTTTATCAGGCGCATATACCCGATAAGGCTCATGATATCTTTATGTGAGACTATTGCTTTTGCTTTGTCTTTGAGGTTGTTTATTCTCTCATCTTTGGACGCAAAATCAAAATAAAGCATGTTTTTGCCTTTGAGAAGTTCTAAAATTTTTTGCTCAAACATATCGCTAGTATAGACTTCATCTACATCAAAAATAGTTTTGGCTTGAATCTCTCCAACTCTTTTACCACTCCATAACTCAAGCGTTTCATCTTTTTTTTGGACAAACAGTATTGTTTTTGCAGAGCCTTTAGACTTGACAAAAACAAGTGCTGCGTTATCTTCACGAAAACCGCTAAGATAATAAAAATTGCTCTCTTGTCTAAAAGGGTACTCTGTATCGTTGGAGCGTGTTTTGTATTTTGCGCTGTATAAAACTGCTACAGAGTTATCTTCAAGCTTTTTTGCGAACTTTTTTCTGCGTTTAGTGTATTCTTTTTGAGAAATCATCTACAGCTCTCATCCAGCCAAACTCCGCTTTGTTCTAGTAAAGTTTTGAGTGCTTCATTGAGCGCGATAGCCCCACCCTGCGCATCAAGAGTTTTAGAAGGCAGCTCTATAAGCAAACTTTTCGTAGCGATAACACTGTTGCGTTTTGTATCCAATAAAGAGAAAGTAAGGGAAACTTTGACAAAAGAACTTTTTTCATCTGCACTAAAATACTGCATAAAATCTTCGATATTTGTTTCAAGAATATAGTCACTTTTGACTCTGGACTTTGGCGCACTGACACTCGCAAAAATATCTGTTTTTTGTAAAAAACGCACTATCTCTGCTGTGATGGCTGCGTTTGGTGTTTGCGCCCATTTTGACTGAGTATAACGATACTGCGTTTGCTCACCGATACCGTACATGATGTCGAGGTTCATAAGCGATGTTTCGCTAAAAGCCTGCCCTACTTTAAGTGATTTTTCTTTGCAGCCATGGGAGCTAAACACAAACTCATAGGTATTTTGATGTATTCTGTATTCTGATACCGCCGGTACAACTTTGGCACAACCGCCAAGGACTATCACAAAAAATGTAACCACTATAAAATATCTCATCATCTCTCTCCTGGACCTTTTTTAATCTCTTCGTATTTAAACAAGATATCTCCTGGGCTTCTTTCATATTTATATAAAGAGTCTTCTATTTTTATCATTGTATCTTGCATCTGCATGAGTGTATCGTTGAGTGTTGGAAGGATATCAGAGCTGATATCTTTGAGATTGAACTGCCCACTTGAAGCGGCTATTTTTATCTCATCCATCGCTGCTTGAACACTGAGATAACTCTTCATAATAGATCCAAGCGACGCAGAAACACTCTCTTCCCAACTTATACTTTTTGTAACAAGCGTATTAAAATTTGGAAGAACTGTATCCACTTTTTCTGTGATTAACGCAAGATTTTCTACACTTGTTTGAAGATTTTGGATAGTTTTTGCATCTAAAAGTTTTTCCATTTTATCCATAAAACCTGCCGTTCTTTGTAAAAGTAAACTTATTTGTTCTTGATTTTTATCATTGAGCAGTTTTTCTGTTCCGCTGAGTGTTGTTGAAAGTTGTGAAGATATAGACCCCAAAGACTTCTCAAAGTTTTCAAAAAACGAAGGAATAGACTTGATAACAGGATAATTATATCCCTCTTCTTTGAGCAGTGCCGGTGCGTTATTGTCTCCTAAACTCAAATTGATATAACTCAATCCCGTGATACCTTGCGCTGTGAGTTGTGCTACAGTATTTGACTTTACAGGTGTTGTACTGAGAATACTGACAAGCACTTCGACCTGTTCTGAATTTTTTGGATTGACACGTACCTGTACTACTTTCCCTACACTTATCCCTCTGTATTTTACGGGTGCATCTATGTTGAGTCCCAAAACAGACTCATCAAAATAGACAAGATATTTACTTATCGCTTCTTCATCAGAAGGCTTCATGAGCCAATAACTAAAGGCTATCATGAGCGCAGCTCCAAAAAGTACCAAAAATCCTACAGCAGTATAATTTACTTTATTATTCATTATATTTTCCAAAAAAAGTTTTTATAAATTTACTATCAACGGACTTTATATTATCTAAAGTTCCCTCATAGGCTATTTTTTTGTGGTCGATGATAGCGACACGGTCTAGCGTATCGTAGATGGATTGCAAATCATGTGAGACCATAACGATAGTCAGACCCAAAAGAGAACGAAGTTCCAAGATAAGCGCATTAAAATCCCTAGCTGAAATTGGGTCCAGTCCGCTTGTAGGCTCATCTAAAAAAAGAAGTTTCGGATCCATGGCAAGAGCGCGTGCCAAAGCTGCTTTTTTCTTCATACCCCCACTTATTTGAGAAGGATAAAGATTTGCATCACTCTTTTTAAGCCCCACAAGGTTAATCTTAAAACGCACTATCTCTTCTATCATCATCTGTGAGAGATCAGTATATTCAACCAAGGGAAGTGCAATATTTTCCCGCAAAGTTAAAGAAGAAAAAAGTGCACCAGCTTGAAATAAAACACCCCACTCTCTTCTAAGTTTTTGTGCATCTTCACTGCCTATGTTACTGAGGTCATATCCTAAAATATTGATATTTCCTGAATGGTATCTCTCAAGCATAACCATCTCACGCAACAGTGTTGTTTTACCACATCCACTAGGTCCTAAAAGGCCATAAATCTCTCCTGCGTTGATGGTAAGATTTAAACTTTCATGAACTATTTTTGAGCCAAATACAGTTTTAAGATTTTGAACTTCGATTGCGGCGCTCATCATATCCCCAGATTTGTAAACGCAATGGAAAAAAGTGCATCACAGACGATGACGGCAAAAATTGCTTCAACGACGCTTTTTGTCGTATTAAATCCTATACTCTGCGTATCATTTTGAACCATCAAACCCCTATAAATAGCTATACTCGCTATCAAAAACGCAAAAAAAGGACCTTTAAATATTCCTATATAAAAATGCTTCACCGCAATCACATCACTAAATCTCTCCAAAAAAAGTTCTGCTGTTATCTTTAAATCAATATGTGCTATCAACATACCGCCAAGAACACCCGCAATATCTGCAACAAAAATCAAAATCGGCATTGAAATCATCAAGGCAATAATACGAGGAAGCACTAAAAACATATAAGGATCAAAACCCATCGTACGCATAGCGTCCAACTCTTCTGTTATCTTCATTGCACCTATTTGTGCTGTAAACGCAGAGCCGCTTCTTCCTGCTATAACAATCGCTGTCATCATTGGTGCAAGTTCTCTAAGAATTGAAAGTCCCAACATATCCACAATAAAAATATTTGCCCCGTAAATCTTTAGCTGATAAGCCGACTGATAAGCGACAACCACTCCAATAAGAAAACTCGTAAGTGCAATAATCCCCAAAGCTTTGATACCACTCTCGTATATCTCAAATGCTATCTCTTTATAACGTATATTTTTTACAGAGCGAAAATAGAGCATACTCGTAGAAAACAGCTCGCCTAAAAAACTTATAAAAGATAAAAACGCCGTGTAATGTGTATAAACTGATTTTCCTAATTTTTCAACGATATTTTTTTCTGAGCGGCTTTTATATTCACTGAGTGGTTCTTGTTTTTTTTCTACCAAAGCAAGAATTCGCAAGATTTCATTATTGTCACATAAGAGCTGCGTTTGGCAACTATCTGTTATAAAGTGTTTTTCTACTTTTTTGACAAACAATGCCGCTGCCGTATCGAAAAAGGTAGCATCAGATAAATCAATATCTACATGCTTGAGATTTGAGAGAGCTATTTTGTCGATACTTTCTTGATTTTTTGAGAGGGTATAGACGGTCATTTCCCCTGAAAATTTCAAGGAAAGTGCACCATCTATCTGGCTTATTTTAAGTGTAGATTTTTTATTCATTATGAAAAGTGCTAAAAATCTCTCTCTAAAAGTTTATCAACTTTAAGGATAGTAATGATGCCATCTTCTTGTTTTCCTACACCGTCTATAAGTGTATTCTCACCATTGACTGTATCGGGTGCAGGTCCGATTTTGTCTTTTTTGATGCGGATAGCCATCGTCAGTCTGTCTATCACAAAACCCGCTACATCATCACCATGACGCATCACGATAAATCTTGTTTCATCTGTATGTTTTTTAGCTCCGATACCAAACTTCGTTCTTAAATCAATAAGAGGAATGACAGCCCCACGAAGGTTAAATACCCCAAGAACATACTTAGGAACCTGTGGAACTCTTGTCCATGCAAAAGGCTTGATAATCTCTTGAATGGATAGTATTGGCACGGCATACTCTTCATCCCCAATCACAAATCCGACCAATTGAACGATATCATCGAGCTGAGACAAAACGACGTTTTGTTTCTCATGTTGCTTACTTATAATCTCTTTTAATTTGTCACTCATGATAAGAACTCCGATTTAAAATTAATATTTCTCTGCACAACACTTGAGAGATAATCTGATGAGTATGGTTTCGTAATATACTCAACCATTCCCGACTCAACACCTCGCATACGGTCTGATTTTCCGCTTCTGGAGGTTACTGCGATAAGCGGTAAATTTTTGTATCGGTTGTATTTTTTGATCTCTGTTGCAAGAGTGTATCCATCCATTCTTGGCATCTCAATATCTATAAGCATTGCATCAAAATTGTGATCCCCTTGCTTTAAGATATTGAGTGCTTCTTGACCGTCAACTGCTTCAATAAGTGTGATACCTAAAGATTCAAGTGATTTTCTCATAATAGTTCTGTCTGTTTTAGAGTCATCAACCATCATTACTTTATAGTCGCTTGCTCTTGATTTCTCTTTAGAAATCTGTGCGACTTCGTTATTTGAAGAGCTAATCGTAGATTTAATCCCTTTTGCCATCTCCATGAGCGCTACAACATCAACAATAAGCGTGACACCACCATCACCTCTGATAGTTGCACCTGCGATGCCTTGAATCCCTTTGAGATATTCGCCCAAAGACTTGATAACTATCTCTTCTTGACCAACAAGTGTGTCAACAATGAGACCTAGTTTTTGCGCACCAAGTCCCAGAACAACGACATAAGCATGTTCACTGCCATCAAGAATACGTTCAACTTCAAAAAGATCACCAATATGCACTAAAGATAAAATATCTTCACGTAGTCTCATAACAGAACGGCTCTCAACTGTATAAATCTCATCTTTTGAGATACGAACTGTTTCTAAAACAGAAGCCAAAGGAATCGCATAATACTCTTCCTGCACGCCGACTAAAAGTGCTTGAATAATAGCAAGTGTCAAAGGAATCTTGAGTTTCATAGAAGTTCCAACACCTACTTGACTCTCGATATCTATAATCCCGTTGAGTTTTTCGATATTTGTTTTCACAACATCCATACCAACACCACGACCACTTACATTTGTAACAGCTGCAGCCGTTGAAAAACCTGGCTTAAAGATAAGAGCAAAAGCTTCTTTATCACTCATAGTATCGGCTTCTTTTTCTGTTATGATGCCTTTCTCTAGAGATTTATTTTTGAGCATAACAGGGTCGAGACCTTTTCCATCGTCATCTATCTGGATAACTATCTGGTTTCCTTCATTATACGCTTTAAGTGTGATAATACCTATCTCTTCTTTTCCTGCTGCTAAACGCACACTTGGCATCTCAATACCATGATCACAAGAGTTACGGATGATGTGAACTAGGGGATCACCTATCTCTTCAACGATAGATTTGTCTAGTTCCGTATCTTCACCTGATATTTCAAGTTCTATTTTTTTGTTAAGTTCGCGTGTGAGATCACGAATCATACGAGGAAATTTGTTAAATACTTTTCCAACAGGAAGCATTCTTGTTTTCATTACAGCGATCTGAAGGTCTGTTGTTACAAGAGAAACTATAGAGACAACTTGGTTGAGTTCTTCTAAAAACTCTTCGCCTTCATAACGTTCTTCAACATCATCATTTATCTTGATAAGTCTGTTTTTCGCCAAAACAAGTTCACCGATAAGGTTCATCAGG
>MIBW01000057.1:5874-6244 GCA_001829625.1 Sulfurimonas sp. GWF2_37_8 | reverse complement strand
AATTGTCTGTTCTACCGCCGCAGGTGATTTTTTTGTAGGAGCTGCTGCCCTTGCGTCATCATCATCGTCATGGCGTAACACTGTTCTTGGAGCGGGAGTTACTGGAACAGGTTTTGGAGCTGGTTGTGGTTGTGGTTTTGTTTCTTCTTCCTCAATAGGAGCTGGAGGTGCTTCAGGAACACTCTCACCTGCTGCTATTTTTGCTGCACGTTTTACTTTGTCTTCATTTTGACGCTGTTCAAGCAATCTTTCTATCTCTGCTTCAATCTCATCTTCTTGCATATTTTCGTAGTCAGGTTCTGCGCTTGTCTCTTCAGCTTGTACTTCTTCAAACTCTTCTTCGACTTCTGCAACAACAGGTGAAGCAATA
>MIBW01000057.1:0-5867 GCA_001829625.1 Sulfurimonas sp. GWF2_37_8 | reverse complement strand
CACCTCCGCTTATCTTGTCAAGTCGCACAACACAAGCACCTACTGATATGCCACTATCACTACTTGTATCGCGGATGGTGTGCAAAAGTGCTTTCATAAGGTCGATGGACTCTAAAACAACATCCATAACATCAGGCGTGATACGAAGTTCTCCGTGTCTTGCTTTGTTGAGAACATCTTCCATATGGTGTGTCAAATGCGTTAGAACATCAAAGTTTAAAAATGAAGAAGCACCTTTGACTGTATGCGCAACACGAAAGATGCCATTTAAAAGTTCCAAATCATCTGGTCTGTTTTCTAGCTCAACCAAATCTTGGTCTAACTGCTCAATAAGCTCAAAAGATTCAACTAAAAAATCTTGTAGTATTTCTTGAAATTCATCCATTTTTCACTCCTACTTAATATGCGCACGAACAACGTCGGCTACTTTGTTATAAAATGTACTTGCATCAAACTTAACTAAATAAGCTTCTCCACCTGCCTGCAAACCTCTACCTTCACTAAAATGATCACTAATCGATGAGTTAAAAATAATAGGAATATTGTTAAATCTTCCATCTTTTTTCACATTTGTAGCAAAATGAAAACCATCCATTCTTGGCATCTCCACATCTGAAATAATGAGTTTGAGCTTTTGAGAAACATCGCCTGAAGTTGATTGGGCGATAGCATTAAGTTTTTCTAATCCATCTTGTCCGTCAATAGCTTCAATGACGCTAAATCCCATTTTTAAAAGGGCTTCTTTGACTATTTTTCTCGCTGTAGAACTATCATCTAAAATGAGTGCCGTACCACTAAAGGTTTCTAGTTCTTGAGGGATATTATTTACATCTGGTGAATAAAGACCCAGATCTTGTACAACACTCTCAAGATCGAGAATAAGCAAAACATTGTCATCTTCTATCTTTGTCACACCAGTTATTTTACTTCCGTCAATAGCATCTGAACCACTTAAGAACTCTGCAGGTTCTATGTTTTTCCAGCTTATTCTTCTGATTCTTTTTGCCTCATGTACAATAAACCCGATAAGAACATTATTGAACTCTGTGATGATAACTCTTGCATTTTTCTCAGCATCTTCGGGCTCATGTATGCCCATCCATTTTGCAAGATTGACCACTGGAATCACAATATCTCTAAGATCAAAAATCCCCTCTATAAAATCAGGCGTTCCAGGTAAATCAGTCAAAACAGGAATCCGAATAATCTCACGAACTTTGGAGACATTGATACCGTATATCCCCTCGTAAACTCCATCTTCTTCCTGTTTAAATATACGAAAGTCAACAAGTTCCATTTCATTGGAGCCGACTTTCAGTGCTTTTTCTTTCATTTCATCCCCTTAGAGAAAATGTTTTTTCTTCTAATAGTGTTTTATTTTGTAACGATTTTACAACAAAGTATCTTTGATTGCAAGCAAAAGCACCAAGATTTATATAGTTGAAATTTTTAAAATTTATCGCTTTATTCTGATGAAAATGCCCCTCTATAAAATAATCACATATAAATTTGTCTAATAATCTTTTTTGCACAAATTCATAAAAACCCGTAAACTCTTTGCAGTCATCTTTTTTTCCAAGATACGCATCCAGTTTTTTTAAAATAGAGTGATTTGTTACAATATCTATATATTTGAGTATCAAAAGAAGCAGAGGGTTTCTAATGAGACTCACATAAAGTCTGTACCCAAAATCACCTCCAAAGTCGCCATGAGCTAAAAGAATTTTCTTTCCCTCATAACTGCAAGAAACAGGCTGCTGCGAAATTTTAAATACTTTTGCATGAGGAAAAATTTTTTGAAGATTAAAGTCGTGATTTCCCTCTAAGTATATCACTTCTATCTCTAAGGATATTGCGTTTATTAGCTGAACCATCTCTGCGTTTTCATCACAAGTGTAAGGAATTCCCCCAAAAAGTGCATCAAAAATATCGCCCATTAAAATAAGTTGCGTCGGCTGAAATTCTTTGGAGTGAATGGCTTTTATAAACTCTAAAAGCTCTGGACGAAGAGGTGAATAGTGCGCGTCTGAGATAACAAACGCACCTTTTTTTATTTCTATATTTTTATGGTACATAGGCTATATCTGGCACTCCGAGTGACTCATCAAGCCCCATCATCAAGTTTGCGTTTACAATGGCTTGAGAAGAAGCACCTCTCATAAGGTTATCAATAGAACTGGAGATAAAAAGCACTTTGCCTTTTTGTTTGACATAAATATCGCAAAAATTTGTCCCCGCGACATTTTTCATATCAACCGGATTTTTGCAAATACGCACAAAAGGCTCATCTTTGTAAAACTCTTTTAAAACGCCAAAAGCGTCAAACTCTTCGCTAACCTGAATGTAGATAGAAGAGAGCATTCCACGCGTTAAAGGCACTAAATGCGGTACAAAATTTACCTCATCAAAGCTCACACCCAACTTCTGTGCAATTTCTGGCGCATGTCTGTGCATAAGCGGATTGTAGGCAAAAAGATTGTCGTTTACATTAACAAAGTGTGTCACATCGCTGAGTTTTTTCCCCGCACCGCTCACACCTGTTTTTGAGTCAATGATAATCGGAGTATTTGGACTGCGTTTACTCATAAAAGGAAGCAGGCCTAAAATGGCAGAAGTTGGAAAACAGCCAGGGTTTGCCACAAGTTTTGCAGATTTTAGCTCATGACGGAACATTTCAGGCAAACCATAAACTGCGTGAGCAAGATTTTCTACGTCAGAATGTGGGCAATAAAATTCTTCATAAATCTCTAATGGAAGTCGGTAATCAGCCGATAAATCGACAACTTTTACGCCTTTTTCAAGAAGCGGTTTTACGAATGCCATAGCAGTCTGATGCGGTACGGCTAAAAATACAAGTTCACAAAACGCAGCACATTCATCTATATCTGCTTTTTTGACTTCATCTTCACAAACGCCGCTCAAAGAAGGATGCAGCTCATTTATTGTTGTATTTCCTTCAGAATTTGCTATGTAATTTAATTCAAATTTTGGGTGCTTCAACAGCATTTTTACGAGTTCTAAACCTGTGTAACCGCTTGCGCCAATAATTCCGACATTAATTGCACTCAAAGACTATCTCCTGATATTTTACCTCTTCGATTTCAAACATTTTCGTTCCGCTTGGAAGTTTTATAGTCACTTCATCACCCTCTTCACGTCCTAAAAGCTGTTTTGCCATAGGTGAACCAAAAGAAATAAGCCCCATATCAGGGTTACTTTCACAACCCCCGACAATAGTGTACGTCACTTCTTCGTCTGTGCTGAGATCAGTCATCACAACAGTAGAACCAAAGCTGACACGAGAATGTTCCAATTCGCTCGGGTCAACAATACTTGCGTTTCCTATCAAATCAGCCAATTCATCCAAACGCCCGTCAATCAAACGCTGCTGTTCTTTAGCTGCATGGTACTCTGCGTTTTCCTTCAAATCCCCATGTTCAAGCGCTTCTTCTATATCTTTAATGGTACGAGGACGTTTGACCTCTTTAAGGTCTTTCACCTCAGCCTGAAGTTTTTTGTAGCCAAAAAGTGTCATTGGTTCTATTTTTTGCATAAGTGTTCTCTATTTTATTTAATTTTTGTTGGAGCGATTATATCAAATTTCACTTGAGAGGTTTATTGAGATGAATCTGCTATTAAGGAAAATTTACAAGCAAAACATCGCCTTTTTTATAGCTCATTCCATGCCTCGTCTTCGCTGTTATCCAAAGTTTTTTTGCCATTGATGCTACTTGCAATTTTTTAATATCTTCCTCTTCTCGATACGCAACCATTTTATTCTACTCTTATGATTTTTATTTCATCATCGGTTCAATTATACAATTTATAGACCAATTCATCTATTTTTTACTAGCTCCGAAGTGTTGGCATGTGGAGTTTGTTTTTTATTCCACATGCCAAATTAAATTTTTTGACTCCTTAGACGAGGAGTTTTAACTCCTCTGAGATGTCTTTTATGAGTTTGCTTAGTGGGCGTTTGTGTAGGTCTTTATCACTTACATATCCGCATGTCACAAGTCTCAGCAAATCTTCACGGTTTTTAAATAGTGTTCCTTCATATTTTTGCATGAGTTCGTCTATGTAGCTGTCGTTGTAGATTTCTGCTTTTTGGATAAGTTCTAGGACTATGTCTTTGTGCTCATTGTAAAGTACCTCTAATGCAAAAGCTTCTTTTATATTTTCTGCCCTTTTATCTGAGGTTTTAAGTTCAATATCAAATCCTTTTTCATCATAATAAAAACTACTGTTTTCAATATTGAGTTTAAACTTTGCATAATCATTAAAACTCTCTTGATATGGATGCAAATGCGTTTCTAATGAGAAGGGAGTTGTACCCTTTAATCTTGAATTACACAACATACACGATGGAATGAGATTATAAAAAGAGAGTGCCAAAATCGGATAAGTGTCTTTATCGTAGAAGTGGTCAAAATCTGGTCGAGTAGATTTTGCATGTTTATTTTTTATTGTAAAAGTATAGTTTCTATTGCAGTAGGGGCAGACATTTACATTTAAACTTTGAGCTAAATCGTAAGCATCATATTTTACTTTTTTTGTTGTAAAGTTTTTATATAAATTAGTTATATATTTAAACTGTTCTTTTTCTGTTAGAGATAAAGTTAAAAACCAATTTGCAATTTCAGCAAGTTTTTTAGGCTCTGCTTTGATAATTTCTTCGAGAGAATAAATACTAAAACAAGGAAATTCTTTATCTACTTTTTTATATAAATTATTGTAGTGAATATCAATTATTTTTTTTAAATTATCAGGAGTAATTTGTATCATTGGCTATTCTTCCAAATTAAAGTCATTCTTTCTTCAAGTCGTTTTATTTCTTGTTTTATTACATCAATCTCAGATAATCTCTTGCTATCTAACATTCTCTGAAGTTGATTTTTTATAATAGGTTCACCAATTATAGAGATAATATTTTCACAATAATCTATCTCTTCTTTTGATAAACTTTTCTGGTTTAAATGTTGTATAGCTTTATCAATCTTACCTTTCGCAAACTCTCCCATAAGCCCATCTTTCATAAAAAAACCGTGAGAAAGGAGAGTGTGGATATTTGCTCCGAATGGGTTTATATCCACATCTACTTGTTTTCCATCTTTTAAAAATATTACATTTTCTTTTGGTAGATCTGAGAGGATAAAAGGGGAATGTGAAGCTATAATGACATGTAAATTCTTTGCTAATTTATTCTCTTGAATAAAATCAAGTATGATTTTTAGAATTCGTTTTTGCCAATTTGGATGAAGATACAATTCTATTTCATCAAAAAGCAATACATTATCCTTATCTTTAAATTTAGATAACATAAAGTCAATTCTTTCCAAATAAAATAGAATTGTTTTTTCACCCGCACTTAATTTTATATTTTTACCATCTTCTGTTTGAAAAGTTAATTGAAAATTTGTTTCTAAGTTATATACAGATGAAACCAAAGTAAAAAATGTTTTATAATCATCACTTTCAATAATCAAATTATTATTTATTGTTGCTAAAAACTCTAGTATTTTATCAATCTTCTGAGGTACACTTGCATCTACTAGTTTTGATGAATCTCCATTAGATTTATTATCAGTTTTTATTCTTTCAAGTTCTTTTTTTGTGTAATTAATTTTAATACTATGTGGCTGTTTTATTTTAAAAACTTCAAAAAATAGTTTTTTGTATTTATCATCAACTAATAAATTACCTATTGCAAAAGTTTGAAAAAAGTTAAATTGTGAAAGTTTAAATCCTGAATAAGTTGAATACAAACTATTTTCTTTATATAAATCAAAATCATTTTTCCTGTAAATACCATAATATTTTATAGGGTCTTCTGGGCTTGGTGAATCATTTTTGATAATACCATCCCT
>MIBW01000056.1:125-16271 GCA_001829625.1 Sulfurimonas sp. GWF2_37_8 | reverse complement strand
CGTGGTGAGATTATCGACTATGTGGTCAACAAATACGGACGCAATCAAGTCGCACAAATCATCACTTTTGGTTCTTTACTTGCCAAAGGAGTTATTCGCGATGTAGCTCGCGTTTTGGATATGCCACTTTCTCAGGCCGACAAGATGGCAAAACTTATCCCAGATGAGCTTGGTATCACACTCAACGGCAAAGAGAAAAAAGGTGAATATATCGATGGTGCGTATCAAAAAGAGCCAAAACTCAAAGAGCTCATAGAGAGCGATACAAACGCAGCAAGAGTATGGGAGTTTGCCAAAAAACTCGAAGGTCTCAAACGCAACTCTGGTATGCACGCTGCGGGTGTGGTTATCTCCAATGAAGAGCTTTGGAAAAAAACGCCTATCTACAAGCCCTCAGGTGAAACAACTTTTGTTACCCAATATTCGCTCAACTACCTCGAAGATGTGGATCTTATCAAGTTCGACTTCTTGGGGCTCAAAACGCTTGATGTTATCGACAATGCGATAAAACTTATCAAACATCGCTATAACGAAACGATAGAGTGGCACGCTATCGATGAAAATGATCCTAAAGTTTATGAGGTTATTCGTAGTGGTGCGACTATCGGAATGTTCCAGATAGAGTCTTCAGGTATGCAAGATCTCAACAAGCGCCTCAAGCCAGACAGCTTTGAAGATCTTATTGCGGTACTTGCTCTTTATCGTCCAGGACCGATGGAGTCGGGGATGCTTGATAGTTTTATCGAACGTAAGCACGGTCGTCAGGCGATAGAATACACCTTTCCTGCGATGGAAGATATCCTTGGTAATACGTATGGAGTCATCGTTTATCAAGAACAAGTCATGCAGATAGTACAAACTATCGGCGGTTTTTCTCTGGGATATTCAGACATTATTCGCCGTGCGATGGGGAAAAAGAAAGATATGTCGGCATATAACGATGAGTTTGCAACGGGTGCAAAAGGGCAAGGCTATGACTATGACAAAGCCTCTAAACTTTTTGATTTGATAGAGAAGTTTGCGGGATATGGTTTTAATAAATCCCACTCAGCAGCTTACGCAATGGTTACTTTTCAAACGGCATGGCTCAAAACTTATTATCCAAACGAGTTTATGGCGGCACTTTTGACATCGGATAAGGATAACATGGACAAAGTTGTACGTTATATCGATGAGGTAAAACGCATGGGTATAGAACTTTCACCTCCTGATGTTTGCCACTCACAGCTTGAGTTTTCTGCCATCACAAAAGACGATAAAGAGGTCATCCTTTTTGGGCTTGGCGCTATCAAAGGGGTCGGAAATTCGGCTGTTTTATCTATCTTAGAAGCAAGAAAAGAGGGCGGTGAATTTACCTCTATACAAGACTTTGTCAATCGTATCGACCCTTCAAAAGTCAATAAGCGTTTTGTTGAGTCAGGGATAAAATCAGGTGCATTTGATAGATTTGGCTACTCAAGAAAAGCTTTACTAGACCAACTTGACTTGATGGTAGAGACGGCAAAAGATGCCTCAAACGCAAAGAAAAACGCGATGGGAAGCCTCTTTGGAGATGATGCGGAGATAACGACGGTAGAGATAAAACTGCAAAATTCACCTGAATATACCCTCAAAGAGATTTTGGAGTTTGAAAAAGAGACACTCGGATTTTATGTATCGGGTCACCCGATGGATGAATATAGGGATATTCTCGATGATTTGAGTTATACGCTCTCTTCAGAGATACAAAATATCAAAGACGGTTCACAGGCTATATTTATAGGAAAAGTTGAAGATATTCAAAAAAAGATATCCAAAAAAGGCAATCAGTTTGGTATTGTGAGCCTTATGGACTTTCACGGAAACGTTGAGATTATGCTCTTTGAAGATAGATTGAAAGAGCTTCAAGAGATGGATTTGAGTGAGCCGGTTGCGTTTAAGGTGCAGGTAACGCATACAGAGATGTTTACACGTATTAGTGTCAATAAGCTTATGACACTCAAAGATGCCAAAAAAGAGACAAAAAAAGTCAAAACAGAGATACAAGAAAAACCACAAGAACCACTCAATCTGGCTGTACATCTGGATACAAGTACAAAAGTCTTAGAAGATTTGTATATCCTTATCCGTAAAAACCCTGGCAATAGACCGCTCAATATTACTATAATAGCAAAACTGCATAATGTCATCATTGAGTCGGCGATACGGGTAAACAACAATATCGTTGCACTCTTGCAGGGTAATGAAGCGGTGGATATCCTCTAAAAGGATGATAACGCTTGAGGGTAGATATTGTAAAAAATTGTTATTGGTTAAATTTATAGAAAAAAAGGGGTCTCAATGACTTTTGAACTTTCAGACTTAAAAGAGCATAACTCAGAACTTTTAAATCTTTTAACACAGCATCTTCCAGATATGCTTTGGGTCAAAGATGTTGAGGGTACGTATATCTATGCTAATAAGGCTCTTTGTGAAGGTTTGCTCATGGCAAAAGATACAGAAGAGCCGATAGGAAAAAATGATGTATATTTCGCGTTGCGTGAGCGAGAAGCGCATAAACATCAACCGAACTGGCATACTTTTGGCGAGCTTTGTTTTAACAGCGATATAGACGTTATCAAAAATAACAAAGCGATGAAGTTTGAAGAGTACGGAAATGTAAAAGGCAAGCTTATGTATCTGGAAGTATATAAAGCTCCTTTTTATGACAAAGAGGGAAATATCATCGGTACTGTCGGTGCAGGCAGGGATATAACCCAAATGAAAAAGAGCCAGTTTGATTTAGAAAAGAGTTTGTTGACGCTTGATGAGCAAAGAAAACAACTGGAATATCAAGCAAATCATGATGTACTTACAGGTCTGCCAAATCGAGTTTTGTTTATGGATAGATTGAAACAGGTTCTTAATGTTGCTCAAAAATACGATGAAGAGATAGCCGTTTTGTTTATTGATTTGGATCATTTTAAAGAGATAAATGATTCTTTGGGACATGATATCGGTGATCAGGTTCTTGTAGAATTTACAAAAAGAGTAGAGGCTAAAATAGAGATAACAGATACGCTCTCAAGACTCGGCGGAGATGAATTTTGTGTCATACTCAGCGACATCAGTGAACCTGACTATATATCAAATATTATCAGTGAAATCATGTCAGTTGTCAAAGAATCTTTTGTAATTGGGAACAATACACTCTATATAGGCATGAGCATAGGGATTGTTATCTATCCTCATGATGGAGAAGATGCTCATGCACTTCTCAAAAATGCGGATGCTGCGATGTATAAGGCAAAAGAAAACGGTCGCAACAGATACTGTTTTTATGATGAAAATATGACTGCAAAGGCGTATGAGAGAGTTTTTTTAGAAACAGAACTCAGAAAGGCTTTTATCAAGGATGAACTGATAGTTTATTTTCAGCCACAGATAGACATGAGAACGGACAAACTTGTCGGCATGGAGGCTTTGGCAAGATGGCAACATCCAACGATGGGACTTATCTCTCCTATTCGATTTATCCCCTTAGCAGAGCTAAGCGGTATGATAGTTGAACTTGATCGAATAGTGATGCAAAAAGCTCTCTCCCAGTTTGCAAAATGGGAAGCTAAAGGACTATGCCCTGGAAGACTTTCGATGAATCTTGCTATGAAGCAAATCGAAGAAAATGATTTTATTGCGTTTATAAAACAGTTGGCTTTGAAAGAGAATATTGCGTATGAACTTTTAGGATTTGAAGTCACTGAGAGTCAAATCATGAAAAATCCAAAAGACTCTATTGAAGCTTTACAAAAGATCAATGATTTGGGTATTTGTCTCTCTGTTGATGATTTTGGTACAGGTTACTCCTCTCTAGCCTACTTAAAGCGTTTACCGATAAAAAAACTCAAAATAGATAAGTCATTTATAGACAATCTTCCTCATGATGCCGAAGACGCAGCCATCAGTAAAACTATCATAAGTCTTGCTGCAAATCTCAATCTTAAAGTTATTGCAGAAGGGGTAGAAACGCAGGAACAGAAAATTTTTTTGTATGAAAACGGTTGCTATTTTGTGCAGGGTTATATCTACTCCCAACCATTGACACCTGAAGCGATGGAAGCGTTTTTGATAGAAAAAATTAACATGGAAATAAGCAAAATTTGAATGAGGAAATTTTTGGATTTTTGGCTTTATTGTTAATGTATTTAAATAATTATAGTGCGATAGAGTTTTCAAGTAAAGGGATTAAACTTCGTAGCGCTCAAGCGTTTTCTGAACAGTTTAAAATTTTCTCCTAAAGAATTTTGTCATGCATATAAAAAGACTCCTCACCCAAGCTCTTTTGTTTGAGAAACAATCCCCTATCTATTCAAGTGTTAAAGAGCTTTTTAGTGCAATCAAAAAATACGAGGGTGATAATGAGGTGTTTGTACTAGAGGGTAAACGCGGCGAGCGGGTGGAGCTTAAAAACACGCAGGCATTTTTTGCGTTTGTATCAGAAGTATCGGGTGTGTCAATGCAAGGTTTTGATGCTATAAAAAACTATTTTAACGCCGCTACACGCAAAGAAAATATCGAGTTTGGCGGGGATTCCAAAAACCGTTATTTTAAAGTGTTTGACGGGGTGGTTCTTATCAAAAAAAAAGGCGAAGTAGCTAAGCTCTACCAAAAACAAGACCTTTGTATGTTGGAGCAGATAGAGCGGTTTGTAGCGGTTGAAAACGGGGAGACGTTTTTAACTATAGATACCAAAGCAGAGCATTTTAGCTCTGAATATTTTGTCTATCTAGGCGGGTACGCTAACACACTCACGCGCAGTTTTCTAGAGACCAAAGAGGTGGAGTTTTTTGTGGATTACGATATCGAGGGAATCCGTATTTATGAGAGTTTTCAGACAAAAAACAAAACATTTCATATGCCAAGAGATTTGGAACGTTATTTTATGACGCCGAATTTTCATTCTCAAAAACTTTACCAAAAACAAAGGGGACGGATGCAACAAAACTACCCAAAAGAGCTTGAGGTTTTGACGGCTCTTATCAAAAAATACGCTAGTGTCGTAGAACAGGAGATAATCTATGAAGCATAGTGAACTTTTAAAACTGCTTCATACACACAAAGAGAGTATCGACAGAGCTTACCGTGAGGGTTCACTGGAGCACGTAAGCGGCGAACTTGTAGAATCGACCCTTTTTGTGAAAATCAACCAACGCTATAAACTCAACAAAAACTATCTAAACTTCGTCGATTCTTTGTTGCAAAGGGTCGATTACACCGTTATTTTCGGAAACTATGAAAACGAATACAAAGAGCTACTTAAGGCAAAAAAACGCTACCAAGAGAGCAAAGACGGCTACTATGTTACGTCGATTCTTTCGCTTATTGAAAATCTTTATTTTAAGTTTTATAACCGCGACAGAGAGATTGGGGTGCTTTTGTTGCGTCTGCAAAATGATACTTCGCTTGATATCGATATTCTTATAGAAAATGGTGCAGATATTTTAGAAAAGGTGAGTGAACTCATTGAGGCAAACGAAAAAATAGGTGCTTTTTTTAGGGAGGATTTACGCGGAGTGGAGCGTTCTATCGACATCCTTTTGCAAAGTATCGGCATCTCTCTTTTGGGTTACATAGAAAATATAGACAGGTACATCCAAGAGCTCAATCTCTTTTTGGTGCAAACAAAAAAACGGCGTTTACAAAACAAACAGTTTATGCAGCTAGCAAACCAAATCCTAAGCGAAGAGACACAGGCGCTCGATGAACATCTGTTGCGACATGCCAAACATCTTTATTACACAATAACTCCTAGTCAAAAAAATAAAGTGGCATTCTTGCCTGATGAGAGAGATATTGCCAAAATCTTTAAAGAGCTTCACTCACTTTTGCATGAGATAAAGGTTGTAAAACCTCTTAAAAACGCCCCTATTAAACTTCAAGAGACACAGAAGCTTGAGATAGTTGATTTGGAGGAGATTTTAAAGGGGTTGCATCAAAACATATGCAAGGATATATTTTTGTTTATTTATGGCCATCCACAATTGCAAAGATACAAAGAACAGGAGCTTTTAGAGGAAGCGTTTAAGGTGTACATGCAGATTCTTACATGCCAAGAGGTTGTTTTTACACAAGAGTTTAATCATTATGGGATAAAGGTTGCACAATGGGTTTAGATGAAGTTTTTAAGGTTTTAAGCAAGGGAGTTTTGCTCTCTATAAATTCGCAAAAACAGAGCGACGAAGCAAAGTTTTTGATGGTCGAAGAGAACTTTGATGAGCTTAGTCGGATTATGAAACAGCTAGGGTTTATCCTCAACGGGGAAAACGGTTATTTTTATCTCTCTAAAAAAGAGAAGATGAATGACGTAGAGTTGCAGGCTTTTTTGAACAATCACAAAAATATCCTTCTTTGTATCGCTATCTTAAAACAGCTTTTTCCCTATTTGGAGAGCGGCACGGTTTTAAAACAAACCGACTTTATCGTGCAACTCAAACAAAAAGAGGATTCTTTGTTGGAGCAGAAGTTTGAGTATATATTTAAGACGCAAGACCTCATGGAGAGCGTGGAGCGTTTTTTCGACCTTTTGGAAAAAAACCATATTTTAGAGAAAAAAGAGAGCGACTCTAAGGATGCGTACCTTGTTTTGCGCGCTCTTGAATATTACGTAAAAATCGTACAAAGCACGGTGGCATAGATGATTAAAAATATATTTCTTATAAATTCAGCAAATTTTAGTTTTTTAGATCTGAATCTTCAAAAAGACCTTTTCTTTTTAGGAGACAACGGAAGCGGTAAAACCACCATTATCCGCGCTATTCATTATCTTTTTAGCGGAGATGTGCGTAACCTCGGTATTCCTAGCGACAAAGAGGGGTTTAAAGAGTACTATTTTGGTTATAGTGACTCCTATATCGTGTATGTGTTTGAGGAGTTTTTTATCTTTATGTACAAAAGCGGTGGGGAGATTGTAAAGGTTTTTTCAAAACAGCCTTTTGTGTTAGAGCGGATTATGGATGAGGAGCGAAGACTTTACGACTTAGACGTTATTAAACGCTACCTCAAAGATGCACCTTTAAAAAAGACGGTCAAATCCCTCGGTGAGTACCGTGATATTGTTTACGGGCACGATAAACGTTACCTTGATTTTATGTTCGCACCCATCAAAAATAGCGATATTTTTTTAGGGCTTTTTAACGAGATATTCAATATCGATAAGTCTATTATCGATGCAAAAAGCATTAAAAAGGCTATCCAAACGACGCTTGATTATGAAAAAAACGTGATTGATTTTAACCATGAGGAGTATCTTCAAAAGATTTACGAGTTTCAATCGGGATACCGTTTTTTTAAAGAGTTTGAAAAACACAAAGATACCATTGAAAGTGCGTATGTGTTTAAAGAGAAACTTCTTGGTATGGAGGAGTGTCTTTTGGAACTGCGCGGCTCTATAAGCTTTCGTATAGAGCAGGAGAGAAAAGAGTTGCTTACTTTGACACTTGCTTTAAACACCAACGAAATTGCATTGCAAAAGAACAAAGAGCTTCATAAATGGAAAGAAAAAACTCTTGCTAAATGGGAGGAACGTTATAAGCGTTTCACCAATGCGCTGAGTTTAGAGATAGAAACTATCAAAAGACTCAAAGAGAAGTTTTGTGCCGATGCGCTTTTGCTAAGCAGAGACAAAGCAGATAGGTTTGAGCAGATAGAGAAGATGCAAAACCGCCTTAGCGAGGAGCTGATAAAACTCGAACAGGGGTTTGCAAACGAGCGTGAGAGCATCGATAAAGAGATAGAAGCGCTCAAACATAAAAGAGATAAAGAGCTGGCGCGAGAGTTTGAAGGCAAACTTTTTTCCCAAGAGCAAAACCTCAAAGTCTCCCTGCAAGAGAAAATCCAATACAAAGAGCTGCAGTTTGAGCAAAAAGAGATACAAGCCCAGTATGAGAGCGCTGAGCTAGAGACGGAGATAAAAGGGTTTGAGGGTAGTATCCAAGAAGAGAAACTCCTGTTGCAAAACCTTTTGGCAGAGCAAAAAAAAGAGCTTGAAAATCTGCGCTTATACTTTGAAAAACAGTTGACTGAACGTAAACAAAAAGAGCTCCAAGCTCAAGAGGATAAAGAGAGCACTCAAGCCAAAATAAGAGAAGTCTCTTATGAGCGTCAAGAGGTAGAACGCACACTTAGGGTTCAAAAAAGCGAGTATGAGCAAAACTTTGTCAAAGAGCTTCGCGTCATAGAGGAACAATGTGTTTTGTATGCTTCGATGGTAGAGGTGAAACCAGGTAGTTTTAAAGAGTTTTTGCACGAGGAAGTTGAGTGCTGGGAGAGGGAACTTTACCCCGTGATGGATGCAAGTTTACTAGATAAATCGGTAGCGGAGCTGCGTCCTCGTTTACTAGAAGGGCGTCACGTGTTTGGGCTAGAACTAAACACTCAAGCTCTTAAGCAGCTTCTCACCAAAGAGGAAGCAAACCAGAAATTAGAAGCGCTTGTTTTGCAACAAGAGGTGCTACAAACTAGTTATAAAGAGTCCCTCGTAACCCTCCAAGCAGAGTTTGATAAAACGTTTGAAGGATTGGAAGAGCAAAAAAGTTTTCTTCTTCAAACATTAAGCGAATTAGAAGCCAATATTACGGCATCATACCAAGAAACGCAAGCACTTCATGCCAAGCAAATAGAGAAAACACAAGATCTTAAAATCCTCCATGCCAAAAAGGAAAAAGAGCATCTCCAAACCGTAGCAAATCTCCAAGAGGAGATAACAAACAACCGCTCTCTTATAGGCAAAATCTATAAAGAGTTACGCGAACAAAGAAGAAAAATATCCCAAGAGATAGAGGAGCTTCAAGAGGAGTTTAAAAAGGAGTTTGTAAAACACAAGGAGATTTTAAAAAAACAACACCTAGCGGAACAGGAAAAACTCACATATGCCATAACGCTGCAAGAGGAGAAAAAGCACACCATTTCCAAAGATGAGCGCATCTTAGAGTTGCAAGCATCTGTTGCACACAACAAACGCGAGTACCAAGAGAGTGTGTCGGCACAAAACTTTTTAGAGGAATACGCAAGTGAAAAAGAACACCTTGAAACCTTAGTGCACAAACAAAACGACCTCCAAAGCGATGCACTTAAAAACCGTGAGTTTACCAAACGCCTCGATGAAAAAATAGAGTATTACCAAGAGCGCAAAGAGAAACTCACAGAAGAGAAAAAAGAGCTTTTAGAGAGACAAAAAAGCCTCAAAAAAGGGATAGAGCGGTTTGAGCGTTATGAGGGTGGGTTTGAGCTTTGTGAGCCAAGAGAGACCAAGGCGTATCTCACGAATCTTCTGCGGGAGTTTGATGAGGTAAATGCGGAGTATAAAAATAAAAAAGTCGATTTAAAAACCAAACTCGATAAGCTTAATTCTTTAAAAAATATGCAAAACGAGATAGAGATATCTTTTAGCTTTGAGGAGTATGTCGCGCACCCATACATCTCTCAAAGCCCCAATATTTTGCTCAAACTCGAAGAAATTGTGGAGTTTAAAAATAAAAAGTTAGAGATGCTCAAACAAAGCGGACATAAAAAGTTTCTCAACTTTATCCACAACCTTTTACCGCAAAAGATGTCGGTTTTTAGCGACAGCGAAGATAAGTTCTTCTCCCAAGTGCAACGCATCAACAAAAACCTCTCAGCAATTGATTTCGGGGTGATTAAGGATATCCACATTGATACTAAAAGTAGAGATAAAAAAAGCGTGGCAAAACTGCTCGAAGAGTTGCGCGAGGTGGTGGGTAACCTTAGTTCGCTTTTAGGGGAGAGCTCTTTATTTTATGACAAAGAGGATGTCTATCGCGCCCTAGAAACACTCGAAACAAAGTTCAAAGAGATAAAAGCAGAGCTCAAAGGGAATGCGATTTCGCTTCAAGATACGATTGATTTGAGTCTATCATTTAACGAAAACGGCAAAGCTATTTCACAGGTGGTACAGTTGAAAAACGAAAGTTCGACAGGGGGCAGTATGCTTTTAAAAATCGCAATAGCCATCGGGATTTTACAGCTTTTTATAGAGGAGGAAAAAACTCCATTTTTCCTGATAGTCGATGAGGTATCACGTCTGCATAGTGCCAACCAAGAGCGTTTACGAGATTTTGCCAACTCCAAAGGGTTTAAAATAGTTTTTGTAACCCCCGAACCGACCTACTCAAAACCAGAATCTATTAAGTATTATAGATTTAGAAAAAACAGCGATAACGAATTTGAGGGGATAGAGTTAAATCTTTGAAGGATTATTTAAGAGATGAAGTTAGGTAAAATTTTCCTAAATTGAGGGATAAAAGCAGAGTCAAAAAAGCAAGGATTCTAGTGGAGATAAATATTGACGCTACCATTTTAGTTATATTCAGGTGCAGTTTCGTAGGAGAAATTTTATCACTATTTGTTTGTTGGTTAGTTATTGCAAGCGCCACTCTTTTATCTTTTGTTTGACATCTTCATCTTTGTAGAGACTGTGCGTTCCATCGCAAAAAGGGAAAAATCCACTTGTTTTGCATTGGCACATAAGATAAGGTTTTGTTTTTTCAACTGTTAGTTCATAGGGTAAACATCCACTCCCTTCGTGACTTCCATCACAAAAAACTCCATCTTCGCTTTTCCCACAACTGCAGATAGAGTACGCTACACCCGCTTCTAGTTTAACACCTTTAGGTTTATTATGAAATACAATAGCATCTTTACACATATGGATCTCCTAAAAAGTAAAATTTTCTTCTATTATATAATCTTTTTTAATAATTATATAATTTTTATCAGTATTTTATCCGAGCTAGATAAAGCCCATTTGAGGGTGCTGGTTTAAATTTATATTTTTTTTCGCACCTGAGTTGCTCTTCTATTTCTCTTGCGTTTAATTTTAAAAGTGCTCCTACCATGAGGCGAATTTGACTGCGTAAAAATCCGTTTGCTTCAAAGTTTAGAATGATACAACCTTTGTATCTATAGGCAAAAGCTTTGTAAATCTCTCTTGTCGTAGAACCCACATCACTACCTGTTTTCATAAAACTTGCAAAATCATGTTCGCCTACAAAAAATTTGATATTTTTTGCAACATTCTCAAAATCGATGTTTGTATCAAAAGTGACAAAATCTTCTTCAAAAGGGTTCGAGTTGGCTTTTTTGATAATATAGCGATAGACTCTTTTTTTGGCGGAGTAGCGTGCATGAAACGCAACATCGACTGCGTTTATCTTTGTTACACGGATAGTTTTTGGAAGCTTTTGGTTGAGCACTTCTTGTAGTTTTGAAAGCTCAGACCAAAACGCAGGCAAGTCGATATGGCAAACTTGTCCGCTAGCGTGAACACCTTTATCTGTGCGACCACTGGCTATAGCTCTTGAGTTTATGCCAAGGTTACTTAAAACACTCTCTAGTTTTCCAAGAATAGTGTTGGAGGTCTCCGTCTGTGTTTGCGAACCTAAAAATGAAGTGCCATTGTAGGCAAGGGTGAGAAAAACACGCATCTAAAATCTCGCGACGATAGTTCTTCTATAAAAAATATACGTTGCAATAAGCCAAGAAAACGCAACAAGCGGGATAGTGTAGTAGCCAAAAGCTTTTTGCAGAAGTAGCGTCATTCCATAGTAGATAAGTATGCCTAAAAAAAGATAGAGATAAAGACGTGATTTTTGATGTCGTATATGTACGATACCGATACTTGCAACTAAAAAGAGACTTATCATAGGAAAAAGGCTCAAAAGAGTGTCTGTGATAAGCATATATTTTTTACTCTCTTTTCTCTCATTTGAGAGCCAATAATCCAGCGGTGTTCTGTATTGTGTCAAGTTAGTTTTCATCGTATCATTGATAAACATTGTTTTGAAGTTGATTTGTGAAAAAGTTTTTTTGGAGTAGCTGTATCCTTCACCATCAGTGAGCTTTAAACGCAGGATACCGCCGTCATTGATAACTTCTGCCGTACTTGCACCGATAAGAATCTCTTCTTTTTTATTTTTATTGAATAAAAACACATCTCCAAAAGTACCATCTTCATTTTTTTTGCCCAGATATAAAAGCCACTCTCCAAAACTATGCCCAAATTCAGATGCTGAGAGGTTGAACTGTGCTTCACTTTTTTTGTAAGAGATGAAGTTGCTAGAGAGGACTGTTGTGTGTGGAAAAAGTACCAAAAAGTTGAAAAAAAGCAAGGCGGAGAGAAGTGTAGCAGGAATAAAAAGTGTTCTGAGAATAAATTTCGGATGGATACCAAGAGAAAAAATAACTACGATTTCATTTTCGTTTGAGAGTTTAAAGAGAGAAAGTGCAGCCGCTACAAAAAAAGTGACTGGTAAAGTATAAAATAAAATCTCAGGAAGAATAAAAAAATAGAGTTTGCTCATCTCCCAAATAGAGAGTTGAATAATGGCTGTATAGGTTGCTAATTTAATGAGAAAAATCACTGACGCGATGGAAAAAAGTGGTAAAAATATCGATATAAATAAAATCGAGAGATTACTTAGAATGTATTTTTTGAGTCTATACATTCTAGTGATTTGCCTCAATATAGGTCATAATAGGTGTATCGTAGATAAAAACGATCAAAGTGGCAAGTGCTAAAAATGGCACAAAAGGAACACGTTGTTCTTCTTTGGAACGACTGAGTAGGGCAAGCATAACTGGCAGAGCCAAGAGGGCGGATAAAAATATAGCGATAAGAGCTAGTTTGACGCCTAAAAGTGCGCCCATAGTCGCTGCAACCATGATATCACCTTCACCCATTGCTTCGATAAAAGGGTAGGTGTGGTAGTTTTTAGTCCATGAAGTTTGCGTTTTTTTTGCGGCTCTTTGTGCAGAAGAGGTGAGCAGATATGAGAGTGCAAAACGCAGTAAAGTGAAGCCACCAGCCAAAAGAAGGGCATTTTGAAAGTTAAGAAAAATACCTTGAATACTCCAAGCTCCAAAGACGGCAAAAAGTATAGCCAAAAGGTTTAAACTATCAGGAACCATTTTATATTTGAAGTCTATCATTGAGAGCGCGAGCAACATAGAAAAACTCAGAGCTATCATCAGTAAGGGAAAGTCGAGCGTATATTTACTTGCCAAAACTACAAACATGAGTCCTGTAAAGAGCTCTATAAGAGGATATTGCAGAGATATTTTACTTTTGCAATAAGCACATTTAGCACCTAAAAATATCCATGAAAAAAGTGGGATATTATGCCATGGTTTGAGAGTTTTGTTACACGTATAACAGTGTGAAGCTTCAAAAACAACACTTTCATCTTTTGGAATACGCAGTATGACTACATTGAGAAAAGAACCAAAAAGAAGACCAAAGATGAAGACAAGAAGAGATTCCATTATTTTAGTCCTCCAAAACGGCGTTCGATAGTTGTAAAATTTTTGATGATTTTTTCAAGCTCATCACTTCTAAAGTCAGGCCAGAGGGTATCTGTAAAAAAAAGTTCTGCATAAGCCGCTTGCCAAAGTAAAAAGTTTGAAAGCCTGTGATCGCCACCTGTACGGATAAGTAAATCTACATCACTTTTACAGTCAAGCGCATTACTAAACATTTTCTGTGTAATGTCACCTTCTGCGTTTTTGAGTCTGTTTACAGCGCGAAGAATCTCATCCTGCGCGCCGTAATTGAGGGCTAAGGATTGAACGAGTCCATCACAATGAGCAGTTTTTTCTTCAATCTCTTTGATAGTTTTTTGTAGAGATTTTGAAAAGGTGTGGATATCTCCGATAGGCTCAAATCGTACATTATTTTCGAGATAGTCTGCGAGCTCTTTTCTGAGATATTTTTCAAGAAGTTGCATCAAAAACTCCACTTCCAAACGCGGTCGTTTCCAATTTTCTGTGGAAAAAGCGTACAGTGTGAGTCTCTCTATATCTTTGTTTTTGACGCAGTATCTTGTGATTTCTTTGACGACTTTGGCTCCAGCTTCATGACCTTTTACTCTTTTTTTTCCTTGTAGTTCCGCCCAACGGCCGTTTCCATCCATGATAATAGCTATATGTTTGATTTCATTCATATACTAATGTCCAAAAGAGAGCTGCGTTTAGTATCATACAGAGGTTCTATATTTTTTACGAGTTTTATATTTATATTGTTATAAGAGAAGTTTTTCAAATCATTTTCCAAAAATATTTTTGTTTGTACAAATGCAACACAAAGTTCTATCTTTATCACTCTCTCATCAAGTGTGATAAGCCCAGATATTGGACCAAGAAGCTCTAAGGCTGCATAAAAATCTATATATGTGTTTTTTGTTTTCGTATTGTACCTTTTTTTAAATTGTACTAAAGAAAAAGAGTTATGCAATACGAGCGGAATAGTAAAAATATTGTTTTGAAGTGAAAGTAAAAGGGACGACACAGAGGAGAACTCTTCTTTTGTATTTGCGGAGCTTAAATGCTCAAGGATATTTTGTTTCAAAAGCGCTTCTGGCTTTTTAGCATTTAGAAGTGTATGGAGTTCTTTGAAGGAATATTCTATTCCTCCACCTTTAAAACTGTCTAACAGTTGAGGCATTTTGAGAAGATGGGAAAGTTTTGGTGTAGCATCTTTATTTTGACTCAGTTGTGACCAGTATTTTGCCCCTTCGCTAAGTGGTTTTTCACTTTGGGCAGTGAGTGTTTTATTTTTCAAAACTATCGAGTATTTTGACTCTCCAAGTGATTTTAAGACATCGATGCTTACCAGTTTGATGAGTGCTTTTGCCTCATTTGGACTTCTGCTTAGAAGTTTTGTGAGTGTACTGAGTTGACTTATATTCATAAGCTCTTTGCGTGATCTAGGATATCAAAAGAGAGTGAAAGTTTATCTTTTTCTTTCAATATTTCGCGTTTATCTTTGGTGATAAAGTCTATGGCGTTTGTATCCGTGCCAAAGCTATTAGAATTTACTAAAAGGTTGAGACATACAGCATCAACATGCTTTTTCTCTAAGATGTTTGTTGCGTTTTTGACTGCGTTTAGAGGATCCATCTCTGCCTTAAACGCAACAGTTGTGATGCCTTCTTTGTTGAGAGAACTTAAAATATCAATGTTCTCTTTGAGTGTGAGAGCAAAACTCTCACCTAAGAGTTCTTTTTTGAGTTTACCGCTTTGCACAAACTCAGGCACATAGTCACTCACAGCTGCCGCCATAAAAAGATAGGGTTTTTTCTGAATAAGATGGATTTGTTCATCCCTCATGAGCGTGGCTTTGGAAAGTTTGCCTTTTTTTGCGATACGTATCGAATCAACAAGATATTCTCTCATCTCTTCGCTACTAGAGACATCGATTGTGTAGAGCTCTTTTGGAAGATTTGGTTCAAAGCGTGTGGCGATGAGATTGACATCCGCCCCACGACAATAAAGAGCCGTTGCCAAAGCAGAAGCCATCTTCCCGCTTGAAAAGTTGGAGATATAACGGACATCATCTATTTTTTCTAAAGTGCCGCCACCTGTAACAATAACCATACGGTCTCTCCAAAATTCTTCCATAAGCAGCTCTTTTGCACAAGCAAAAAAGATATCTATAGGCTCTGCCATAGCGCCATCACCCGTTGTTTTACAGGCAAGTTCTTTTGTCTGCGTTTCTACTATACTATAGTTTGCGATGGCTAGCATCTTTAAGTTTGCTTGTGTGATAGGATTTTTGAGCATATGTGTATTGGCTGAGGGTGCGATAACTTTTTTATTCGGATAAGCGAGTGCGCACTGGAGCAGCATTGTATCGGCTATTGCGTTTGCAAGTTTTGCGATGGTGTTGGCAGTTGCTGGTGCTATGACAAACAGATCTGCCCATTGAGAGGTTTTGATATGGTTGTGGTCGTTTACCCAAGATTCGTTTGTATCATCAAGCACTTGATTTGAGGTGATTGTTTCAAAGGTGAGTGGTGTGACAAATTTTTTGGCGGCTTCGCTCATGACGACTTTGACATCGGCACCTGCTTTAACAAAGAGGCGTGCAAGTTCGATGGATTTGTAAACAGCAATAGAACCGCTTACGCCAAGGAGAATTTTTTTGTTTTTGAGTAAATCAGATGGAATATTCATTAGCAAGTCTTTAGGGTAAATTTTTGTTTTATTTTATCTAAAAAATATTTAGAATTTATTTGCTAAAGGATGTTACGAGAATATACAGTTTAGTTAAAGATTTTATGATTAGCAAGAAGAGAAAGTTCATTTTGTGATAATTTTACTAGAATATAACCATTAGTT
>MIBW01000055.1:8290-16551 GCA_001829625.1 Sulfurimonas sp. GWF2_37_8 | reverse complement strand
TGAGGCCCAACAAAACAAAGCAAGAGAGTATCATCTTTCTTACATAGAAAAACAGCAGAACCAACCAAAGCCTTTCACGTGGACTTTTATAGCTTGGAAAACTCAAAAAGGCTTTCCGCTAAACTCGAAACTTCAAGTAACAAAATAAAAAGAAACATAGATGAAAACATCAGCTCGAAACAATATAAAAACAAATGAAGTCAAGCTTAGCTTTGGTAAAAATTCACTTTGTGCGATTGTGACAAATGATGCTATCAGTGACCTACAAATAAAGTTCAGGTGATGAAGTTTATGCTATTTTTAAAGCTTCAAGCGTGATTTTAGTTGCATAAATAACATACTCTATTTTACAAGCCAAACAAACAAAGGCTTTGCATTTCTCTAAAGCGGCTTCAATGCTGCTTTAGCAGAGATGATTCTTCCCTTAGAGTTTAGCTGACTTGACATTCCTATATAAGTTATTGTAAAATTACGTTTTCAAACTGGCGCATACGCCAATTTACTTACATCTGCATCCTAATAAATCCAAAGAAACTAAGGTACTTAACTTCATGAGTGAAAACACTTCACAACAACCTCGCAAAACCCCTAAAGCTCCTAGCAGCAAACCAAGCACAAAGTCACGTTCACATACGCCGGTAGAAGGCGCTACTATTGATGATCTTCGTTTAAAAAGCATTGAAGATTTAGTTGCAATAGCAACTGAGCTTGAAGTAGAACATCCAAATGAACTTAAACGCCAAGATATTATTTTTGAAATTCTTAAGGCGCAGACTGCTCAGGGCGGATTTATTCTCTTTAGCGGTATCTTAGAGATTATGCAAGATGGTTATGGTTTTATCCGCTCCATAGACAAAAGTTTCAATGAAAGTATCAACGATGCTTACGTTTCTAACACACAAATCAAACGCTTTGCTTTAAGAAATGGGGACGTTGTAACTGGTCAAGTACGCCCTCCAAAAGAGCAAGAGCGTTACTATGCCCTCATCAAGATAGAAGCGGTAAACTCCCTACCTCCTGAAGAGAGTAAAAAAAGACCTCTTTTTGAGAATCTTACTCCAATCTATGCAGCAGAACAAATCAAACTTGAGTACCGTGAAAAAGGTTTAACAGGCCGTATGATGGACTTATTTTCTCCAATCGGTAAAGGACAACGCGGTCTTATTGTTGCACCTCCAAGAAGCGGTAAAACAGAACTTCTTAAAGAAATTGCTCATGGTATTACTGCAAATCATCCAGAAATAGATTTGATGGTTTTACTTGTAGATGAGCGACCCGAAGAGGTTACAGATATGGAGAGAAGTGTCAAAGGCGAAGTGTACAGTTCAACTTTTGACATGCCCGCAAAAAACCATGTCAAAGTGGCTGAAATGGTTATAGAAAAAGCAAAACGCCGTGTTGAACTCGGCCGTGATGTTGTTATTTTACTTGACTCTATCACTCGTCTTGCCCGTGCTTACAACACCGTAACACCTTCAAGCGGTAAAGTGCTCTCTGGTGGTGTCGATGCCAATGCTCTTCACAAACCAAAGCGTTTCTTTGGAGCGGCTCGTAACATTGAAAAAGGCGGAAGTTTAACCATCATAGCGACTGCACTTATAGACACTGGAAGCAGAATGGACGAGGTTATTTTTGAAGAGTTCAAAGGGACAGGAAACTCTGAAGTTGTTCTTGACCGTAAAGTCGCTGAGAGACGCATTTTCCCTGCTATTGACATTCTCAAATCTGGAACACGTAAAGATGAACTTCTTATCGGTCCTGATGTTCTTCAAAAAGTATTTATTCTTCGTCAAATGATTCATAAACAAGATGATGAAGTCGAAGCGCTCAAATTTGTCTACACAACTATGGGCAAAAAAGCCACAAACGCAGAGTTCTTAGAAAGTATGAACACAAATCAATAAACTATGAAAATTGGCGTATTTGATAGCGGAATTGGCGGTTTAACTGTTGTAAAGTCTCTTTTGGAGCATAAACTCTTTGAAGAGATTGTTTACTTTGGTGACACTGCGCGCGTACCTTATGGTGTCAAAGATAAAAACACCATCATTCGTTACGCCATTGAAGCCGTAGAATTTTTCAAAAACTTCGAACTTGACCTTATCATCGTTGCTTGCAATACCGTGAGTGCTTATGCTCTAAGTGAAATGCGTGAAAGTGCTTCTTGTCCTGTTGTAGGTGTAGTTGAAGCGGGTATTCTTGCCACTGCAAATGCTCTTTCAAACAAACATGAGCGGGTTCTTATCCTTGGAACAAAAGCGACCGTCAACTCAAAAGCTTACGAAACAGGGCTCAACGCTCTTGGATATGAAAATCTTCAAGCAAAAGCCACAGGTCTTTTTGTGCCGATAGTCGAAGAAGAGATTTATGAAGGTGAAATCCTGCAAGCCACACTCAAACACTATTTTTCTTCAGTCGCAAAACCCGACGCACTTATCCTTGGATGCACCCATTTTCCTCTTATCTCCGATGTTCTGCAAGGGTATTTTGGCAAAAAGTGTAAACTTATCCACTCTGGTGATGCTATCGTTGAGTATCTTGAAAAAGAGTTTGTCTTTTCTCAAAAGTATGAAAAAACGCAGCTCAAATTTTTTGCTTCCGAGAATCCTGACGCACTTAAAACTATCGCTAAAAAATGGTTAAACTTTTAATAAAATATCATTAAAATTCATGTAACCATTGTGAAATATTTGCATAATAAAATTTGGAATGGAAAATGAACTCTCACAAACTTGGTTAGATAAACTCGCAATACTTGACTTTGCGTTTCAGCCGATTTTCAATATACATACAGGGAAAATCTATGGCGTAGAAGCACTGCTACGCAACTATCAAGAGATAGGCTGCAAATCCATTTTCGCCCTCTTTGATGAAGTTTACAAACACAAAATACTCTACACTTTTGATATTCATCTGCGTGATAAAGCTTTGGCAAAATTTACACAAATTTCAAACTATGAAGAGCTCAAACTTTTTTACAATCTTGACAACAGACTTTTTGATATGCCTGATTTTTCAGAAGGTAATACCAAAAAAATTTTACAAAAATACAATATTCAGAAAAAAAGTATCTGTTTTGAGATATCTGAGCGACATGAAATCTCAGGGGACAACAACTTTGAACAAACGATAGAACACTATAAAAGCAATGACTACTGCATTGCCATAGATGATTTTGGAGTCGGTTATTCGGGTTATAAACTTCTCTATGACTCTACGCCTGATATACTAAAAATTGACAGATTTTTTTTAAGTGATATAGAACAAAATGTCAAAAAACAGCTGATGGTCAGAAGTATCACACATTTAGCTATCCAACTAGGCATACAAGTTATAGCTGAGGGTGTAGAAACAGCAGCAGAACTCTTAACCTGCCAAAAGATAGGCTGCCATTTTGTACAGGGTTACTTTGTGCAAAGACCTACTCTCATAACAGAAGAGATTACTACAGAGTATAAACATATTCAAATACTGCTGCAGCAAAACAAACGTGTGGGAAATAAACCGTATGAAATCAAAACATATATTGAACAAATTCCCTCTCTTAGTGTAACATCCAACATGAGCAGCGTGGTAGATTTTTACAATAATAATAAAAGCACTTCTATTCTACCTATCGTTTATGAAGATATGGAACCTCTTGGCATCATTCAAGAGAGTACCATCAAGGAGTATCTCTATTCGCCTTTTGGTCGCTCTCTTCTGCTCAATGAAGGCTCTAGTAAATCCAAACTCAAAAAACTCATTACTCCTTGCGGTATTGCGGATATAAATAGCGACATCACAAACATCATCGAACTTTTTTCAAACAATCCTGAATCTCTTGGCATTATCATCACCAACAATGCAAAATACTATGGTTTTTTATCTGCAAGAGCCATTATTACTATCATGAATGAACAAAACCTGCTCTATGCCAAAGAGCAAAATCCGCTTACAAAACTCCCTGGAAACGCCATGATAGAAAAATATATGGCACAGGTCAACACAGATAATGGCTCTTATCTTTTATGTTATTTTGATCTGGATAACTTTAAAGCCTTTAATGATGTATATGGATTTAGAAACGGAGATAGAGTCATCTTGCTTTTTGCAGATATTCTCAAAAAACAGCTCTCAAAAGAGTATTTTGTTGCACATATAGGTGGAGATGATTTTTTTGCCGCGGTTGCGTTTGATGATATGAATGAACAACAGCATATTGACGTTATGAGCGACATACTCAAAAAATTTACAGAAGATGTCAAAAGTTTTTATCATACTGATGACAGGAATAATGGTTACATACAAGCCAAAGACAGGGAGGGAAATATGAAAATATTTCCACTTCTAAGCGTGAGTGCTTCGATAGTAATTGTCAAAGAAAACAAAAGCAAAAAATGTTTAAAAACTCTCAACGCAGTCCTCTCTTTACAAAAAAAATATGCTAAAAATGAAAGAAATCATCTTTGCATGAGCAGCTTAATTTAACTTATTTGATAATACTTTAACCCTATAAATGCTAGAATCCATGCACTTTAAAAATGGAGTTACGTTTGAAATCAAGTTCAGAAGTTTTAGCAAGAAAATACCGCCCATCGAACTTTGAAGAACTCATCGGGCAAGAGAGTGTTGCACAGACTCTCTCTCTTGCACTTGACTCAAACAGACTCTCACACGCCTATCTTTTTTCAGGTCTTAGAGGAAGCGGCAAGACTTCTACAGCGCGTATCTTTGCAAAAGCGCTCATTTGCGAAGAAGGAGTTTCACATCATCCTTGTGGCGTTTGTCAGAACTGCGTTTTGGCAAAAGAAAACCGTCATATTGACATCGTGGAGATGGATGGTGCTTCTTCTAGAAAGATTGATGATATTCGTGATTTGGTTGAACAAACCAAATACAAACCTGCAAGTGCCAGATTTAAAATTTTTATCATCGATGAAGTCCATATGCTTACAAAAGAAGCTTTTAATGCCCTACTCAAAACACTTGAAGAACCACCTTCTTATGTGAAATTTATTTTAGCAACTACTGATCCGCTCAAACTTCCTGCAACGATACTCAGCCGCACGCAACACTTTCGTTTTAAAAGTATAGGTGCTAAAAAGATAGTCGATCACCTCGCGCATATTTTGCATCTTGAAGAGATTTTGTATGAAACTGAAGCCTTAGAGATTTTGGCACGCAGCGGAAGCGGCAGTTTGCGCGATACCTTAACCCTTCTAGATCAGGCGATTATCTACTCCAAAAACCATGTAGATGTAAGAACTGTGACCGATATGCTCGGTCTTGTGGATCCGCAATTTATCACCGATATTTTTAACGCTATTTTTGCAAAAGAGTACGCAAAACTTATCCAATACACAAAAATACTCGAAGATTATGAAGCTGAGATGGTTGTCGATGAACTTATAGCTTATCTCAAAGAGAAGATGTACAACGGGGACGCGCTCTTTTCTACTTTGGTTTTGGAGAGATTTTTCAGAATACTCAGTGATGCAAAATCCCTTTTTTATATAAACGCAGACGGCTCATTTGTCCTCTCGCTCATCTTTTTCAAAATGGTTGAAGCTCTGCGTATCAAAGAAGTTGACCAAATGATAGAGTCACTGCAGCGTGATATCCAGCGTCCGACTCTACAGACCGCACATGAGTTGCCTTCTCAAAATAGTACCGTGCAAAGTACGCAAGAGCCTCTTGTACAAATAACAATCAAACCAATCACACAAGAGACAAAAACAGAGCCGCTTAGTGCTCATGCTACACCGCAAAACAACAAACTTTTTGAAGAACTTCGTACAAAAATTCAAGATAGAAACTACGAACTCGGGCAATGTTTTACAAAAAGTATCACTTTTATCGCTCATGAAGATGGCGTTTTATCTTGGGAAAGCTGTGCGGATGAAGTGTGTAAAAAAACACTAACACATGGCTACTCTGCCATAAAACAACTTGTGCGTGAAGTGTATGGATTTAATACGGTGATAAAAAATATGCCCTGTTCTCAAACGAAAGCACTTATAGAAGAAACATATCTTGAAGATATTTCGGAGATAGATACACAGCAATTTATCCAGCCGCATATGCAAGGTGAGCAGAGTACGTCGATGATAGAAGATGCTGAGATGGGTGGAAGTGCAAGTTGTGTAAGTAACTGCTTGGATACAACAAACACGATGCAGGAGATAAACGGAACCGACATCACTCAAGAGCCTATGGTACAAAAAGCTATAGAACTCTTTGAAGCTAAAAAAGTAACTATACAGTCAAAAATCTAGTCAAAAAAAAGCTCACAACAACAGAGTTTCTCTTTTTTGCAAAATATAAGAATACTCTCATAAGGTGTGGAGTTACGTTTTTTAATCGTCGCGAATTTTGACTGAGAAATACCCAGTAAATCCGCAACCTCTTTATCCAAAACTTTTCTGTCCTTAGCGATATGGCGTTTTAATGTTTGAATGACGCCGTGAAAATCTTTCATTTTTACCTCTGTAGAAAACTTCTTGAGATAAAAATATAGCAGAGTAAAAAAATACCAAACAAAAATATTGCGTTTTGCTATTTTTTTATCATCTCTTTGATACTAAAACTAAATACAGAGCCCTTTGCAAAAGTTGACTGAATTTCTAAAAAGGATTTATGTGCTTTGAGAATATAACTCACCATTGCCAAACCTATTCCCATAGAGTTATCCCATGAGTTTTTTTCTACTCTGTAAAACTTTGCAGTCACCTTATCAAGATGTTCCTCTTTGATTCCTATGCCGCTGTCTTTTACAGAGATTATATCCTCTGCAAGTGTGAAGTAAATATCATTTTGCGAATATTTGAGCGCATTATCAAGCAAATTGATAAGAGTTAGTTCTATCATCGTTTTATCTGCAAAAACCTTTTGATCCTCAAGACTCAAGATGATTTCTCGGTCTTTATATTTTAACAGCATATTTGCTGCAACCTCTTCACATAAAGATTTGATGTTAAATTCGCTTTCCCGTAACTCAAGATCATTGTTTTCAAGCTTCACTGAGAGTGCAAGTCTATCAAGCATTTTGGAGATTTTTTCACCATTGGAACTTATCTTTTCCAAAAACTTTGCTCTGATTTTTGGATCTATTTCTGGATCTTCTTCAAGCGTTTGCGCATAACCAATGATCGAAGCCACAGGGTTTTTAAATTCATGTGAGATGGCAGAGAGAATATCGTTTCTCTGCTTATTGATAAGCCTAAGTTTTGCTGTATATTTGCGTTTTTTCTTATCTCGGTTGCTGAGTTTTTTGACAAGATTTTTGAGTAGAAGCGAAATTTGCAAAAATTCATAAAAATATTTTGTTTTGACAATTGCTCTATAATTTTTATTGGAGATCTCATCAAGATAGCTTGTCAACTGCCCTATATCATACAAAACACGTTCGCTCATACGCCAAGAGCCATAAAACGCAATCAATGTCATTGCCACAAATAAAAGTACCAAATTGATCCACAGCGCATAAAAATCATCCATCATTTTTGCCAAACTGATAGCAAGCCTGATATAAAATGTTTTGTTTTTATACACTATTTTTTTTGCAACATACAAAAAGTCAACTTTTACCGTATCAGAATATCGCACAATATGAGAAAACTCTTCGCTGTTTGCCTGCATTATCTCATACCTAGAGCCATGGTTGTCCATACTCTCTTTATCTGCATCAGACTCTGCTACAACCACGCCATCTTCATTGACAATAGTAGTACGCAATCCTGTACTCTCATGCATTTTACTTGCAAGAGCTTCGAGGTTTTCTTCTCTATTTATCTCCAAAGAGATAAGTTCGATGGCGTTTTGAAGATGTTCTTGATTGTGCTCTATGATAGAAGATTTGAGCGCAAAGTAACTCACAAGCGAAGTCACAAAAAGTGTGCCTACAAAAAGAAGCAAAAACTTTATAATAAATATCTGGTGGATTTTTAGCACAATTTATACCCTATTCCACGTACACTCTGGATATAATCCTTACTTTTGTCTGGGTCTATCTTTTCTTTGAGACGGTTGATAGCGACGTTGACTGTTCTATATTGGTAATTTTCCGCATCCCTCCAAACATTCTCCAGAAGATAATCACGGTCAAGCACACTGTTTTTGTTGCAGATAAACTCATAAAGCAGGTCAAACTCTAGTTTTGTTACCTCTATATCTTTCCCATCCACACTCACACTGCGCGTATTTTTGTCCAGCAATAGGTCTCTGTAAGCGATCTTTCCCTCAGTAACTTTTTTGCTTGTCCGCTTCAGTACGGATTTTAC
>MIBW01000055.1:0-8281 GCA_001829625.1 Sulfurimonas sp. GWF2_37_8 | reverse complement strand
CAGCTCTTTCATGTTAAAAGGCTTTGTGATGTAGTCATCTCCGCCTCGTTCAAACCCTTCTTCTATCTCTGAGTCACTACTCTTAGCACTCAAAAAGATTACAGGTGTGAGTATCCCCTCTTCACGAAGCTGGGCGACAAACTCACTTCCTTCTACTCCAGGAAGATTTCTGTCCATGATAAGAAGATCTATCTCCTCTTCTTCAAGTATCTGAGCCACATTTTTTGTATTTAAAAAACCGATGGTCTCAAAACCCTCTTTTGTAAGATTATATTCGATAAGTTCGAGTAAATCTTCTTCATCTTCAACGATAACAATATTTGCGCTCATACAGACCCTTAGAAATTTTGTTTTTCCATTTTATCATAAAGTCGCAACATTTTTATTACAAGCTTGTAAACATAAAAAATGTCTCAAATAGCATAGATATTCATTTATATTATATAAAGCCGAAGTAACTTATAATAACGTATATTTTTAAGGAGCTTCTTGATGTTTGTCACATCTTATACTACTTATGTTCAGACAAATACGCAGAACAAAGCACCCCAATCAAAAGAATATGATTCAAAAAATAGCTCCGAATTTACTACAAAATTTTCTCAAAAAACAGCAGAAACAGTTGTTCAAAAACCCGCTGTGCCACTTGATTATATCTCCAAAAACAATACTTTTTATACAAAACTTGCTCTTGAACAAAATCTTGATGAACAGAGTAAACAGACAAAAGAACTCTCAAATAAATTTACGCAACAGAGTGTTTTAATAGATACGAAAAACGCTTATACGCAAACACCAAAAGCAACATATTTTTTTAAAGAAGCTTACAACTCTTTTACAAAAACGCAGCCAATTGATGCAAAAACTTTAGACCAAACGCAAGAACTACAAAAAAAACAGATGCGTAAACTTATGATAAATACCTATACTGCCAACGAAAACTACTACTATCGTGGAAGAATCGCCTAATCATGCCAAGCTTCTGTTTTTAAAATCCTTCCATCATCAAATATTTTAAGTTTTATCGCCTCACTGCAGAGTCCCTCTTTAAAATCAAAAAGTACAATTTGTAGGATTTTTTTACATTTTTTAGGTATCTCGAAATGCCCTTTCATCCCTGTTAAAAACTGCTTAAGTGGGACTTTTTCATCCATACCTATAACATTATCTCTACATCCTGTAAGTCCTATATCACTGAGATATCCTGTTGCCTTTACGATTTGCAAATCATCTGTTCCCACATGAGTATGCGTACCGACAATAGCACTTACTTTGCCTTGGAGTAGCATCAAAAGTGCTCTTTTTTCACTCGTAGCTTCAGCATGAAAATCGATAAAAATATTTTTAACACCCTGCTCATGAAGCGCTTCCACATTCTCAAGCGCACAGCGAAATGCGTTGTCCGTAAATGGCATAGAATAGTGTCCCATAAGGTTGAGTATGGCAAGTTTTTCACCTGCTACTTCATAGACTTTACAGCCCGTTCCAGGAACCTCTTTTGGATAGTTATGCGGTCGTAGCAACTCATGTGTACCAAAAAGAGGCAAGATATCTTTTTTATCCCAAGTATGGTTTCCCCCGCTCATGACATCTATACCGCAAGCGACAAGTTCATTGGCGTTTTTGAGCGTAAGCCCAAAGCCATGGGATGCATTTTCATAGTTTGCGATAACAAAATCTACGCCATATTCAGCACGTACTTTTTTAAGATGTTCTTCTATCATCTTTCGTCCAGGTGCGCCTACAATATCACCTATAAATGCTATTCGCATATCTCTCCTTTTTATAAAGTTTTTTTAAACTGTAAAACATCTGCCTCAAATGAAACAAATTATAGTACCTTTGGTTTTGTGTTTCTAAGATAAAACAGTGTCGCTTTGATGATGTCATCATCATCTTTACTCTCAGATTTTATCGTCTCTTTAGATTCATTTACATAGTTAAAAGTGATGTTTTGTCCAAAATTTGTTATCGATTTTATCTTTTTATCTAAAGACAAAAGTTTGATAACCATAAGTTCAAAAAATTGTTTACTCGGCATATCAAGCATACCAAATCTATCAATTACCTCTTCTTCTATTTCATAAACTGCAACTGCCTCTTCGCACTGCGAAAGCCTTCTATAGATATCCAAACGCAACCTATCTTCTTTGATTATTTCTTCGCTAAGATAGGCAGAAATGGTCAGTTTGATATCCACTTTTGCTCTTTCACTCACAGCCGTGTTGCTCAGCTCTTTTATAGCATCTTCAAGCATACGCAGATAAAGCGAATACCCTATATTTTTGATATGACCGCTTTGTGCATCTCCAACAAGATTTCCACCGCCTCGGATCTCAAGGTCGTGATAAGCTAATACAGAACCACTTCCCAAAAAGGAGTTGGACTCCAATGCCAAAAGCCGTTTTTTTGCTTCATCTGTAAGATTTTCTTTGTTCTCAACTATAAAATAGGCAAAACCTTCCGTATGTCCACGTCCAACGCGACCACGAAGCTGATGCAGATCTGCGATACCAAATCTATCAGCTCCATCCACGATGATTGTATTGACATTTGGCATATGGATACCTGATTCGATGATAGAAGTCGCTAGCATCATATCATACGTGCCTGCTTCAAATTTCAAAAGTTCTGATTCAGTTTGCGTTGCCGATATCTTTGAGTGAAGCATAACCACAAGAAGTTCAGGCAACAAAGCTTTGATTTCTCCTAGTTTTATCGGCATATGATCAATAGAGTTGTGCACATAAAAAACCTGTCCACCACGGCGAATCTCTCGCAAAATAACCTCTTTGAGCAGTTTTTCTTCATACTCTTTGACAAAAGTTCTCACACCTCTTCGCTCACTTGGAGGGGTAAGAAGCTGTGACATTGTTTTGATAGAACTCAGCGCTTGATTGAGTGAACGCGGTATCGGTGTCGCGCTCATGGAAAGCATATGAACATTGTGATAAAGCTCTTTTATCCTCTCTTTTTGTTTGACTCCAAACTTGTGTTCTTCATCGATGATAACCACACCAAGATTTTTAAAATCCAAACCAAAAAGTGCGTGTGTTCCCACAACAACATCTAAAACACCGCTTGCAAGAGCTTTGATGATATTTGTTTTATCTTTTGTACTGACAAACCTATCAAGCTTCGCATAACGAATGCCAAGCTCTTTAAATCGCTCATCTATGGAGCGAAAGTGCTGCGCTGAGAGAAGTGTTGTCGGGACTATCATCGCAGATTGGTAACCGGATTTATAAGCCGCAAACATCGTATTGAGTGCCACTTCTGTTTTTCCAAAACCGACATCCCCGCTAAGAAGCCTATCCATGATATTTCCCGTACTCATCTGCTCAATAATTTCGTTGATAGCGTTTGTCTGATCGTCTGTATATTCAAAACCTGAGAGCGCTTGAAACTCTCTAAGCGTTTTTTTATCGACACTTATTGTTGGTGCTTTGATAAGTTCGCGCGCCGCGGCTGTATTGACTATTTGTCCTGCAATCTCAAGAAGTCTTTTACGCACAGCTGCCTTAAGTTTGCCAAAACTTCCTTTGCCGAGTCTATCCAAAACAGGCACAGAACCCCCGCTTGCGATATAACGATCGATATAGTCGATATTTTCCACAGGAAGCAGTATCTTATCATCGCCTACATATTTGATAACAATAAAATCTTTGACACCGCCGAGTATCTCTGCTTGTTCTATCGCCTCAAATATCCCCACACCATAATCTTCATGAACAACATAATCCCCTGTTTTAAGGTCATCAAGCAAGATGGAACTTTTTCTGCGTCTGCGTTTTTTATCGGGTTTATTGAGTGAAATAACAAGTTCATCATCACTTAAAATATTGAGAATATAAGGAGCATACACTCGTTTGATCTCTTTGTTATCAAAGATACCTGCTTGTTTCATCGAAGCTTCATTTGCCGCGATAATAGTTATCTTTTTATTTTTGTGCACACTCAAAAGTGTCGTCACATCACTTACGATAAGATCTTTAAAATCATCCGAATTTGGTAAAAGAGGCAGTTCAAACGCAGCTCTACTAACCTGAGGATTGTTGATACCGTAAGCATCCTTGAGAAGGTTTGTAAGATCACGAGAGAGTTGTATCTTTTTTCCCGCCATAAAATCAAAAGAGTTCTCACCCAGATACCAATATCCAAGCGAAGCAATATCTTTGGAGAGTGAGTTAAACGCAGAGCTTTTAACGCTTCTATCAAGTACATCAAAACCCTCTTCATCCAGTGAGAAAAAAGCACTTGTCACCTCAATAGAGTCAAGTTCTTCTTTGTCACTTCGCTGCGTTTCAAGCTCAAAATATTTTATCTGTTCTACCTCATCATCAAACAAAGAGATACGTACAGGCAACTGAAATGAAGGGGCAAAAATATCGATAATATCCCCACGAAAAGAGATTTCTCCCTCAACTTGAACCATATCTACAAAGTTGTATCCCCAAAAAAGCATCTGCTCTTTGAGGGCACTCAAATTTATTTTTTGCCCAAACTCTATAGTGTAAGATTGGAGCAGTTCTTCTTTTGGAAAATGAAACAAAAGTGTCTTCAGCGGTGCAATAACAAGCGGTTTCTTTTTCGCTTTATTGTACGTACGAAGTGCAGAGAAAAGCTGATGTAACTCCTCTTTGTAAACACGCAAATCATCCCCAAAAGTCGGACGCAAATCTGGAAAAAGCAATACATCTTTTTGAAAAAACTTTGCAACACTTTCCAACTCATGTGCTTCTTTAAGATCTTCACATATTAAAAGCTCCAGATCTTTTTTCGTATCCTTTTTGAAGTATTCAAACAGTGAACTTTGCGACATAATCTTCCTAATCTTTACGTATTTTTTTGTATGTTTCTAAAAATTTTTGGGCAACGCTAAAAGAGCCAAAAACAAGATAATTTTTCTCTTCTTTTATCTGCGTAAAATCTCTATATTCTAGCTTCAAGTCATCAAACGCAGCTTGCATGAACGCTCTTTTTTCTATCCTTGCCTCATCTACTTTTATAAGCTCTACACTCTCTATAATCGGCTTGAGCGTAGCGAGTATCGTTTTATAATCTTTATCTCTGTAGCTATTGTAAATAAGCGTGTATTTTTTACCCTGTAGTGCCTCTGCTATCGAAGCTGCCGCCAGTGCATTGTGCCCAACATCTAGTAAAATATTTTTTTCGATTTGACTCATTCTTCCAAAAAGTTTCGCCTCTCTAAAATCTGACACTTCATACTCCATATCAAAATATTTTAAAGCGGCTATACTGAGTTTGAGATTTTCTTCCAAATAGGGTGCTAAAGAGAGTAAATATGAAATATCCTGTATCTTCTTGTAGTCCGCCATACTCAGTAGGTCCTGCGTTTTATATATATCTTTGCCTTTAAGAGTTGCAGCAACACTATAAACAATCTCATGTTTTTGTTTGGCTAAAATAGCTGCGTTTTGGACTGCACCCAACTTTGTTGTGGCTATAGCTTCTATCGTATCACCCAAAAAAGCTTCATGATCTTTATCGATCGGTGTTACAAGTGTGAGCACTTTTTGAAATACTGCCGTAGCATCAAACTCCCCGCCAAGACCTGCTTCAAGAACAACATACTCCATATCTTCAAAAAGCAACATCGCTATAAGTGTTGTGTATTCAAAATAACTCAAAGAAGCAGACTCTACTTCTGTTAAAAGAGCTTGCAGTCGTACATGAGCAGCATCTAAAAGTTCAGAGCTTACATCTTTGCCATTGATCCAGATGCGTTCGTTGAACGCTACAATATGTGGTGAAGTATAGTGTCCGACCTTATAACCCAGCGAAAAAAGTGCACAAGCTAAAAAACGCCCTGTTGTCCCTTTGCCGTTTGTACCTATGAGATGAATAATCTTTGGGATTTTCAGCTCATGCTCTATTCTTGCGTAAACTCGTGGCATACGCGTATAATCTATCACATCATAATAGAGCGGTTTATCATCTAAAAATTTCTCTAACTCCATTTTATTTTGAGGCTACTCTATTTCTTCCATCTTTTTTGGCTTTATAAAGATATTCATCCGCAGAGTTGATAACTGCCTGCAGCGAAGTATGCTGTTTTCTCTCGCTAACACCGCTGCTCACTGTAACTTCGATTCTTGTTCCTTTATAGATAAAACGTGCTCTTTGCACATGTTTTCTTACTTTTTCTGCAAAAACAACGCCACCTTGCGTATCAGTTTCGCTGAGTATAGCGATAAACTCTTCTCCTCCATATCGACCTACCACATCAACTGTACGCGCTTCTTTACGAAGGATTTGTGCAAAGGCTGAGAGTACAGCATCCCCTGCTTCATGTCCATAGTTGTCATTGACATTTTTAAAATGGTCAAGATCAAACATCACGATAGAAAAATTGCGACCATAGCGTTCATATTCTGCATCCTTAAGTGCAAAAAGCTCATCAAGGGCGCGTTTATTATAAAGTTTTGTCAAAAAGTCCTCTTTGGACTCTTGTCGTACGGATTCAAGTTCCTGTTCGAGTTTATTGATTTTATTTCCAAGAAGTTCTACCTCTTGAGAGTGTTTTTTCAGATCTATACTTAAGAGTTGTGTATTCTCTTCAAGTGCTACGGCTATTGTGTAGAGTTTTTTATGTGAAGAGGTAAAGTTCATCTCTCCGACTTCATTATAACTCTCCAACTCTTTTCGTATTTTTTTTATCTCTACATTGGAAGCATCTGCACTCTCTATGATATCTATAAGTCTTAGAGACAATTTGTCTAAAACGCCATCAAGCGATTCGACCATCTCTTTAACACTTTTTTTATCAAGTGCTATACGCAACGAAATAGCAGAACGCACTTCATTTTCAATACTTGCACTCTCTAAAAGATTTGGGTTTTTACGTATTTTTTCACTGAGATTTGCTATCTCATCATTGACACTTGAAGCGATAGATGGCACAAAAGAAGAGATTAAAAGTGTAGAAATCTTCGTAAGATCTAAGGCGCCGACACTTTGAGAGTGAAGTAATTGAGTGTTGATATTTGAGATAGTTTTTACTAAGTCTGTTGTATCAAGGTCTGTAAATTGTTTGAGTTTTTGTAAAAAAGAGTCATCATACGTTGTAATAAAATTGACCCAAAGTTGTCTGTATTGGTCTATCTGCGCAGCTGAAGGAACAGAAGCTAGCATATCGATACTTTTTCGCGCCAATTCTGAAGCTTCTCTATTGTGCAGCACTGCAACAACTTGTAAAACTCTTTTGAGAAAATTATTGTTTGATTCGAGAAGTTCTGAGCAGGTTGTTGTATTTGTTCGGTTGAGCTTAGATATAAGAAAACGCGCCAATTCAGACATAGTTTTTATTCTGTATTGTGTTAGGTCTTTTTGCAGTTCTTTATTGAGCAGTTGTGAAAGTTTGACAACTTGGTTACAGTCTTCTACCATCATACCAGCTTTGCTTGCTTCTATACAAAAAGCTTCCGCATAAAAATCAGGAGTGAGAAGTTTCCCCTCTAACTCAACACGTCGCAGTGATTTATTTATGATTGTTTGAATTGTCATCTCTATTCCTTATTTTTAACTCGCGTACCCTCAGATGAGATTTGTGCTACAAATGATTTGAGTGCTTTTTGCGCGCTATTTTTGATGGCATCAAATCTCTGCTGATCTGTTAAAACTGCATTAGCAACTACGGTAAAATCATAATGACCCATTGCTCTATATTTCTTATTTACCTCTTCATTGTATCTAGTAATGTTTAAAAGTATCGTAGCTCTGTAACCGACGATAAAGCCATTGCTATCATATTGTAAAGGTGTGTAGGTTGGTTCATTGATACTTATTTCAAGATGCGTTTTTGAAAGATTTCGGGAACTAAGTGAAGCGTGAAAAACCTGAATAACAGCACTATCCATAGCATCTTTTATCACTACGGTATTTTCAGGGTCTTGTGAAGAGATGATGATACTTGTACTGATACTCTCACCTACAACTTCACGAGAATATTTTGCACTCGGCTTATAAGCGCAAGAAGAAAATGTTAGAACTAAGGTCAAAAGAAGCACACTTTTCAAAACATTTCCACCTCTACGCATATTTAACCTTTTATAACGATATTTACAAGTTTTTTTGGAACAACAATCTCTTTAACGATAACCGCATCTTCAAGCCATTTTGCTGCTGCATCTTTGGCGATTTGAATGATATTTGTTTCACTCTCATCCGCTGCAACTTCTATCTCTGCTCTTCTTTTACCATTTATAGAAACGCCAAGCATAATGCTCTCTTGCACAAAAACTTCCTCAAGCACTTTTTG
>MIBW01000054.1:3101-6364 GCA_001829625.1 Sulfurimonas sp. GWF2_37_8 | reverse complement strand
CTGGGTTGCCCAATTCCAAAATTTACTAAAAATGCCTGCTTCTTCACTCTTTTTTTCTTTTTTTACTGAAAAGTTGACCATTTTCTCTTTGATATCTAGATCAAGAGATGGTGGTGCGATAGGAATATCTTTTATTTCAGAAAAAGATATAGTTGTCGTTTCAGTTGGAAGTTCGTTCGCGTGTCTTACCCTCTTGTTGACATCTATCTCATAAGGCGTATATGCCGATGCGCTGTACATGATAAGTCCGACAGCACTTGCATACTCTGGTTCTCTAAGGTTATCAAAAAGTCCATCCATCTCTATTGGTCTAGCTAAACGAACAGGAACAGAACCAAAAGTAGCTATTGCTAAATCTCTTATGCCTTCCATTTTTGAAAAACCACCTGTTAAAACTATGCCGGCACCTATTTGATCTCTAAGGCCGCTTTTTTCTATAAATTGTGCAAGTATCATCAGTGTTTCTTCAACTCTTGCGAAAATGACATTATGTACCACTTCAAGCGATACTTCATGAGTTGCGTGTTCATCACCAATGATTGGAAGTTCTATAAGATCATTGCTTGGAGTAAGAAGTGACCCGTATGTAAGTTTTACATTATCTGCAATATTGAGTGGAGTATGCAAAGCCATAGATAAATCACTTGTTACATGGTTTGAGCCTACGCCCAAAAATTCGTTATATCTTATAGAGTTTCCTGAGTATATAGCGATATTACTTGTATTGCCACCCATATCTATGACTGCGATACCAAGTTCTTTTTCATCATCATTGATAGTTGCTATCGCTGAAGCATAAGAGTTGAGAACGATATTTTCTACCTCTACACCTGCGCCGCGAACTGCTTTTTTAAGATTGTTCAGATTTGATTTTTGTGTCGTGATAATATGTGTTTCCACTTCAAGTCTTGAAGCATTCATACCAAGCGGATCTTCTATAAAATCCTGGTCATCCACTTTAAAGTTGTACGGAAGGGCATGAAGCACTTCAAATTCGTTCGGAATGCTTGCATTGTAAAGAGAAGCATGCATAACACGCTCAATCTCTTTAAAACTTACTTCTTTAGATTGGATGTTGACGATTCCGTTTGAGTTTACGCTTTTAGTATATGCGCCTGAGATTGAGACGATTGCACTTGAAACTTCACTGCCTGAAACACGCTTAGCATCATTAACAGCAGTTCTGATAGATCTTGAAGCTAACTCAATGTTAGTGATACTTCCTTTTTTAAGACCTTGTGCTTTAGTAGTTCCTGCACCCGTTATGGATATAGAATTATCATTGTTTATTTGAGCGATAATCGCGCAAATTTTAGTAGAGCCAATGTCGATGGCTAAAATAGTTCTACTCAACTTATAGTCCTTTGATAAATATCTCTGTTTGATATTTGTTTTGTAAGTTTTTTATAAGACCTTCTTCAAACATCGCACTTTTTAATCTCATAACAGAATCGCCTTGATTATTATGAGAATTATGAAGCAATTTTTGTTCCAAAATGTCATAAAGTATAACCTTTCCGCTCTCTAATGTTATATAAGATCTTTTAGTTTGTTTATCGAAAAGTTTTCCTAAAAATTCACCCGCTTCTTGTGTACTTAAACCTGCTATTTTAGCAGAATCCTGAAGGGTTAAGAACTCTGTTGTGTTTCCTTTAAACGTTGCAACACTAGCTGTCGCTAGCTCATGTAGTTTTGCTTTATTTGTTTGTGTTATATAGAGAGGTGTTACTTCATTTTTTGCCTCTTCATATGTTTTTGTTAGTGAAGGATTTGTTTTCACTAACTCAAAGATATAGTATGCGCCATTGACAAAAATAGGTTTCATAAATGGAGAACTTGCTGTAAGTTTTCCTAGCTCAGTTAAAGTTTCTGCATCAAATGGATTGTTTGAATTTGAAATTGTTGCGTTTAGGATAGTCGTGTTTTGGTCAAGCGCACCTTTTTTATATGTTATATAGGTTCTAAGTGCTGCTTCTTTTGTTGCTTTTGCATTAAGCTCGTTTATAACTTCTGCTTTTGCATTTTCTAAAGTAGCTATTTTGCCCTCAGCATCTTTAAAGTGTGTTTTATTGTCATTGTAGTAGCTTGTGATTTCATCTTCACTGTAGCTAGCTTTGACATCTTCATGTTTGATAAATTTAACGTCGTAACTCACTTCTGTCATAAAGTTGTTTTTTTGTGTTTCCCAAAACGATTTGAGATTTTCATCTGAAGCTTCTATATTTATTTCATTTGGATTGAGTATTTTATATTCAATCTTATCAGCGATATTGAGGATTGTGTTCAGTATTTCAGATTCGTTTGCACTTATTTCTACGGGAAGAAGCTTAAGTGTTTTTTGGATTAGGAGTTGTTTTTTGAGGTCGTTTTCATACTCTTGCATAGTGAGTTTATTTTGAGAAAGAACTGTTTTATATACCTCTTTGTCAAATACACCGTTGGAGAAAAAGTAATCTTGCGTTTTAAGCGCAGCTATCACTTCTGCATCACTTACGCTTAAGTCGTAATTAGACGCGAGGTTAAGGATATATGCTTGTTGTACGATTTGTTGCATCGCTTGTGCTTGAAGACCAAAACTCTTTGCTTTTTCTTCATCAAAATTGCCTTGAAGCATTTGATTATATTGGGAATAAAGGCGTGAGTAACTTTTTTGAAGTTCAGCCATTGTAAGTTCTATTTCACCTACTTTTGCAACCGCTCCAGCTTTGTCGCCATAACTATATTGACCCCAACCAACAAATCCCGCGCCGACAAACGCAATGGTTGAAATCCAAATAGTAACTATAAGATATTTTTTATGTCTCTGCATCCATGTAATCATCTATAAAAAACCTTCTCTTTGATATTTACGCAATTTTATGTAAATTCGTATTAAACCATGATAAAAGGGGCTATTTGTTAGCCTGATACATGATATTTTGAATTATTAAAAAGCAAAATAGCAAGAATGAATTTAACAAATAAAATAAATTTTCTTCATAGAATTTATTATAAAAAATTATATTTTTTAGTTTTATACCTTATGTAAGCAGCTTGCGTAACATCAGTAAGTAGTAGAAAAATAAATTAGAAGATATACTTGCATTATTGAACAAAAGAACTATATGGAAGCTACAATTGTAAAATAGTTGTTACAGTGTTAATTTTATATTATTATTTCTGTTATAGATGCCCATACGTAATACACATACGTAACAAGAGCGGATGATAAATATTTTCGAGCAAACTTTGAAGACTCTTGATGATATGAGTGGCTTGAGAGA
>MIBW01000054.1:0-3093 GCA_001829625.1 Sulfurimonas sp. GWF2_37_8 | reverse complement strand
AGTAAAAGAGATGCATAACAAAGAGTTAAAAAACAGAGATCTTAAAGTGCTGTGGCATCCGTGTACGCAGATGAAAGACCATGAAACATTACCGCTTATTCCTATCAAAAAAGCACACGGTGTTTATTTAGAAGATTTTGAGGGTAACAGATATATCGATGCAATATCAAGCTGGTGGGTGAATCTTTTTGGACATACAAACCCTTACATAAACGCAAAAATAAAAGAGCAGCTTGATACTTTAGAACATGTTATTTTGGCAGGTTTTACACATGAACAGGTTGTAAGGCTCTCGGAGCGTTTAGTGGCACTTACTCCAAAAGGACTTGAGAAATGTTTTTACTCCGACAATGGCTCAAGTGCGGTGGAAGTTGCCTTGAAGATGAGTTTCCATGCACATAAGAATGATGGGAAAAACAAAACTATTTTTGTTTCACTCACAAACTCTTACCACGGTGAAACCATTGGTGCGCTGAGTGTTGGTGATGTTGAACTTTACAAAGACACATATGCGCCGCTTTTGCTCAAAACACTCCAAACGCATGTGCCAAAAGATATGAGCCTCGCAGCCGCACAAAACGCAGCGGCTGCGTTTGAAGAACTTTGTAAACTAAGAGCAGATGAAATAAGTGCTATTATTTTAGAACCGCTTGTTCAAGGTGCGGGCTCTATGCATATGTACCATAAAGAGTATCTTGTTTTGGTTCGTAAGATTTGCGACAGATACGATGTGCATCTTATAGCCGATGAGGTTTTAGTCGGTTTTGGACGAACGGGTGAGCTTTTTGCTTGCGCTCATGCTAACATAACACCTGACTTTCTAGTTCTCTCAAAAGGGCTTACAGGTGGCTATTTACCGCTTTCTGTTGTGCTAACAAGCAATGAAATATATGCGAAATTTTACTGTGATTATGGAGATTACAAAGCCTTTTTACATTCACACTCTTATACGGGAAATGCACTGGCCTGTGCCGCCGCAAACGCAACACTTGATATCTTTGAAACTGAAAATATTATAGAAAAAAATAGAGTTACAGCTGCGTTTATGGGGCAAAAGCTTCAAAAGTTTTTAGAGCTTAAAAATGTAAAAGAGGTACGCCAAACGGGTATGATCTGTGCGGTTGAACTTCAGGGGTATAAACCAGAAGAGAGAATAGGGCTGAGAGTTTATGAGTATGGGCTTCAAAATGGAGTGCTTTTACGACCGCTTGGGCATGTTGTCTATTTTATGCCACCATATATTATCACAAACGCAGAGATAGATGTGATGATGGATGTGGCGTATGAGGCTATAAAAAATCTCTAGTCAAAGTTAAAATGGCTGTTTGAAGCATTTTCAAGCATCAAAAGACGGCAGCTTTTCTCTAAAATAGAGAGCTGTTTTGCCATCTCATGTAAATCTCTGTTAAATGCATACACACCATATCCGCGGATAATCATAATATTTGTTTTTTTGGACTGAAAATAGTGAGTAATCTCACTTTGCGCACGGTCGTACCAGTTGTCAAATGATTTTGGATCGACGATTTCTATGGTACCGAGTTCGGTATAACCAAAGTAATCTTTTGGACGGATGATATTGTGATCGAGTGAATATGCCGTTGTAAAAGGAGGCATGGTGAAGGTGATATATTTTGCATCAGAGATTTGAGAATAAATTTGCTGGTGAATATTTGAGTCGATACTCGCCTGATTCCAACGATAATCTTTTTTGAAATAAAGTTCAATAAGATCATTGCTGCCGATGGCATCAAAGACGGTCTCTTTTGTGTTAATAAGAAAACGATTTGACTCAGTTTTTGCAGAGATAGAACCGTGATAGATACCAAAAAAATCTTTTCTAAACATAGAAAGCGCTAAAGTAGATAACTGTTTTTTGAGTATCTCTCTGTTCATCTTATTTAAACCATCCCTTCATTTTTTCTATAGCCGAATCCAAAACACTCTCATGCGGTTTGGACTCTTCTAAACCAAAAGACTCTTGGAGTTTTGTAAGCAACTCTTTTTGTTTGTCGTTTAGTTTTTTTGGATAAGTGATGTTGACTTGGGCTATCAAATCGCCTTTGCCATGTCCGTGAACATCATCAATCCCTTCATTTCTGAAGGTAAAACGCTGTTTGTCTTTTGTGCCTACACTAAGCTTAAGCTCCAACTCACCCGTAAGTGAAGGAATACTGAGACTATCTCCACTGACAGCTTGCGTGAAAAATACAGGAATCTCGATATATACATCATTACCATCACGGATAAAATGCTTATCAGGTCGCACACTAAAAGTAACATATAAATCACCGCGTGAGCCGCGTTTGCCTATATTTCCTTTGCCTGAGACTCTGAGACGGTTTCCGGTATCGATACCTTTTGGTACTTTTATCGTGACTTTTTCGCGTACTTCTTCGTAGCCATCTCCATGGCATGTTTTACATTTATCTGTAGGGGCTGAACCTGCACCATGACAAAGAGGACATGTTTGAGAAAAGGTCATAAAACCTTGTTTGATATAAACTTGACCTTGACCTTTACATTGTGGACAAGTGGAGAGTTTCCCATCTTTTGCACCAGTACCGCTACAATCTTTACAAGAGTTTTTATAGCTAAATTCTATCTCTTTTTCACATCCGAAGATGGCTTCATGAAAACTGATGTGCATATCTACATTCATATCTAAAGGATATTTTTCCATGTCTGAAGGGTTTTTTCTGCGGCGAGATCCGCCTCCGCCAAAACCGTTAAACATCTCTTCAAACATAGAACCTAAATCATCAAATCCGCCCGAAGAGCGACCTCTGCCGCCCATACCTTGAAGACCTTCTTTTCCATAACGGTCGTAAATACTTCTTTGCTCGTCATCACTTAAACACTGGTATGCTTCGTTACATAGTTTAAATTTATGCTCGGCATCCGTATCTCCTTGATTTTTATCAGGATGGTACTTCTTTGCCATTGCTCTGTAAGCTTTTTTTATAGTTGTTTTATCCGCATCTCGCGTGATTTCAAGTATTTCGTAATAGCTTAAATTTTCCATAATTCCCTACGCATTTGTAAATTTTTTCGTGATTATAGCGTTTTTATGATTTAATTTTAAGTATAATA
>MIBW01000053.1:18478-18630 GCA_001829625.1 Sulfurimonas sp. GWF2_37_8 | reverse complement strand
TTACTCTTATAATTCTTTGTCTATTTCCCAATAATGCTCTTGTGGGTTCATATTTACTTTATGGAGTCTTTCTGCCATGCACATAGACCAACAATAAGATTCATTGATGATATGTTACCTTTTTGTGATTAATTTTAAAATGTGATAAAAAT
>MIBW01000053.1:0-18431 GCA_001829625.1 Sulfurimonas sp. GWF2_37_8 | reverse complement strand
ATTTTAATCTCATGAATAAAGTATTTTATTAATTAATATAATAAGATAAAATTATCTATATCTTATTAATCTCTCATATATCTATTTTTATTATAAATATTATAATTCATATTTTACAACTTTATTTTTACTATTCTAAATATAATAATTTGTAATACTTCTGTAGTTTAGTTTAAGATTGTATTAAAATTTTATCACATATAATGCTTGCAATCGAAATAGCATGTCTATCTCATAATTTTGATAAAACTCTGAGGAGAGAAAATGAAAAAAACAATTAAATTGGCTGTAGTAGCTGCTTTAGCTTTAGGTACAACATCTGCGTTTGCAACAAATGGTTCAAACTTAATAGGCCTTGGTGCTGAAGCACGTGGTATGGGTGGGGTTGGAATTGGTATGGCGCACGGTGCTGAGTCAGGTCTTGCAAATGGTGCTTTAATTACTTCTGTAGAAAGCACAGAAATTTCATTTGGTGGCACCATTTTTATGCCAAAGGTTTCTAATGAGAATACTTTGTGGGATGGAGTAAATCCACCATTTACGAGTAGCGAAGATAGTGCAGCTAATATGAGTGTTATTCCAGAAGTATCAATTGCTAGTAAAGTAACAGATAATTTTTATATGGGTGTTGGTATGTGGGGAACTGCAGGTATGGGTGTTGATTATAGAGATGCTAATTCTATTATGTCTGGTGGAGCACAAATGCAAATGGTTACTAATTTACAGTTAATGCAATTTGGTGTTCCCTTAGCGTATAAAACAAGTGGATTAAGTCTTTCAATAACTCCAGTGTTACAATATGGTTCTTTGGATATTAATTATGAACATCCAGGTCAACCAAATGGACTTGGTGGATATATAATTAATCCAGGTACTAACTATGGCACAGGAGTTGCACAAGATTTGAAATTTGGCTACAACTTGGGCGCTTCTTATGAAATTTCTGGCGTAACAATTGGTGCTGTTTATAAATCACAAATAGATATGGAATACGAAGGCGTAATGTCAAAAACAGTTAATGCATTTTCAACAACTGGCACATATGCAAATGATGTTTTATCAACACCTGCTGAAATGGGTATTGGTGCTAGCTATACTTTTTCAGGCAATACAATTGCTATAGATTATAAAAGAATTAAATGGTCAGATGCTAAGGGTTACCAAGATTTTGAATGGGAAGACCAAAATGTTCTTGCTTTAGGTTATCAATATGCTACTTCTGATTGGGCTGCTCGCGTTGGTTACAATTATTCAAAAAGCCCTATTAGTGAGCAAACTGTAGTAAATCCTGGAACAGATGTTCCTAACAGCGCAGGATTACAACCAGGCACAGTTAACACATTTAATTTACTAGGTTTCCCAGGAATTGTTGAATCACATATAACTGTTGGTGGAACATACAATGTGAGCAAACAAACTTCAGTTGATTTGGCATATGCTTATGCTCCTGAAGTTACAAATACATATAAAAACTTTGCTGCGCAAGACATCACTACAAAACACTCACAATCAAGTGTTAGCGCTCAAGTGAACTTTAAATTCTAAAGTTGAGTTAAAATTTCTCCTTTCATTTTCAAGTGTCGCCTTTTTTGGCGGCATCCTGTTTTTTCACACATCTCAAACAAAATTTACTAGCATCATCAAAAATGTGTAATTCATACTATTTTATGATACAATATTTGCAGTAAATTTGTGACTATTTTGTGATAAATAGCACTAATAATATAATTAAGGATAACAAATGATAAAAAAACTTATAAAAACAACTGTAGCACTTTCACTTGCTGCAACTATGGCATTTGGTGCACAAGGGGTTATGTTTAATGTAACTGACGGAAATGCAGAAGGGCATTACAATGCAATGATAAATGGACAACTTAAAACTGCTGGTTACTCTCTTTCTGATCCACATGAGCGCATCAACGATGGGTATAAAGATAAGTATGGTGCGACAAACCTTGATAATTTAGGTTTCTTTTCTATTACAAATGACGTAGGTGTAAGAGAGCTTCTTTTGAGCAATCCTGAGATAGGAGGTTTTTCACCATTTAACCTTCATGTATTTAAACGCACAGGCGAAGATAAAACTTATGTTGGACATATCATGCCTGAAACTATGATGGATATCGTAGGGGTAGAAGATAAAGGGGTGAGAGCAAAGTTTAGTGCATTATTTCCAGCTTTGGATAAGTTGGTTCAAGACAAAATTGGTGGAAAAGTGGAATATCTGGAATATGATAAGCTTACAAACAATCCTATGATGAAGTTTGAGATAGAGTTTGAGAGATCAGAAGATCTTACAGAGTATATTGATGAATTTCAAGCTGAGTTTGAAGCAAAATTTGAAGAGAACAAATACATCATCGCAGGATATAAAAACTTTAAAGAGACATATGACGATATGGAACTAGAGTTTGATAAATATGATGCATATTATGTCTATTCTCTTTGTCATTTCCAATTTTCAGAGGGAATCTTCAACCAAGGTCGTCCCGATGCAGGTGTATTCGCACCATGTTCGATGTATATGTACGTAGAAGCAGGAAGTAACAAACTTATCATAGGTATGCCTAAACTTGAGAACTGGATTTCGGTTATGAAAATAACAGAGCAGAAAAAAGTAGATGCGATTCATACACTTGACAAAGAGATCATTTCTATCATGAAAGAGTTGGGAGCAAAAGAGATATGAAAAAATTTATAGTAGCAATATTGTCTGCATCAGCGTTGCTGTTTGTAGGATGTGCGGGAACAAATGCAGCTCCAGAAGTTAAAAGTGGGCTTGAAGGCAAAAAAGTTAGCACTTATTTATTGGGTGCTCATGTTGATGTAAAAACAGCCATAAGCAAACTCAAAGAAGCCGGTTTTGAAGTTGTAGCTTCTTACCAGCCGATAAAAGCGGGTACTACGATAGTTTTTACAAATGCAGAACTTAAAGCCGAAGCAGCTAAATCAGGTCGTGCTCATGTAGCCGTCTTGCGTTTATTCGTAGATGATCAAGAAAAAACTATTAGTTTTACGAACCCTATTTATTTTGGTAAAGCATTTATGCAACATGAGTACAATCATGCTGTGTTTAATGCACAACTTGAAAAGATTAATACTGCGTTTCCTGGACTCAAAGCATCAGATGATGTTTGGGATTTTGATGGTTTGGCTAGTTATCATTTTATGGTTGGTATGCCTTATTATACAGATCAGGATATATTAGCTGAAGGAAATACGGCGGATTTGGTCGCAAAAGCAAAAGCATATAAAAATGGAAAAGAGCTTGTTTTTGCTATCAAGCTATCTGATACAAGCACTCTTTTAGGCTATGAACTTGGGAAAAGAACTAAAAAGTTTGTGGAAAAAGTTGGTCGTGCAAACGCAGCTATTTTGCCATACTGCGTATCGGTTGAAAATGGTAAAGCAACAGCATTTAGCGCAAAATACTATATAGCTATCAGCTATCCACTTTTGACTATGACTGAGTTTATGGGTATCGCAACGGTCCCTGGTGCAGTAGCAAAAGATTTAGAAAAAGCTTTTAAATGATCAAATTGCGTTTTCGCAAAAAAGGAAATTGTATATGAAAAAAATGTTTGTACTGCTTTTTACATTTTTAGTTATGTTTGCAACAAATGCAACAGCCAAAGATGTTAGTACATATTTGGTAGGTGATTATGTGGATGTCGAGACTGCAAAAAACAAACTCAGTACGACTGGATATGAAATAGTTGCAAGCTACGAGAGCGTAAAAGATGGGGTAACCATAGTTTTTACAAATAGTGCACTTAAATCTGAAGCTGCAAAACCAGGCCGTGCTCATGCAGCAGTTTTGCGGCTTTTTGTTGATGCTCAGGAGAAGAAGATAAGTCTTACAAACCCTCTGTATTTCGGCAAAGCGTTTATGCAGGATGATTACAATGAAGCTGTTTTTAACGAGCAATTTGAAACATTAAGCGCTGTATTTACAGGCTTGCAAGAATCCGCAGATAAGATGGATGCTGATAATCTTGCAGGATATCATTTTATGATGGGTATGCCTTATTATAGTGATGTTGATGAGCTTAGTAATGGTGAAGCGGCAGATTTATTACAAAAAGTTAACTCTTATAAAGATGGAAAATTTGTAGTTTTTACTCTTAAAATAAGTGATGAGAAATATCTTGTAGGATACGATTTAGATAACAGAACAAAAAAATTTGTTGAGAAGATTGGTCGAGCAAACGCAGCAGTTCTTCCGTACTGTATCGCTATAGAAAACAAAAAAGCGACTGCTATGGAAGCTAAATATTACTTGGCGGTTTCATACCCGCTTTTAACGATGACAGAGTTTACAACCATTGCAACTGTTCCAGGTGCAATATCAAAACATTTGGAGAAGCCTTTTAAATAAAGCTTCTAGCATGAAACGCAGGTGGTGGATTTATATCATCACCGCTTCGCGTTTTCCTTCTACGATTTCTCCGATAAGATATCCATCTGTTGCTGCAAGAACTTTTTCCACATTAGACTCTTCTACAACCAAAATCATGCCTACGCCCATATTGAAGGCTCTATACATTTCATCTTCTGCTACATGAGCGCTCATAAGTTCAAATATAGGAAGAACTTTGATAGAAGCTTTTTGAATCTCTGCTTTGAGGTGTTCTGGTAAAACGCGAGGCAGGTTTTCAACGATACCACCACCTGTGATGTGTGCCATCGCAACTATTTCATTTTTGAGTGCTTTAAATGTTTTGACATAGATATTTGTAGGTTCTAATAATGTTTCGATAAGAGCTTTTCCATTGAATTGATCTTCAAATTTCATACCCATTTTCTCAAACAATACTTTACGTGCGAGAGAAAAACCATTTGAATGAAGCCCTGAACTAGGCAATGCGATAAGTTTATGTCCAGCACGAACAAGTGAAACTCTATCCATTTCTGATTTTTCAGCAACACCCACAGCGAAGCCTGCTAAATCGTAATCATCCGCGGAATACATTCCTGGCATCTCAGCAGTTTCTCCACCGATAAGTGCACACTCCGCACGAATACAGCCCTCGGCGATACCTGCAACTACATTTGTAGCTACTTTTACATCAAGTTTACCAGTTGCATAGTAATCTAAAAAAAATGAAGGTGTTCCGAAGTTACATAAAAGATCGTTAACACACATAGCAACAAGGTCAATACCTACAGTGTTGTGAATACCGCTATCAATGGCAAGTTTGAGTTTTGTTCCAACTCCATCGGTTGCAGCAAGCATAACAGGCTCTTTAAAGCCTTTTGGAAGCTCAAACGCACCTGCAAATGAGCCAATACCGCCTAAAACACCAGCAATAGCAGTTGATTTCACAAGGGGCTTGATGTTTTCAACAAAACTATTTCCAGCATCAATATCAACACCAGCATCTTTATAGCTTATCTGGCTCATTTTTTTTCCTCTGCTTGAGGTAAGTCACATTTTTTGCTCATGATACATAATGGACAGAAATTTAGCAAACCGGCAAGTAGTGGTAAAACACCTAAATAGAACCAATAAATCCCTGTGATAACACCAGCAATTATGAGTGCTAAACCAATAATAATGCGAAAAACTCTACAAAATTTTCTTATTTTGTTGAAATCCATTCCTATACCTTTACATTTATATAAAATTTATGCAATTATATCCACATTAAGTAAAATTAATCCAAATATGCTAAAATCGCTCAAAATATAAATGGTTGGGAATTATGAAAATGAAAGAATTTATCTATCCGGAAATGATGGTACACGTGCCGGTTTGTACAAACAAAGTGCCAACAAATGTTTTAATAATAAGCAATAATGCAAGCGCTTTAGAAGCTGAAATGATGAAGCATAACGGCATAGGTTTTAAGAGTATAGTTTGTTCTTTGGATGCCTTAAGAGCAGAGGGTGACAAAAATTATGATGTTGTTATTTGTGAGATGCAGGCGGATGCTGCCGTGATTGCACATATCAGCCGTATTCTCAAAGAAGACGGACAACTCAGTATGACGCATAACTCTCTCGATGATGTGCAGAGTAATAAATCGCTCATGCAAATCTTGGGAAATTATTTCAAAATCATTATGCCTTACTATTTAGGCGAGGGCTCTACTGCGCTTTTGGCATCAAAAGAGTATCACCCGACAGCAGATATTATTTTGCAACGCTCCGATATGCTTGATGATCTACAATTTTACAATTGTGATGTGCATATAGCAGTTTTTGCTATGCCAAATTACATCCGTAAAGAGTATTTGGGAATCATAAAAAACTAATGGCGTTTAAGTATGCTATCGCTCTGAGCGGAGGAATCGCTACAGGTAAAAGTACGGTTGCTTCTCTGCTTGCTCTCAATGGAATGCGGGTGATTGATGCGGATACTATCTCTCATGAGATTTTGGATACTTCATCTTCTTGGGTGGCGCAAATATTTGGTCCTGAATATCTCAATGGTTCAAAAGTAGATCGTGCAAAACTTGGAACTCTCATCTTTTCGAATGCAAAGGCAAAAAAGATTTTAGAAGATTTTTTGCACCCTAAAATACGAGATGAGATAGAAAAACGCAGCGAAAAACAAGATGGTTTTCAATTTCCCTATTTGATAGATATTCCACTTTTTTTTGAGAATAGTGCGTACGATATCAAGGAGAGCGTCGTTGTTTATACGCCTTCAGAGATACAGCTTGAACGTTTCATGAAACGCAATGGATACTCAAAAGAAGAATCTATGCGAAGAATTGCCTCGCAGATGCCTATAGAAGAGAAGAAAAAAAAAGCGACATGGGTGATAGACAACTCAAAAAACCTTAAACATCTTCAAAAAGAGTGTGAAGAGTTTGTAGAAATAATAAAGGAAAAGTATTTATGACAGTAGCAAAATACAGCGCAAACGGAAACGATTTTGTGATTTTTCATACTTTTGTAAAACATGATAGAAGTGCGTTGGCACGAGAGCTTTGTCATAGACAGGATGGTATCGGTGCAGATGGGCTTATTGTCTTAGTACCTCATTCTAAACTAGATTTTGAATGGCAGTTTTACAACTCTGATGGAAGTCATGCAGATATGTGTGGAAACGGTTCAAGAGCCTGCGCGCATTATGCTTACAGTAACCAACTCGCATCGAGTCAAATGAGCTTTTTGACAGGAGCGGGCGTTATAAACGCAAGTGTAGAAGATACTATGGTGCAAAGTGAACTCACTCCTCCTACCATAATAGAAAAAAATATTGAGCACAATGGTAAAACATGGTGGCTTATTAATACAGGTGTACCGCATCTGGTACATTTTACTGAGGATATAACTGCGTTTGATATCGATGAAGCAAGAGAACTTCGTTACAAATACAATGCCAATGTCAATATCACTTGTGTGGATGGCGAGAATCTCAGAGTACGGACCTATGAACGTGGCGTTGAAGATGAGACACTTGCCTGCGGCACGGGAATGGCAGCTTGTTTTTACAGAGCTTACAGTGAAAGCAAAGTAAAAAACAATATAGAAGTCTATCCGACAAGCGGCGAGACCTTATATCTTGGAGTGAATGAGAGAACGATTACTTTTAAGGGAGCCGTGAAGAGAACATTTGTCGCAGAGTGGGAACGCGTTTAGTTTTCTATAAGGCTCCCTCTGTAGTAGCGTTGTTCTTTCTTTTTTGGTGTTATTTCTTCTTTTACGCTGTTTTGCTCCGAACTTAAAACACTCTCAAACTTTTCAAAGTTTGTAGCAGTGAGCTGATTTTCAAATATTCTCAATTTATTTAAAAGTTGGTCAGACTTTTCTAAAAGTATTTCGTAGTATTGATTTGCTAGTTTATAGTCAGAGATAGAAGCTTTTTTTGAACCAAAAAGTGATGAGAAAATACTGCCGCTTTCTTCTTTGAAAAGTACGGCGTATATTTTATGATATTGATTATAACAAGCATCGAAAAGTGACTCCATATCATTTAAAACAAGTTTGCTGTTAGAGATGGAGTATGCCATAGCTTTGGAGTAAAGCCACATTCCAAATGAATCTTCGGAAGGATTGAGCGCGATAATATTTTTATCATTTTGCAGACCAGATACTATGACTCTGATCTGGTTTACCCACTTTTTATGGTCGGTGCGTGCTTGTCTTACTTGTGAGAGATAATCATCTTTAAGAGACATACTTTATCCTTTTTTAGTTGTTTTTTGAAAACTCAGGATACGCTTCAAGACCTGTCTCATGTAAGTCAACACCTTCTTCTTCATGCTCTTGCGTAACGCGAATACCTATCGTTTGTTTGAGTATAAACCATAATATAAATGATGTTATAAAGGTAAAAAGTCCAACAGCAACGATACCTTTGATTTGCATCATAAATGTTACTTCAGGGTTCCATATCGCAACTGCTAATGTTCCCCATATACCGTTTACAAGGTGCACTGAGAGTGCGCCAACTGGATCATCAATACGGATTTTATCAAAAAAGCTTACAAAAAAAACTACTAATAACCCAGCGACAATACCATCAACGGAAGCGGCAAACATACCCAAATTTGGACCTGCTGTTACAGCGACTAAGCCTGCAAGTGCACCATTTAGAACCATGGTGAGGTCAATTTTTTTATAAAGCATTTGTGTTGCTATCGCAGCAGTGAGGGAACCAAAAGAGGCTGCCATATTTGTAGCTGCAAAAACGCCAGCGATAGAATCGACATCCTCTTTTGTTCCCATTGCTAAAACAGAACCGCCGTTAAATCCAAACCATCCTAACCAAAGAATAAAAGTACCGAGTGTTGCAAGAGGTAAAGAGGATCCTGGAATCGGTCGAACGCCACCATTTTTTGTATATTTTCCATTTCGAGCACCAAGGAGAAGCACTCCTGCTAACGCCGCCCATCCACCTACGGAGTGTACAATAGTTGAACCAGCGAAGTCGCTAAAACCATTCATGAACCCGCCAAGAGCTGAACCGCCCCATGACCAATGTCCTTGAATCGGATAGATAAAGCTTGTTAAAAACGCAACAAAAATCATAAAAGGCCATATCTTGATTCTTTCTGCAACTACTCCTGAAATCACTGATGCAGCAGTTGCAACAAAAACAACCTGAAAGAAAAAATCAGCCATAAGCGAATGATCACTGTAGTTGATACCGCTCAGAGCAAAGGCAATATCTCCTGTAAATATACCTTCTCCGCCATACATGAGGTTGTAACCGATAGCATAAAACATAATCGATGCAATAGCATACAGAAGCATATTTTTAAGTAAAATAACTACTCCATTTTTTGTTCTGGTTAGACCGGCTTCTAGCATTGCAAAACCTGCTGCCATCCACATAACCAAAGCACCAGCGAAGAGCATAAGAAAGCTTGTCAAGATATATTGAACATCTGAAAAATTTTCCATTTTTAATCCTTTATCATATTTTTTTTGTATTGTATCTTGAACTTAAGCAGTAAAAATGATAAATGTGTTCAATAAATAGGCAGTAATAGTGAAATAAATCTATTTCTGATAACTTTGAAGCTAGATTGGTTTGAGAGATTTGATAATTAAGAGTGTAGCATGAATCGCCATTTTCAAAAAATTTGAAGTGGCGATTATGATAAAGATCTTGTGTTAAAGTCCAGCAGACTCAACAATTTTTGAATGATGGTCGGCGATAAGAGGCTCGATTATTTCATCGAGCAATCCACCTCCCATAATTTCAGCCAGTCTATAAAGAGTTAAGTTTATTCTGTGGTCACTCATACGGTTTTGAGGATAGTTGTAGGTACGAATACGACCACTTCTATCTCCTGTTCCAACTTGAGCAGAACGGTTTGCGCTATCTTTTGCAAGAGCTTCTTGCATCTCTCTGTCATAAAGTCTGGCTTTGAGAACTTTCATAGCTTTTTCTTTATTTTTATGTTGAGATTTTTGGTCTTGGTTCGTTACAACGATTCCACTTGGAAGGTGGGTGATACGTACAGCAGAATCTGTTGTATTTACACTTTGTCCACCACATCCACTTGAACGCATAACATCTATTTTAAGGTCGTTTTCGTTGATTTGAACTTCAACATCATCCACTTCAGGCATAACTGCAACAGTTATAGCCGAAGTGTGAACACGTCCTTGACTTTCAGTTGCTGGAACACGCTGAACACGGTGTGTTCCACCTTCATATTTCAACCTACTATAAACCTGTTCACCTTTAATAAGAGCAATAAGCTCTTTATATCCGCCAGAGTCAGATGGAGATGTGCTCATGAGCTCAATTTTCCAACCTTTTAACTCTGCATAACGCGAATATGCATCAAATAAATCACCAACAAAAATAGCAGCTTCATCGCCACCTGCGCCAGCACGAAGTTCCAGGATGATATTTCTGTCATCATTTGGATCTTTTGGTAAAAGAAGCATTTTTATCTCTTCTTCAAGTTCTGGTCTGCGAGGTTCAAGGGTACGGAGTTCTTCTTTTGCCATATCCATCATTTCAGAATCTGCCAACATCTCTTTCGTTGCTGCGATTTCTGCCAATAGGGCTTTATACTCTTTTGTTTTTTCAACGATAGGGGCAATAGAAGATTGTTCTCTTGAAAGATTTGTCATTCTTTTGATGTCAGAAGTGATTTCGGGTGAACTTAGCAAATCGCTAAGTTCGTTATAGCGGTTGATAAACGGTGTAAGTTTATCTGCTAACATAAGAAGTTAGCCTTAAAGAGCGTTTACAGATTTGTGTAGACGGCTTACTTTTCTAGCTGCAGTTTCTTTTTTCAAGACACCTTTGCTTACAAATTTGTGAATTTGTTGGTTAGCAACTTTAAACGCTGCAGTAGCTTCTTCTTTGTTTCCTGCTTCAACAGCAGTAGTTACACCTTTGACGATGTTCTTAAGACGAGTTCTGTAAAAACGATTACGTTCAGTACGAACGATTGTTTGACGAATTCTCTTAATTGATGACTTATGATTTGCCATAATATGAGTCCTTCTCATTTAAATTTAGTGCGCAATACTAGCTTAAAAATAATTAAAAATTAGTTAAACAGTGTCAAAAAAGCAAATATTTCAACAATAATGGATAAATATGTTAAAATGCGGCACTTTTACAATGGATAGTAACTATGAAATTATTTGGAACTGATGGTGTTAGAGGTGAAGCAGGCTCATTTTTGAGTGCAGAATTAGCTATGCGTGTTGCTATGGCGGCTGGAATATATTTTAAATCACGTTCGATTACAAATAAAATATTGATAGGCAAAGACACTCGAAGAAGTGGCTATATGATTGAAAACGCAATAGTAAGCGGTTTGACTGCAATTGGTTATGATGTAATACAAATAGGCCCGATGCCAACACCTGCTATTGCATTTCTTACAGAAAATATGCGTTGTGATGCAGGCATCATGATAAGTGCTTCACACAATTCGTATGAAGATAACGGGATAAAGTTTTTTGATGGACGTGGTGATAAACTCACAGTTGAGGCTGAGAAAGAGATAGAAGTTATTTATGCAAATGATGAACGTATAAAAGAAGCGCAGGTCACAGCAAAAAGTATTGGAAAAGCAAAAAGAATAGATGATGTAATAGGCAGATATATAGTAACGCTAAAAAATTCTTTTCCGTTAGAACTTTCACTCCATGGGATGCGAATCGTTCTTGATGCGGCAAACGGAGCTGGATATAAGGTTGGACCTACTGTTTTAAAAGAGCTTGGCGCAGATGTTGTTGTGCTACATAACAAACCAGATGGTTTCAATATTAATGAAAATTGCGGTGCACTACACACAAAAGATCTTTGTGAGAATGTTCTCAAATACCGTGCAGATATAGGCATCGGACTCGACGGTGATGCAGATAGAGTTGTTATCGTAGATGAAAACGGAGAAATTGTTGATGGTGATCAGCTTTTGGGTGCGCTTGGAGTCTATATGCATGAGCGCGGCGTTTTAAAAGGTGGAGGCATAGTTGCAACTGTCATGAGCAATCAAGGACTCGATGACTATATGAAAAAGTCGGGGCTAAAACTTTTCCGTAGTAATGTCGGGGATAAATATGTTTTAGAAGTGATGAAAGAGAAAGGTATAAACTTTGGAGGCGAGCAGAGTGGTCACGTCATTGTGAGTGATTTTGCAAAAACAGGAGATGGACTTGTAAGCGCACTTCAAACTTTAGCCCTTCTTTTGAGTAAAAAACAAAAAGCTTCACAGGCACTTCGTCCTTTCGCACTGTATCCTCAAAAACTTGTGAATATTAATATAAAAGTAAAAAAACCTTTAGATAGTATAGAAGGTTTGGATGCACTGCTCAAAGAGATAGATAAAGAAGGTATTCGTCATCTTATCCGTTACTCTGGTACTGAAAACAAACTAAGAATTTTACTCGAAGCCAAAGATGCAAAACGTATGAACATTCGTATGGATGAATTAGTTACGTTTTTTGCAAAGGCGTTGAATGCCTAACAATCATATGCTTCGCCTCTGCGCGATTTTACTTTTTGCATTGGCGGGTATCTTTATCATTGACCAAAATATCAAAATGCTTTTTGTGGACGGCTTTCGTTATTACACACAATGTATAGATTTGATACTTATTTACAATAAAGGTGTTGCGTTTGCCATGTTTGCGTTTCTGGATGAATGGCTAAAGTATATACAATTGGTGATGATTTTCGGTGTTTTGATCTATGTTGTGATACTTAAGAAAATTTGTTACGCACTTCCCGGTGGGATACTTTTAGGTGCTGCGTTTTCAAATGTTTATGATAGATTTATTCATGGCGGAGTAGTAGATATGGTCTATTGGCATTGCGGATTTGATTTTGCGGTTTTTAATTTTGCCGATGTGATGATAGATTTGGCTGTTGTGTGGATACTGCTTTTAAATTTCAAACCGAAATTTTGTAAAAATTAATCCTATAAAAAGTACATTTTTGGTATTATTGCCAAAAATAATAGTTAAAATACTATAAATAATGAAAAACATACTAAAGGAAATTGATGGAAATCAAATCAAATAAAATCAACGGTGCTAACGCTGAAATTCAAGCAACTATCTCAATGGCTGAGGTAAATGCTAACGTAGAAAAAATCGCAAAACAGCTAACAAAAACAGCTAAAATAGATGGCTTTCGTAAAGGCAAAGTACCTGCTTCTGCTGTGAAAAAACAATACGGTGAGCGTTTGGTTCAAGATGCTGAAGCGGAAGCACTTCGTGATGTCCTCTCTTTAGGTCTTAAAGAGTTAGCAATCGCTAATGATGCATTAATAGGTGAACCGACTATTTCTAAATTTGACAAATCTGATGATAAAATAGAGGTAACTGTAAAAGTTGCTATGCGCCCTGTTATCGAACTTGGCGATTATGCTGCTATGGTACAAGAATTTGACAAACCTGCCGTATCTAATGCAGATATTGATGCTAGAATTACAGACTTGGCTCAAGCTCAAGCACCTCTTGTGGATGTAGAAGAAAACCGTAAAATGAAAACAGGAGATACTGCTGTTATCAATTTTGAAGGTTTTGTTGATGGTGTTGCGTTTGAAGGTGGAAAAGCTGAAAACTTCGCATTGCGTTTAGGTTCAGCTCAATTTATTCCAGGTTTTGAAGAGCAGGTGATTGGTATGCAAAAAGATGATGAAGCGACAATCAAAGTAACTTTCCCTGAAAACTATGGCGGAAAAGAGCTTGCTGGAAAAGATGCTGAGTTCAAGATCAAAGTAAACAAAATTCAAGTAAAAGAAGATGTTGCTATAGATGATGAATTAGCGAAAAAAATGCTTCCAGGTCAAGAAAATGCAACACTTGAAGAGTTGAGAAATCAAGTAAAAATCCAAATCGAAAATGAAGAACTTTCAAAACTTTATAATGATGAGCTCAAACCAGCTCTTTTAGAGATTTTTGTAGAAGGATTTAACTTCGACCTTCCAGAATTTGTTGTAGATCAAGAGATCGATATGGCACTTAACAGATCTGCTGCAAGCATGAGCGAAGATGAGATCACAGAGCTTCGTGAAAACGCAGAGAAACTTGTAGAGCTTCGTGAGACTTTCCGCAATGATGCTGTTAGAAGCGTAAAAGCTACTTTTATTATTGATTCTTTAGCGCAGGCAGAGGGTGTAAAAGTTGTAGAACAAGAAGTTATGCAAACTATCTACTTCGAAGCGATGCAAATGGGTCAAGATCCTCAAAAAGCGTATGAGCAGTACAAAAATTCTGGATACCTTCCAGCAATTCAGATGTCAATGGTTGAGGACAAAGTTCTCTCAGGACTTCTTAACTCAAAGATGAAAGAAGCGTAAATCATGAGTTATATTCCTTATGTAGTAGAAAAAACAGGACGCGGAGAGCGTTCTTATGATATTTACTCACGTCTTCTAAAAGATAGAATTGTAATGCTAAGCGGAGAGGTAAATGATCAAGTTGCGTCTTCCATAGTGGCTCAGTTTTTGTTTTTAGAAGCAGAAGATCCTGAAAAAGATATCTATTTCTATATCAACTCTCCCGGTGGAGTTGTAACAGCAGGAATGGCAATTTATGATACTATGAATTATATCCGTCCAAATGTAGCAACTATTTGTATCGGGCAAGCTGCTTCTATGGGAGCCTTTCTGCTCTCCTCAGGAGAAAAAGGGAAACGTTATGCGCTTCCTCATGCAAGAATTATGATTCACCAGCCTCTTGGTGGTGCGCAGGGGCAAGCTACAGATATTGCAATACAGGCAAAAGAGATTTTACGTATGAAGCAGGAGCTCAATGAGATTCTTGCAAAAAACACAGGTCAAAAAGTACAAAAAATTGAAAAAGACACAGATCGTGACAATTTTATGAGTGCTTTTGAATCCAAAGAATATGGTATGATTGACGAAGTGCTAATCAAAAATACAAAAGAATAAGGGTTGCATAATGTCAGGAATTTTAAGAAGTAGAAACCGTCGGGATATCAGTGAAGTAAGCACTCCCTCAACTTCTGCACTTAAAGCACTTGATATGGATGAACCTTCTAGTGATTTGGAGATTTATGCCAAAGAAGTTTTAACAGCACTTATAGCAGATAACCTTCCCCCAACACCTAATAACTTTTCTCTTTATTTTGACAGACTTTTAGAAGATAAGAGTGAAAATTTGCGTAAGCAAATTGTCTCTATGCTTGAACTTGAAGATAGTAACAATGATGAAAGCAGTATGGTTTTAGAACAAAGTCTTAAACAGGGTTTTCTTTCGGTAAAAAACATTCTGAGTGTTACTGCAAATCTGTACAAAAATATGGCGCTCATGAGTAAAATACTCGAAAAACGCAAAAAAGAGTTAGTGGAACATCCTGAAATTCAGGAAGCTATCGGTGTGGTTGTTGCGCTTGAGGGGGATGTATCCAAGCTTAGTGAAATTTTGAAAAAACAGAGCTCTCAGATGAAAGTCATGTACGATGAGACTGCAAGCATAGTCAAAAATGTAGAAAATGAGACTGTATTTGACAATCAGTTTGGTGTTTACAACAAACGCTACTTGATGGCAAAAATCGAACAAGAGATAGGGATGATAAAAGAGTTTAAGCATAAAAGCTCTTTGATTTTTATTGAACTCTCTCGTGAACTTGCAGCAACTATCAAAAATGAAAAAGCATTGGTGCTCATGACGCGTACTATTGCGAGACTCCTGTTAAAAACTTCTCGCAGAAGCGATATTGTTGCGCATTACGGCAATGGAAAATTTGCTATGCTCCTTAAACATACGGATTTGGATAATGCAAAAAGAGCAAGTGAAAGACTTTGTGATTTGGTTTCTAACTCCAACTTTTTTCTCTCAGATCGTGAGATTCAACTAAAAATCTCTATTGGAATTACAGATATTGACCAGTTCCATTCTGTTGAAGAGATTGTTGTGAGTGCTTTGGATGGTATCGAAAAAGCTTATGCAAAACACAATATTGATTATGCTGTTTCACTTCGAACAAATAATGATAATTTAATATAGAGTGTCTCTGTGGAATTGAAAATAGTAGAATATCCAGATAAAAAATTAAAAGAAAAATCTGTAGAAGTGAAAAGCTTTGACACACTTTTACATAAACTTTTAGATGCGATGTATCCTTTGATGCTGGAGACAAACGGCATAGGACTTGCTGCTATACAAGTGGCTCACGCTAAAAGAGTGCTAATTATTAATATACCCAACGAAGACGGTGAGCAGCCAAAAGAAAATCTTATCGAGATGATCAACCCTGTGCTGACAAAAAAAGAGGGCGATGCCGTTTATCAAGAAGGTTGTTTGAGTGTTCCCGGATTTTATGAAGATGTAAATAGATTTGACACGGTTTGTGTGAGTTATCAAGATAGAGATGGAAATACAAAAATTCTTGAAACGGATGGGCTTTTGAGTATAGCTATTCAACATGAGATGGATCATCTTGAAGGTATCCTTTTTATAGATAAACTCTCTTACGCAAGAAGAAAAAAGTTTGAAAAAGAGTACAAACGCATGATTAAAAAGAAAATAGACACTCCTAAAATATGACATTTTGTCATATTTGTACCTAAAATTTTATATTAGGCTATACTTTGTTCAACTCATTTGAGGTTGGAATATGAAACAGGTAAATTGTGCAACTTACGAAGGTCTTGATGCAAAAGTAGTTCAAGTTGAATCCACATTGACAAAAGGTTTACCGTCTTTTTCTATCGTTGGTATGGCCTCAACAGCTATCACGGAGGCCAAAGAACGCGTAAAATCTGCACTTCTTAGTAATGAATTTTCTTTTCCTCCAAAACGTATCACCATCAACCTTGCTCCAAGCGATGTTGCGAAGAATGGTTCACAATTTGACCTGAGCGTGGCACTAATGATAGCGCTTGATAGTTTAGAAGATGATTTAAGTGAGTGGTTTGTATTTGGTGAGTTGGGACTTGATGGCGCCGTCAAAGAAAATATGCAACTCTATCCGCTTCTGCTTTCTCTAGCAAATCAAAATACTATTTCCAAAGCTATTGTTCCTTATGAGAGCTTAGAAAAATTATGTAAGATACCTCAGATTGAATTTTATGGAGTTAAAACACTTCAAGAAGCGATAAATTTACTGAAAAACCCTCAAGCACTTACTCCATCTCAAACACAAAGTAATCTCAATTATCCTTCTTACGAAATCAATGAAGAAAAATATTTTTATATGAAAGAGTATCCAGAAGATTTTTTAGATGTCAAAGGTCAAGAGATAGCTAAAAGGGCTGCTATCATTGCTGCGGCAGGTTTTCACAATGTACTTTTTGAAGGAAGTCCTGGATGTGGTAAAAGTATGATAGCAAAAAGGCTGCGTTTTATCTTGCCAGCGATGAAAAATAGTGAAATACTTGATGTTGCAAAATTGGATGCATTGGATTTCAGGGAGCCAGCGTTTAAGCCTCAAAGAACTTTTCGCTCACCCCATCATACTTCTACTCTTGCAAGCGTATTTGGCGGAGGTTCGTACAAAGCACAAATAGGCGAAGTGGGTTTGGCGCATAAAGGAATACTATTTTTTGATGAACTGCCGCACTTTTCTAAAAATATTTTAGAAGCGCTTAGAGAGCCGATGCAAGACAATCGCATACGAATTTCCAGAGTAAATGCAAAGATAGAATATCCTGCAGATTTTTTGTTTATCGGCGCGATGAATCCTTGTCCTTGCGGTAATCTGCTTGATGCAAATAAAGAGTGTAGATGCTCTGACCTTGAGATAAAAAAATACAAAAACAGACTCTCAGATCCGTTTTTGGATAGGGTAGATCTGAGTGTTGTAATGCAAAACGTTGCTGCTGCAGATAAGGCTAGTATGAGTTCTAAGGAGATGCATAAGATGGTTCTTGAAGCACATATCTTTGGGAAACGCAGAGGACAAGAGAGTTTCAATGCTAAACTCAGTGATGCAGAAATAGAGAAATACTGCGTTTTGGATGCAGAAGCAGAGACGGTTTTGAATATGGCTATAAATAAGTTCTCTTTGAGTTTTAGAAGTATTAAAAAAGTGCAAAAGGTTTCACGTACCATCGCCGATCTTGATGCCAGTGAAATGATAATAAAAAAACATATTTTAGAAGCTTTGAGTTATAGAAGAAGATAGAGTTCCTCAGGTTAGACCTGAGAATTAGATATTGTAATACGTTGCGTTTGGATGGTAAACAACCAAAGCGGATGTTGATTGTTCGGGATGGATTTGGAAGGTTTCGCTGAGTTCTATACCAAACTCTTCTGGTTTGAGTAGGTCAAAAAGTGGGCGGTTAAGTTCAAGGTCAGGGCAGGCGGCATAACCAAAAGAGTAACGAGAACCTTGGTATTTGTTCATCTGAACATCTGCCAAAGTGCTTCCTTCACCTTCACTGATGCCCAGATCTAGTCGAATCTGTTTGTGCACTATCTCTGCAAGTGCTTCTGCAAGTTCAACGCCCAAACCATGAAATTGGTAATACTCTGTATAGTCGCCACGGGCGTAAATTTCTCTTTCAGCTTCACTGAGTTTT
>MIBW01000052.1:260-19006 GCA_001829625.1 Sulfurimonas sp. GWF2_37_8 | reverse complement strand
AGAATTATTTAAATTCTATGTATGAAATAAGGTTACCACTCCACACATCTGATGAGGGCGATATCGGAAGAGAGTTTTTAGAAGCGTTTCAAAACAACGACAGAGACATACCAACCATTCTTACAAGTTCAAAAATGCTAACAACTGGGGTAGATGCCAAAAATGTTAGAAATGTTGTTCTAACTGCACCCATCAAATCAATGACAGAATTTAAACAGATTATCGGTCGTGGTACGAGAGTTTTTGAGGGGAAAGATTTCTTTACTATTATGGATTTTGTCGGTGCTACAAATCTGTTTTACGACCCTGCGTGGGATGGGGAAGATTTACCCTCTAATGACGCTGGAGAAAAACAACCAAAAGAGAATGATATTACCCGTCATTCTGAACTTGATTCAGAATCTAAAGTATCAGAAGATAGACAGAAAAATGAAAAAGTAACGATTGACATCAAAGGCAAAAAACTCCGCGTTATCAACATAGAAACAACATATGTAGGTATGGATGGAATACCTTTAAAAACAGAGGACTACTTAGAGTTGCTCATAGGTGTTCTTGGTAAGTTTTATAATGATGAAGATGGATTAAGGGAGATATGGAGCAATCCAATCAATAGAAAAGATTTGTTAAACAAACTTCGTGAGATGCACATCGACGAATCTCAACTCAATGATTTAAAAGTAATCTTTGAAGCCAAGAATAGCGATATTTACGATGTACTCACGCATATATCGTTTAACTTAAACATCAAAACAAGAGCCGAGAGAGTCTTACATGTAGAAAACTCAGAGTTTGTAGAGAAGTTTCATAACGAAAAAGCCAAAGAGTTCATAGAGTTTATACTAAAACGGTATGAAAAAGATGGTGTCAAAGAGCTAGATGAGGACAAACTAGGCAAGTTAGTCGATTTGAGCGGACTTGGAACTGTGAGAGAGGTGGCTCGAAACTTTGGTGGAATACCTCAGATGAGAGAGGAGTATTTTCTTTTGCAGAGAGAGATTTATAGATGAGCGAAAAAAATGATAAAATGAGAACAATAAAAGGAGCTTCATTATGAAAGATATAGAACTTGATAATTTGGAAAAGTTAATTCCCTCACTTGCAAATGGTGCTATGCACAAAGCCTATCTTGATACTTTATCGGCTGGAAATAGCGTGCTAGAAGTTATAGACGGCGCTATATATGAAGTCTTTGCAGATGGAAGTAAAAAAAAGATTAAAGACGTTGCTCCATATATCAAAGTGGATATAAACCAAAAGATTATTTTAGGATGAATACTCCTCGATTACGGATGTTTGCAGGTCCAAATGGAAGTGGAAAAAGCACACTAAATAGCATTATCTCTAAAGAGTTACTTGGTGTATATATTAATCCTGATGAGATAGAAAAAGAGATAAATAAATTTAGTTTTTTAGATATGCTAAATTATAGAGTTACTACAAATGAAGAGGAGGTTATCTCCTTTTTTGAGAATCATCCACTTCTTGAAAAAGCCGATTTAACAAATGAATTATATTTGTTGAGATTTCTTGATAATAAAATTGATTTTTCAAATATGTTGATTAACTCATATTATGCCTCTATTTGTGCAGACTTTATTCGTCATCAACTTTTAAAATCAAAAATATCTTTTACATTTGAAACGGTTATGTCTTCAAAAGACAAAGTTGATTTTTTAAAAAAAGCACAAGAAGCAGGATACAGAACTTACCTCTATTTCATAGCAACGCAAGACCCAATAGTAAATATCTCTCGTGTAAACAACAGAGTAAAACTGGGCGGTCATAGCGTTCCGGAAGATAAAATAGTTAGTCGGTATTATCGTTCATTAGAACTATTGTCTGAAGCCGTAAAATATTCTACTAGAGCATATATATTTGACAACTCAAGTCAAGAAAAATCATGGATAGCCCAGATAAACAATGCAAAAGAGTTTGAGTTTAAAAGTGAAACTATCCCACAATGGGTTGACAAATACCTACTCAAAACAAAACAGACATGTTAGTTGATTTGAACGGGTTTGGAACTGTTAAGGAATTTGCAAAGGGAGATTTATAGATGAAGTTTTTAAAATTTATACGAATTGAAGATTTATTTGACTACAATTTTGGCAACACACCTCCTCCACCTCTTTACAATGTGCCAACGAGGGGGTCTTCTTTATGAATAACCTCCAAGAACAACTCCAAAATATAAAAAATCAAGAAAATGGATACGTTAAAAGTCATAAAACTTTTGATGAACAATTAAAAATCTTAAAAGAAAGAGATTTGATTATATCAAATGATAAATATGCCGTCACAAAATTAAATCACATTAACTACTATAGACTAAGTGCATATTTTTTACCGTTTCAGTACAAAAAAGAGTCTGAAAATAAAAACAAATTTTTACCAAACACTGCTTTTGAAGATGTGGTCAAGCTTTATTATTTTGATACTGAACTGAGAAAGATTATCTTTGAAGCCATAGAGAGTATAGAGATATACTTTAGAACACAAATAGCTTATCATCATTCCTATCAGTATGAACCTTATGGATATTTGGATCAGAAAAATTTTCAAACAAATCAAGAGTTTTATGACAAAATCATCAAGACACTCAAAGATGAGACGGGGAGAGCCAATGAAGAATTTGTTTCTCATTTTGAAGATAAATATAAAACAAAAGATTTACCGATTTGGACTTTGGTAGAAGTCATATCCTTTGGAACTTTGTCCAAAATGTATAGTATTTTGAAAACAAATGAGCAAAAAAAGGTAACATATCAGCTTCGAGATATCAATAACACAGTTTTTAAAAACTGGCTTCATTCATTGTCAGTTTTACGAAATATATGTGCTCACCACAGTAGATGTTGGAACAAAACATTGGGCGTAAAATTTGAAGTACCCAATAAACTAGAAAGTTTTAAAAAAATAAACAAAACAATCATAGATGAAAAAACCAATCTAACAAGCACCATCTACATGAATGACAAAGTATTTTTTGCTTTGAGTGTTATAGAGTACATATTGGCTTGCATAGGCGAAGATGAAGTTGAGTTTAAAGAAAAGATTAAACAATTGCTTCAAAAATATCCACATGTAAATAAAAATGCGATGGGGTTTGTAGATAACTGGGAAGAATTGGAGATGTGGAGATGAGTATTTTGAATTATAGGGGGAGATATATTGATGAAAAAGTTAAAAATTTCAGGATGCAAAGTAATTAATCAAATATTGATTTTCAGTATTCAGTTTTTAAAAAGAAAACAACTAAAAGTCATTGAAAAATTTGGTACATCCTTAATCAACAATCCAGATAAATATGAATCACTCATCCCAAATGAAAATGCAGACATAGGCAACCAGTATTCAGACATGCTTCAAGTTGCACTTGAGACACCAAAAAATAATAATATTGCAGTTACAGGTACTTATGGTTCTGGAAAAAGTAGTTTTTTAAGAACCTTTGAGAAAAAGCATAAAGAATGGGAATATCTCCATATTTCATTAGCAACTTTTGAAGATTTAGAAAAAGAAATTGAAAATCTCAAACCTGAACCTATACAGCAAACACAAGGCAAAGAAGGTCAACCAACACTTGAAGATAGAATCAAACCTAAACAAGACAAATTGAATCAAATTTTAGAAAAAAGTATTTTGCAACAAATTTTCTATAAAGAAAAAGATAAAACTATTCCTTTTTCAAGATTTAAAAGAATCAATAATATCAAAAAAAGTTCTCTTATTTTACATAGCTTTTTTATCGGGATGTTACTTCTTTACTCTCTTGCTATTTTTTTACCAGAAAAAGTGCATCAATTTTTAATGTGTAATTTAAAAGAGCAAATTCTTGAATATCCATTTATCTCTTGGATAGTGTTTCTTATTTTAGGTTTCTATTTTTATAAAATTTTCCAATTTTTCATGAAATTACAAGTAAGCAAATTCAATATTAAAAGTGGCGAAATTGAAGTAAATAATAGAGATAAAACATCAATCCTCAATGAGCACTTAGATGAAATTTTATATTTTTTTGAAGTTACTTCCTACGATGTAGTCGTCATAGAAGACTTAGATAGATTCGGAAATACAGAAATATTTATCAAGTTAAGAGAATTAAATACTCTCATCAGCAATTCAAAAGATATCAATAGACGAGTACGATTTGTCTATGCAATCAAAGATGATATGTTTAAAGATAAGGATAGAACAAAATTTTTCGATTTTATTATTCCGATTATTCCATATATCAATTCTTCTAGTTCATTTCAAAAGATAAAAGAAAAGTTTGAAAATCAAGAGATAGATATTGAGTTTTTAAGAAATCTGTCTCTTAGAATAGATGATATGAGATTGTTAATCAATATAGCAAATGAATATAAAATTTATAAACATAAGATTGGAAGTGAAAGGCTCAATAAAGAACGATTACTGGCAATGATAGTTTACAAAAACTTCTATCCTTCAGATTTTGCAGAACTTCATGTTAATCAAGGGAATGTATATGATATTTTCAATCAAAAGGCAAAATTTATCAATGATGAATTAGCTAAAAATAAAGAGCTACAACTTAACAAAAGTAAAGAGATTAGTGAACTAGAATACAAAATTAGTCTTGAAAAACAAAAATCGATTGAAGAATTGAGAATGGTGTATATTTTGAAAATATTTGAAAAAATAAACCTAAATCATTTTTATATTTCAAATACTCAATATTTATTGAATAATATAAATAATCTCATTAGAGATGATGTTTTTGAAATAATTAAAGAATCAGAATTTAAAAATCATAATTCATCTTATTATAATGCAGTTACTTCATTCAAAAAGATAGAAGATGAAGTAAATGAGCTTACTTATGATGAAAGAAAAAAGTTAATTATTGAACATCCAAATCAACAACTTGAACAACTAAAAATAAATTTGCGGTCATTAGAAAATAATGCAAATAAAATCAAAAAGTATGAGATAAATCAAATCGCTAAACTTGAAAATAGTACGATTTTTGAAAAAATAGAAAAAGAAAGCTTATTGAAATTTTTAATTAGAGATGGATTCATTAGAGAAGATTACTACGATTACATTTCTTACTTTTTCTCTGGAAGTTTAACATTAAAAGATAAAGATTATGTGTTGTCGGTAAAAGATGACAAACCGCTAGAATTTGAGTACTCACTTACAAACATAGATGAAATAATTAAAAACTTAACAACTAGAGGGTTTGAATCTAAAGCTGTTCTAAACTTTTCTCTATTAGATTATATGATAGAGAAAAATATACGAGATGAAAAGTTTGATTCTTTTATGTATAACCTAACAGATAATAGTAGTTCATCTAAAAAATTCATTTTGTCCTTTATTTTACTCACCAAAGAGCAAAAGAAATTTATTAACCTCATTGCAAAAACATTTAAAAATATTTGGCCTTATATTTTCAAAGAGTCACAATTAACACTTGAAACACAAAAAGAGTATTTTCAAATCTTTTTAAAAACTTTAGATAAAGAGGCATTGTTATCACTCAATGTAGATGATTCTATTAAAGTTTTTATTGAAGAGAATTCGTATATTCCTCAGCACAATTCCGATAACGATAAATTTGAGTATCTGCTTTCAACACTTTCCGTCAAATACAAAAAATTTAACCCTGATTATTTGCAAAACAGTGATTCTTTGATTGCTACCTACATATTTGACAATATGCTATTTGAAATTAATCAAAAAATGATTGAGCACTATATTGAGCATTTACATTTAGGTGATGAAATCAAAAATGAATTATCAACTTCAAACTACACTACAATCAACCAACATGCCAACGAACTTTTAAAGTATATTAACTCAGATATCAATACATATATAAAAAATGTGTTTTTAAAGATTCCGTCAAACACTCACGAATCAGAAGAAGTGATTGTAAATCTTTTGAATAATCAAGATTTGGATTTACAATATAAACTAGAAATAATAAAAAAAGAAGAAACAAAAATCAATGACATTGCAACTCTTCCAAGTGACCTTTGGCTTGATGTGCTACGAGAGAATAAACTCATAGCTATTTGGGATAATTTATTGCATTTCCACAAGAGCAAAGATGAACTGGATGATGTTTTGATAAACTTTTTAAATCAACATGACAACTACAAAAAGCTTGGCGAACAAAAAATGGATAATGAAACACTTTTTGGAAAAGAACTTTTACAAAAATTTTCAAGAGTGCTGTTAAAAGAAAGCAGAGTTATAGATGAAGCATATAGTTATCTAATCCAAAGTATTATTTGGCGATTTACTGATTTGAATATGGATTTATTGTCAAGTGCAAAAGTTGAAATGATTTTAAATCACAAAAAGATTTCTCTAAATGCAACAACACTTAATAGTTTGAAAAAAAATTATCCTGAAAAGCAAATTATATTAATTGAAAATTTCAAGGATGAATTTTTTAAAACACACAATGAACTTCCATTAGATGAGAATAACTATATTCAAATTTTAAAGTCAGAAAAATTTATTAATGAAGAAAAAATTTCATTAATTGAGACGATGGATTTTATATTGTTGGAAAGTGAAGAACTGGTACATAAAATTATTGCTTTTTATATAAATATTGACGATAAGATTTCAGAAGATTTATTTGATAAATTATTTGAAGCTAGCGACCGTGATAATGCGTTAAAGATACTAACAAAACAAATTCCACAATTAGATGATAGTAAGATTTCGTCTTATTTAAATCAGTTTGAAGGACAAGTATGCAGAGTTAACAGAAGTAAGTAGAAAGCTCTTGAAAATGCCTAATAATGATATTAATAAAAAGCTTTTGACAACGTTGGAGCTGAAACAGTATATTCGTTCAAAAGATATCCTTAATAATGAAATAAAAGTAAATCGGAGAATAAAAATAAAATGACCCCATTTGTCTCAAAACCTTTACCCCTCCAAAAAGAGATAGAAACCCAAAAAGTTCTAAAAAAAGCCATCTCAGCAAATAGAGCTTTGGCAAACTTAAATGGTGTGGCTCGTATTATCCCAAATAGTGCGATTCTCATAAACTCTTTAGTTCTTCAAGAAGCAAAAGATAGTAGTGAGATAGAAAACATCATCACAACTCACGATGAGCTTTATCGTGCAAATCTTGATATAGAGAGTGTGACTAACGAAGCAAAAGAGGTGCAAAACTACAAAGAGGCACTTTTGAGAGGGTTTACACTCGTTAAAGATACAAAGTTACTTCTTAAAAAACACATTGTCGAGATACAAGGTGTTTTAGAAAAAAATGATGCAGGAGTGCGTCGTCAGAGCGGAACCGTTCTAAAAAATGCACAAACCGACGAAGTGATTTACACTCCGCCACAAGATTACGAAATCATTCAAGAGCTTTTGACAAATCTTGAAAATTATATCAATGAACCAAATGATATAGACCCACTTGTAAATATGGCGATAATTCATCATCAGTTTGAATCAATCCATCCTTTTTATGACGGCAACGGCAGAACTGGAAGGATTATAAATATTTTGTATTTGATTTTAAAAGATCTGCTTGATATCCCAGTTTTATACTTAAGTAGATATATCATTACTCATAAAGCTGATTATTACAGACTTCTTCAAGATGTGCGAACCAAAGACAGTTGGGAAGAGTGGATTTTGTATATGCTTGAAGCGGTGGAGCAAACATCACTTGAAACAATAGAGCTTATAAATAATATCAGTAATTTGATGATAAAAACTCAAGATACGATTTCTGGAAAATTACCAAAAATTTATAGTAAAGATTTGGTAGAGATACTTTTTATGCACCCATATACAAAGATAGAGTTTTTGGTGGATAGGTTAAATATTACAAGAAAAACAGCATCAAAATATTTGAATGAACTTGAGAAAATAGATATATTGAAAAATATTCAAATCAAAAATAGTAAATATTTTATAAATGTAGAGCTATTTGATTTATTAAGAAAGGGGATATAGGTAAAATTTGTAAAAATTTACTTATACTTTATTATATATGAGTAAAAAAGTAAGAAATTTACCCATAGGTTTAAACATATGTCAAAAAAACAGCAAAATTTACACATAGCTCAAAATACATGTCAAAAAAATAGAAAAATCTTTACATGTAGTGGCTAATATGTCAAAAAAACGAAACAATTTACACACTATAAAAGGCAAAACTTGGAAAGCAAAATAAATAGAATAACAGACATATTAAGAAGAGATGACGGGATTAGCGGTGCTATGATGTACACGGAGCAGATTTCTTGGATACTTTTTTTAAAATTTTTAAGTGATTTGGAAGACTCAAAGGCTGATGAGGCGCAACTTATCGGGCAGGAATATATCTATATTTTGGATGATAAGTTTAAGTGGAGCAATTGGGCTTGTCCTAAAAAAGATGGGAAAATTGACCTGATAAATGCTAAGAGCGGTGAAGACCTTTTAGAGTTTACAAATAAAGAGCTGTTCCCTTACCTTAAGGGATTTAAATCAATTACCCAAGACCCAAAATCTATCAAGTATAAAATCGGTGCTATTTTTGAATTTTTAGACAATCGTATCGCCAATGGACATACTCTTAGAGAAATATTGGACATCATAGATGTTATGGACTTTCATAATCAAGCGGATTTATTTCAACTCTCCATTATCTATGAAAAACTTTTAAAAGATATGGGCAGTGACGGCGGTAACAGCGGTGAGTTTTATACTCCTCGTCCGCTTATCAAAGTTATGGCTGATGTAGTCAATCCTCAAATCGGGCAGAGTATATATGACCCTGCTGTTGGTTCTTGTGGATTTCTCATAGAAGCTTACCGTCATATCCGCTATGTAGATGAAAAGAGCAACAAACAAAGAGAATTATCAACAGAGCAGTTAAAGTTTTTAAATGAAGATACATTTTTTGGAAATGAAAAAACGCCTCTCTCTTATGTCATGGGTGTTATGAATATGATACTTCACGGAGTCGAATCGCCAAACATTTCAAAAAACAATACCCTTACAAAAGACATACGAGGCTTGGAAGAAAAGGACAGATTTGACTGCATCTTGGCAAATCCTCCTTTTGGCGGAAAAGAGAACGACAGCATCCAACAAAATTTCCCTATCAAATCTAATGCTACCGAGTTGCTGTTTTTACAACACATGATGAACTATCTTAAACTTGGTGGCAGATGTGGCGTAGTTATTCCTGAAGGTGTTTTATTTCAAACAAACAATGCTTTTGCTTCAGTTAAACAAGAGCTTTTAGAGCGTTTTAATGTTCACACGATACTTAGTTTGCCATCAGGGGTATTTTTGCCGTACAGTGGCGTTAAAACAAATGTACTGTTTTTCGATAGAAACGGCTCGACCTCGGAGATATTTTATTACGAACTTAGTCCCTCATCGAAACTTACGAAAAACAAACCCATCAACAATGACCATTTCAAAGAATTTTTGTCCGTATGGAAAGATAGAACCATCACAGAAAACAGTTGGATTGTAAATATTAACGACATAAAAGAGTTTGATATATCAGCAAAAAATCCCAATAAAAATGAAGCAATAGAACATAAATCACCGATTGAGTTGGTTGAAAATATCAAACTCAACAATAACGAAATAAATGATTTGATGGATGAGATTGAAGCTATTTTGATTGGGAAAGAGTTAAATGAAAAAGTTTAATGAATGGAATGAAGTCAAAAAAGAGACTGAAGTAACAAATAAATATCCCTTGTTTAAAGAGCGTGAAATTTACAATACCAAGTTGGGTGAAAATATTGGTTTTGAACAAAGTGGCAAAGGCGATGAGTTTGTTCGTCCTGTTTTAGTTATAAAAAAATTAACAAAAGAGATGTTTTTCGGCGTCCCGCTTTCCACAACGCCTCGTGAGGGAAGCTTTTTTTACGGATTTGAATTTATCGCAGGTAAACACAGCACAGCACTTTTAGTACAAACAAGGCTTTTTAGCAGTCGTAGATTACTCAATAAAATTGGAATGATAAACAAGGATGATTTTAAAAATCTAAAAGAAAATTTGAATAATTTAATGTTTGACGGAGATTTTACCTCGCCGAGTAAATCAGCGAGTCGTCCCGAAGGAAATTGTAACAGCGATTATACAACAAATAAAATAAATAATGCAAGTAGTGATAATGAGTGAATTATATAATCTTCCTAATGGGTGGGAATGGACATCAATTGCTAAAACAGTTTTAAAAACAGAAAATAAAAATCCCTTAGCAGAACCAAACGTATATTTTACGTATATAGATATTTCATCAGTTGATAATCAAATGTATCGCATCAAAGAACCAAAATATCTAATCGGGCACGAAGCACCAAGTAGAGCGAAAAAAGAAGTTTTTATAGATGATATTATTTTTGCAACGACCCGACCTAATTTGAAAAACATTGCAATAGTTTTAGATGATTATGAAAATCCTATCGCTTCGACAGGTTTTTGTGTACTTAGAGCACAAGAAAATATTGATAGTAAATTTTTATTTTATTTCTTATTTACTAACGATTTAAGCGAGCAAGTAGAGGCTAAAATCAGAGGTGCTCAATATCCAGCCATCTCTGATAAAGATTTAATGAGTTGTGTTATTCCTCTCCCTCCACTCCCAGAGCAACAAAGAATAGTTTCCAAATTGGATTTACTCTTTGAAATAATAGATAAATCAATAGCCCTACATCAAAAAAATATAGATGAAGCTAATGTATTTATGGGAAGTGTTTTGAATGATGTTTTTGGTGAGCTAAAAATCAATAAAACAATTCCACTAAAAGATATTACAACAAAAATTGGAAGCGGTGCAACTCCTAGTGGTGGGCAAAAAGCATATAAAACCAAAGGTATAAGTTTAATTAGAAGTATGAATGTTCATGATTATGGTTTTAGAACAAAAGGACTAGCTTTTATAGATGATAGTCAAGCAAAAAAATTAAACAATGTAGCTATAGTAGAAAATGATGTATTGCTTAATATTACTGGTGCTTCAGTTGCTCGTTGTTGTATAGTAGATAAAGACTATTTACCTGCAAGAGTCAATCAACATGTTTCAATTTTAAGATTAAAAGATGGAATGATTCCTAGTTTTTTACATTATTATTTAATTAGCCCATCAATAAAATCAGATTTACTCTTTAGCTCCTCTGGTGGTGCAACAAGAGAAGCTATTACAAAAAGTATGCTTGAAGAATTTCAGGTTCCCGTTGTATCACTTTCTATTCAACAAAAAACAGTCAAATATCTGAATGAAATCTCACAAAAAATAGAAAAAGTCAAATCAGTTCAAAAAGAAAAAATGGCAAATCTCAAAGCATTAAAAGCTTCTATTTTAGATAGTGCATTTAGAGGTGCTCTTTAGTTAACTGTAAATAATGAAGCATTTTTGATTCCATCTTCGCTAATTTTTTTAATTGATTTTTTACTATAATTGACGAAATTATAAAAAAAGGAGACTCAAATGGCTGTTAAACATATTAATGAAAATGCAAAAGAAGAGAGTGGCATTTTGTTGTCTGGTGCTGATGCAACAAAAGTTTTTTCAATGTTTAGCGACAACAAGTCTTCTAAATGCATTCAAGAAAAAACAGACAAATTAAAATTCTTGATTTTTCTACAAAAAAACCTTTTCCTTCCGCAAGCTAAAAGCTTTTAATGCCCTCAATAATTAGTCTTGCAGATATTTCAAGAAGTAAATTTGATAGACTAAAAAAGAACTTTTCTTGTGAAAGTGCAGAACTTGAAAGACATATTAAACAGTATGCTTTCAATCATCAAAAAGAAGGCTTATTCCAAACATATTTTATTTGAGAGTGTAAAAATAACGAGACTATGTGTTTTTCATGGTTTCTGCAATAAAGGTATTGGAACTATTTTAATGACTTTTGCCAATATTTTAGCAGTAGAGCAACAAAATAAAATTGGCTGTAGAGCTTTGATTGTAGATAGTAAGCCAGAAGCGGTTGAATTTTATAAACATTCTAAAACTTCGATATTCCATCCAAACGCAGTAAAAATATTTTCGAATGTTTTGTCAAACGCAGCTGTAAATGTCATCGTGTCGTGTGTGTAGGGATGTTTTATAGTGAGGGAATTTGCATGGAGCAGCAGTCTATGACAGTCAAAATTTTCTCTTATAAATTTGTTATGTTCGCCTCTGCCATAATTCGTATCTCCTAAGATGTGATGTGAGATATGTTTCATATGGCGTCTGAGTTGATGTTTTCTACCTGTTTTTGGCAAAAGTTGCACAAGAGAATATCGCGTTTTTTCATAGCGTCCTAATGGGAGATTTAGTTCTACCTGAACTAATGTTTTGTAGTGTGTGAACGCAGTTTCTGGTTCTTTATCCTGCGCTGCGTTTTTATCCGTCATCTTATCATGCTTCACACTCAAAGCATAATCAATTTCACCTTGCTTATCTGTATATCCACGAACAACCGCTAAATAGGATTTTTCGATACTATGTATCTCGAACTGCCGCCCCATCAGCTGAGCCGTATCGCTATCAAGTGCAAACAAAAGAACTCCCGAAGTCGGTTTGTCTAGTCGATGCACAGGATAAACCCACTGCCCTATCTGATCACGCAGCATCGCCATAGCAAAATAAATTGCATCTTTATCTATCATTGATTTGTGTACCAAAAGTCCACTTGGTTTGTTAATAGCAACAAGATAAGCATCTTGATATAAAATTTCTAGTTTATAATTATTCCACATGCAAGATTTTACTATAATAGCCCTATGAAAAAAGCCAATTTACTCAAAAATATACCCACAAACCTCAAAGAAGAACTCTTTGAAGAGATACTTTCACATGAGCACATCAAGATAGAGCGTATAGTTTCAAAAGGTCATACTTCACCACAAAGCGGCTGGTATGATCAGGAAAACAATGAATGGGTGTTGGTTTTACAAGGAGAAGCAATCCTTGCGTTTGAAGATGGAGAAATACGGCTAAACGCAGGAGAATATTGCAACATCCCTGCTCATGTAAAACACCGAGTCGTATGGACACTCCCTGCTCATGAGACAATTTGGCTAGCTATTCACTACTAAAAAAAGTCTATTTTGCGTCGCGTTTTGTTGTTTTTCTTTTTTTCTTTGTCACTGGTTTGACAAAAGATTTTGTAGGTGTTTTAGACTCTTGTTTTGGACGAGCATTGGATGAATGGCGTTTTGGATTTTTTCTCTGAAACTTCACTTCAGGTTTTTTATGCTCATTTTTGAGTTTAAGTTCTTCTTGGTCTTTACGTCTGATAGTCGGATCGGGTTCAAAACCTTCTACGACTTCCTGTGGTATTTTCATCCCGATAACTCTTTCAATATCTTTAATATCAAATTTTTCATAAATATCAAGCAAAGAAATCGCTTCGCCATCGCGTCCTGCGCGTCCTGTTCGCCCTACTCTATGCACATAATCCTCAGGAACTGAAGGAAGTTCATAGTTGATAACATATGGGAGTTCTTCGATATCAAGTCCACGAGAAGCGATATCTGTTGCCACTAAAACACGAATTTCTCCTGCTTTGAATTGTGTAAGCGTTTTCATACGATTTGCAATTGTTTTATCCCCATGAATAATCCCGCATTTAAGACCATCTTTTTGAAGTTCCAGTATAAGCGTGTCCGCACTTGCTTTTGTGCGTGTAAAGACTAAAACCTGAGGGAAGTTGCGTGAACCTATGAGATAGGCTAAAAGTGCCGCTTTTTTGTCAGTATCTACAAGATATGCCACTTGGTTTATCGCATCTACCGTTGAGTTTTTCTTGGATGTTTCGATAAACGCAGGTTTTGTAAGTACAAGTTTGGAGAGTTTTCGAACCTTGTCACTGTATGTTGCTGCAAAAAGTAGTGTCTGATGGCGTTTTGGAAGCATCGTATGAACTTTACGTATATCTTTAGCAAATCCCATATCCAGCATTCTATCCGCTTCATCAAGAACAAATACCTCGATACCTGAAACATTTAAACCTTTTTCAACATGTTCCAAAAAACGTCCTGGAGTTGCGATAATGATATCTGTACCTTTTTTAAGTGCGCGTTGTTGATTTTCAAGGTCTTTACCACCAACCAATATTTCACACTGTACATGCATATGTTTGGAGTAGTTTTTGATATCTTCATATATTTGTATGGAAAGTTCACGTGTTGGAGAGAGTATGACAGCTTTGATGGCTCTCTCTTGTGAGCTCTCTACATTTCGTAGTTTTTGCAACAAAGGAAGCGCAAACGCAGCTGTTTTTCCCGTTCCTGTCTGTGCAGTAGCAAAAATATCACTTTTTGCAAGAACTAAAGGTATAGCTCTTGTTTGTATTGTTGTAGGATGTTCGTAGCCCAACTCTTCTATCGCTCTAAGAAGTGGCTTGATTAGCCCTAATTTTTCAAATGACATATATGCTCTTTTTTAAATAATATGTGCAATTTTAGCATACAATTACCCACCCTGCCCTTGATATCACCGAAAGTACACATTATTTTTGCATCACGTTTGAATTTAAAAGTTTTTTTGATATTATTTGTCACTTTTATATCACGATAAAATTATTAATTTTTCAATCGAGGTGCTTTTGTTTTATCATTTTCTTCAAAAACTCCTTACTCTTGGTGTCTCAAATGAGGACAGCGAAGCTTTACGATTGAAAAAAATGTCTATCACTATGCTACCGCTTATTATTGGACCTGCGGGCTTTTTGTGGGGTCTTGTCTATTTCTCGTTTGGTCATTTTGTTGCAGCTGCTATTCCTATGATTCACACATTTTTTTCCATTCTTGGACTTTGGCATTTTCATAGAACAAAAAATATTGTATTTTTACAAAAAACGCAGCTTTACCTCACACTTTTATTGCCATTTTTTCTTATGTGGTCTTTAGGCGGTTTTGCACAGGGAAGCGTTGTGATGATTTGGGCGTTTTTCGCACCTGTTGCAGCGATGATATTGAGCAAAAATACCAAATCTTATTACTGGTTTTACGCCTTTTTAGTTCTTGTGATTTTTTCGACACTTATAGATCCGTGGCTCATGCGACACAACCAAAATCCTCTTCCTGAATTTATAGTAGAAATTTTCTTTTTCCTTAATATCGCGGCGGCTCTTTCAGGTATATATTTTCTCATCAAACACTTCATAAATGAAAATGAAAAAAATGCACAGGAGAAACTTCATCTCAAAAATGAAATCCTCAAACAACATACTACACAACTCTTTGACAATCTCTCTTATTTACAAAGCTACAAAGACACCATCGACAAAAACCTGATAGTCACACGAACAAATCCAGAGGGAAAAATCATCTTTGCCAATGATAATTTTTACAAAATTTCCGGCTTTACTCCAGAAGAAGTTATAGGAAAAACACACAGTATCATACGCCATCCCAATAATGCCGATACACTGTATAAAAAAATGTGGACGACCATCACATCTAAAAAAACATGGCAGGGACGCATACAAAACATGCGTAAAGATGGTACAGGATATTGGATAGAGACAACAATTGCGCCTATTTTCAACAGAGATGAAGAGATAGTTGAATATCTCGCTATTCGTCATGACATCACAAAACTCATCAGACATCAGGATGAACTTACTCAAATGCTCTACACGGATCAGCTCACTTCTCTTGGTAACCGAAATGCACTTATCAAAAAATTAAAAAGTGAAGATACTTTTTCTCTGATGCTTATCAATATCGACAGATTTAGTCAGGTCAATGATCTGTATGGATCAAGTTTTGGAAATGAGGTACTTATCGCTTTTAGCCGCAGACTCAAAGATTCGATAGCTCAAAATTATCAGTGTGAACTTTACCGACTCAACGGCGATGAATTTGTGATGCTTTTTAAAGATTGCAACTCACTGCAACTTACACAAGAAGTTTATCGTATCAAAGAGAGTATCTCCTCGCAAGCGCTTATCGTGAAAGAACAAAATATCTTTTTGAATTTTTCCATCGGCGTATCACAAGAAAAAAATGAAGTCTTACTCTCTAGCGCAAATATGGCCCTTGAAGTTGCTAGACGCGAATCAAAAGATATACTTATCTATAATAGTTCACACGCACTCAACAAAGAGTATGAAAACAATATCCTATGGATAAAAAAGATTAAAGATGCTATTGCGGATGATAGAATTGTTATGTTTTATCAAGAAATTGTGAACACACATCAACGGAGCTGTAAAAAGTACGAAACACTTATTCGCCTCATAGATGAAGATAAAAAAGTCATCTCACCGTACTTCTTTTTGGAAATCGCTAAAAAAGCAAAACTCTATCATGAACTCACAAAAATAGTTATCAGAAAAAGTTTTGAAACCTTTGAAAAAAGCGAACATGAGGTCTCTATTAACATTACAATAGATGATATTTTCAATGAAGATATCAAAAAGTTCATCTACAATTATGTGCAAAACTCTCCCGCTTCCAAGCGCGTTACATTTGAAATTGTAGAGACTGAAAATATTGAAAACTTTCAAATCGTAGAAGAGTTCATCACAAAAGTCAAATCTTTTGGCTGCAAAATAGCCATTGATGATTTTGGCACTGGATATTCAAATTTTGAGTACCTGATGCGTTTACAAGCGGATTTTATCAAAATAGACGGAAGTATCATCAAAGAGATTTTACATGACAAAAAATCAGAACTCATAACCTCAGTCATCGTTGCCTTTGCAAAAGAGCTGCAGATAGAAGTTGTAGGTGAATATGTAGAAAATAAAGAGATATATGAAAAACTGCAAGCTTTGGGAGTACAAAATTTTCAAGGCTACTATTTTCATCAACCTAGTATAACTTTAGAATAAAAAACACTTTCAAAAGGGATACATTAGTTACGAATGTTCGGAAATATTGGTGCAGAGCTAAATAAGTCATTTTCTTTATCATTATCCCCATTTAGATATAATTCCACCAATGAAAAATCAGCCAAATTTTAAAGTCATATCACCCTATCAACCAGCTGGAGATCAGCCTACAGCTATAAAAGAACTCACAGATTCAATCAATAAAGGCAATCGTTACCAGACTCTTGAAGGTGTGACAGGAAGCGGTAAAACGCATACTATGGCGCGTGTCATAGAAAATGTGAAGATGCCGACTATCATCATGACTCACAACAAAACTTTAGCGGCTCAGTTGTACTCAGAGTTTCGTCAGTTCTTTCCCAACCATCATGTCGAATATTTTGTGTCGTATTATGATTATTATCAACCTGAAGCTTACATCCCGCGTCAAGATCTTTTTATAGAAAAAGATAGTGCTATAAACGATGAGCTGGAGAGGCTGCGTTTATCTTCTACTGCAAATCTTTTAAGTTATGATGATGTTATTGTTGTTGCTTCCGTCTCTGCAAACTACGGTCTTGGAGACCCTGAAGAGTACGAAAATATGGTGCAGTCAGTAGCATTAGGAGACAACATTCCTCAAAAGAAACTCTTACTGCGTTTAGTAGAAATGGGTTACAGCAGAAATGACACTGCGTTTGACAGTGGACATATTCGTGTAAATGGCGAAAGTATTGATATTTATCCTCCCTATTTTGAGCAAGAAGCTATCCGGATAGAGTTTTTTGGAGATGAAATAGAGTCTATCTACACCTTTGATATCATCGACAATAAAAAGCTTGAAACGCATAAGCAATTTACAATCTATGCTACTTCACAGTTTAGCGTTTCACAAGAGAAAATGTCTCTTGCTATCAAACGTATCGAAGAGGAGCTTGATGAACGACTTGCTTACTTTCAAGAAAACGGAAAACTACTAGAGTATCAAAGACTCAAACAAAGGGTCGAGTTCGACCTTGAAATGCTTCAGACAACAGGAATGTGCAAGGGCGTAGAGAACTACTCACGCTTACTTACAAACAAAAAGCCAGGAGAAGCGCCATATACACTACTAGACTACTTTGAACTTCATCACAAAGAATATCTCGTCATTGTAGATGAGTCTCATGTTTCACTGCCCCAGTATCGCGGGATGTATGCAGGCGATAGAGCCAGAAAAGAGGTTTTAGTCGAATATGGTTTTCGTCTTCCAAGCGCACTTGACAATCGCCCACTCATGATAGATGAATACATCAACAAAGCACCGCATTACCTTTTTGTCTCGGCAACACCTTCTGCGTATGAGCTTGAACTTTCAAGTATCACGGCATATCAAATCATCCGACCAACAGGTTTGCTTGATCCTATCATTGAAATAAAACCATCAGACAATCAAGTCGAAGATATCTTTGACGAGATCAAAAAAATCACTCTCAAAGATGAAAGAGTGCTCATAACTGTTTTAACAAAAAAAATGGCTGAAGCGCTCACAAAATATCTTGCGGATCTTGGGATAAAAGTGCAATATATGCACTCTGATATCGATACGATAGAACGCAACCAAATCATTCGTTCACTGCGTTTAGGAGAGTTTGATGTACTTATAGGTATCAACCTGCTTCGTGAAGGTCTTGACCTACCTGAAGTGAGTCTTGTCGCCATCTTAGATGCAGACAAAGAAGGATTTTTACGCAGTGAAACAGCGCTTATCCAAACTATAGGACGCGGTGCTAGAAACGAAAATGGACGTGTTATACTCTATGCCAACAAGATAACGGGTTCGATGCAAAGAGCTATAGAGAAGACAAATGCAAGACGTGAAATACAAGACAACTTTAACAAAGAGCATGGTATCACTCCAAAAACTACTAAACGCAGTCTTGATGAAAATCTCAAAGTCGAAGATTACAGCGGAATATACCAAAAACATAAAAAAA
>MIBW01000052.1:0-227 GCA_001829625.1 Sulfurimonas sp. GWF2_37_8 | reverse complement strand
ATGCTAAGGATGAAACAAGCAGCAAAAGAGCTCAATTTTGAAGAAGCGGCAAGACTTCGAGATGAAATCGCAAAAATAAAACAACTGTAACAAGAGACTCAAGGATATACATGGAAGATACGTTTAGTAATTTAGCCACATACGGCTACATAGGACTTTTTCTCTACTCACTTGGAGGGGGATTTGTAGCTCTTATCGCGGCAGGCGTGCTCTCTTATATGGGAAAA
>MIBW01000051.1:2726-6046 GCA_001829625.1 Sulfurimonas sp. GWF2_37_8 | reverse complement strand
GGGGTTTGTGGAACTAAGCAATGTCGAACTTGTTGTTGAACTCACTGACCTTATTACGGGACAACGTGCATATGACTCAAACTCAAAAGTCATCACAACAAGTGATGAGATGTTACAAACTACAAACAACCTAAAAAGATAAAAACTCCTAATAACGTATCGATATGTATTTGTGGGTTACTTGATTGAGTATTTCTAATTTTTTGTACATTTGATTTTTCCTTTATTTTATTTTCGTAAATACGTACGATAGGGATAGTTCCACGAGGAGAATCGTGGAAACTAAAAAACTTCAAAAAAATGAATGAAATTGTTGGCATGTGGAAATAAAAAACTAAAGCCTAGAACATCCAACCAAGCTGAACTAAGGCTCTTGTGTTGTCGTTTGGTTCACTTAATATATCTTCATTTCCTACAACAGTTGCAAGTTGTGCTTTTGCGAAGAGAGAGTTGTAGTTTGCGTAGTAACCGATACCTACATCTTGAAGTGTTCTACTCTCAAATGTTGTATCGTTTTTGTTATCTTGCATATCTGCTTTGGCTGCGTCGTAAAAGAGACCTACTTTATGAGAGTAGTTTGCGAATGTTGGCAATGCTTTAAAGAGTTCTATGTTGAGCATGATTGCGTTTTCAGCACTGAGTTCGCCATCAGGATAAACTTTGACTCCGTTACTTCCGCCTATACTCATATCCTCACTTCCATCTAGGTTTTTCATACCCATTGCTTTTTGAAACTGAAGATTTGTTTGGAGTGCAAACTCATAGGGAAGTTGTACAGTTGCATTTACATAGCCACCCAGTTTATTGTATGTTCCTGCTGTTTGTGCACCTGCTTCATCTGCTGTTCTTGAAGCATCATCTGCGAAGTTTAAACTTCCGTGCGTTAGGGTAAGGTTTGATTTAATCTGTGTATTAAGTCCTAAAAGCATTTGGTCTTTTGTGTGTGTGAGACCTAGATTGAGCGATACTACATCTTTATCTGTTGAAGTATCTCCATCAAGTTTATCTGTCAAATCTTTTTTTGCAAGAGTTGAGTGGATTTTTAGAGTCTCTAAGCGTGTTCGGATAAGAGGATAAGAGAGTGTCGCTTCTAATGCGTTTGAAGTTCCCTCAGCGTTTAGGTCTGCGTACTCTTCAGTAAGTGCGTACTTCGTCATAGAGTAAGCAACTTCTCCTGTTAAACCATTTGGCATAAGAGGTATTGCATAACCAACTCTATAGTTTGTTAAGTCTGCTTCCTTACTTACAAGTCCGCTAAGACTTAGTTTATCGCCTATACCTGCAAGAGAGTTAAAGTTTACTCCTGCCATGAGTCTGTTTTGACCAGTGTATCTGCTTCCGTAGTTATCGCCTATAACATAGCCATCATAAAGAGGAGTTGCTTCTGTTTTTACAGCAAAGTCTGATGTTCCAACTTCAGCTCCTGGCATTACATCTGCTGCGGTTACTTTTGCTCCTGGAGTGTCGTTGATGATAAGCATTGCTCTCTCTAGGGTTGCTGTACTTACTATATTTGCGTCTTTGACATTATCAAGCATAGCTTGAACTCTTGGCGTGGAGACTCTTGAGCTATTATCTAAGATAAATTTACCGTAGTTTCCCTCTATGATAGCTATCTCTACAATACCATCTTGCATTTTTTGCGCAGGGATGTATGCACGCGTTACGAAAAAGCCATTGGCACGATACTCTTTAGTAATAACAGACGCCGCTTCTTGAAGCTGTGCGAAGGTTAAATCTTTGTTTGTGAAGTCTGCTAAAAGTGTTTGAAGCTCAGACTCTGGCATATGGATTGCAGCTGTGATTTTAAAGTTTTTTACAAAGATAGTTTTTCCGCTTTTGTCATCTTTCATCATGGGTGCGTACTTTTGTACACCTCCTACTTCTACGAGGGGAGTTGCTTTTTTTGGAAGGTCTTTTGGTGGTTCTACTTCTCTTTGAATATCGCTACTCGTAGGAACCGCAGGGGAAGCCCCAAGCAGTAAAGATGTTGTAATGAGTGAAAGTGTTGCTATTTTTTTCATGGGTTCTCCTTATTTACTTTTTTTTGTTGATTTTTTATCTGCATTTGAACTTGTATCTGCTCTGACAATATAAAACTCTTGCTCCACGCCCGCTGGAAGGTTTACTCCGCCATTTACAAGCTCAATGATAGAGTTTTTGCCGAGTGGGATTCTCGTTTGTGTTTGTGCCGAAGGGTTCACACCACCTTCATTTGTTTGTTTGTCATCCATTATAGTTTTTAGTTCACTCATACTTACGATTTGAGTTGGCGTATTTTCTGGTGCTGATGAAACGGCAAACAAATTATTACTAACATAGTTCACAGCTGGAACGAATTGCGGTATTTCTACTTTTGGAAATTGGATTATAGAATCTATGTTTTGTGCCACTGGTGTTGGCTCAGGTTCAGGTTCAGGTGTTGCTGTAATATCTGCAAGGGCTAAAGCTGTTGCATTTGAAATTGTATAGTTTGCCGCATCATCTCCTATTTTAGTCAAAGTTGCTACAGTTACTGTTTTATCAGCTCCTACATCTTTAGTATCAAATGTTGCTGTTCCATCAAATGTTACTGCATCCTCACCAATGATTCCGCTTGAAGCTAAAGTTGCTGTTGCACTTGTGAGTGCATCATAAGTTTTATCAGCAGCTGTTGCTGTTACTGTAATTTCTTTTGCAATGATGCTAGCAGTTCCATTTGCTGTTGTTGGAAGAACATAGTTGGCTAATAATGTATTTTCACCTGCACCAAAATTATCCTCTGCTAAAGTTGTCTCTGCTGTTGTGGCAGTTGCTACATTTTTTGAGTTATATGTTGCAGTTGTTTTATTTACTGTCAAAGATTCACCCTCAACTAGCCCATCTAAAGAATAGTTTTGAGAAGTAAGTGTTGCTGCTGTATCTCCATTATACTCTTTTGTGATTGTCCCTGTTAGGCTTGCACTTAAAGCTTTTTTATCAATAACTAAACTGCCAGACACATTGCCAGTAGAAGCTTCGTTGTAACCAGATTTTAATACATCGATTGTGATGTCAGAGTAAGTTCCCGCATTTATTAGGCTTGACACTGTGCCGCCATTGCGCATAAAAACATAATCTGTGCCATATACCAAGTTATCGTACTCTGTTCCATTAAAGATACTAGCTGTTGACCACAAACTACTCAGTGCAATATTATTTCCGTTATATGTATAACCGTTTAAAATATCTGTGAGTGTGTAATTGATAAGAGTGTCCAATGGTGCTACCATTGTCCATGTCGTATCGCCACCGATTGTCAGGGTTGGATAGGCTCCATCTATACCTGATATATACCATTC
>MIBW01000051.1:0-2694 GCA_001829625.1 Sulfurimonas sp. GWF2_37_8 | reverse complement strand
TTTGTGTTCCTCCGATACCACTACCCGCAGACTTACCGCTCGTCTCCATATCCCAAAAATTATTGGAAATAAAAATCCTGCTATCATCTATTTTTTCCCCCACAAAACCGCCGACATTATTTGTTGTGCCACTTACGGAACCAGTGCTATACGAGTTGCTTATATTTACATTATAATTATTTAGATCATAATAATTTATATCTATCATACCAATAAAACCTCCCATAGAGGAGCCACCTGAAGCAATAGATGTAACATTGCCTCTAGCGTATGAGTTAATGATGATTACAGTACCAAAAGCAGGCACGATATACCCCACTAAACCGCCAGCATAGTTATATCCCAGAACATCGCCTGTTGCATAGCTCTCTTGAACTATTCCTCCCTGCATTATCCCTATTAGCCCGCCAGTGTATGAACCAACCCCTGAACCATTATCCATATATGCCCCGCTAACATTAGCCGTAGAGTGAGAATAGCGTATTTCACTGCTTTCATAGAATACCGCCCCTACTAGTCCACCAACCCAATAGTTGCCAGACACAGAACCCCCATCCACTGAGCTATATTTGATAACAGTCCCGTCTCTGGCTGCGCCGACAAGCCCGCCTATCATGTTGCCACTGTTCCTCACATTATTTGTTATTGAAATATTTGGATTTGTTACCTGTACATTAAAGATGTTTGTATTCCCAGCAATGCCAGCCAATGCACCACCATACATTACATATCCGCCTATACTAGGAGCTTGTATGATAAGGTTGGAGATAGAAGCTCCATATGTAAATCCAAACAGTCCAACATTAGTAGCAGCCGTAGGTATATTACTCATGTCAAGTAATCCAGTCAAACTTAGACCAGCTATCGTATGCCCTAGCCCCTCAAATTTTCCTGTAAATGCTACACCTGATCCTATTGGTGTCCAAGCTACTCCTGTTAAATCTACATTTGAACCAAGAGCATATTTGCCTGCTTTACTTGTGGCATCTGTATTTATAGCTTGAATTACCGAAGCTGCACTAATAACCGTGAAATCATTTACTACACCGTCATATCCTAGCTTGGTCGAGAAATTTTGTCCATCTTGTAGTTTGACGGGTGCATTGATACGGTATAAATAACTATTACCATCTGCCTCACTCTTTTGACCATAATTAAGTATTAGCTTGCCACCACTACCACCAGTTGCGTCAATAGTTGAGTTGATATATATATTGCGATTAGCTGTTAGTGTAAGTGTACTGCCTGTACTCCAAGTAATATTATCATTGACAAAAATATAACCACTTGTTCCACTTTCACCACTTGCTGTACTTGGAGTGTTGCTTCCACTTGTTGTGATAGTTACATCACCGCTTCCCAAAGCTGTGCCGATAGTACTTGCAAGAGTACTATCTATCATGATATTTACAGGATCGACAAGCCATTCTTTGGCTTTGACCTGTGCGCCTTTTTGGATAGCAAACTCTTTTCCCGAAGTCTCCACAAACCCACCATCTGCGATGATTCTTCCACCGATATTGGCTGTTCCACCATGTGCAAAAAGTATCACTTCACTACTTACATCATCTAAGCTTTTTGCTTCAATAACGCCTGTATTATTTACAACACCTTTGAGTATTTCATCTACTGCATTTGTAGTAAGATAAACTTTCCCACCATCTGCTTGGATAATATTTTTGTTTTCTACAAGAGCATCAAGGACACCTTTGTTTACTTTAAGCGATACAATTGAGTTTCCGTTTAGGTTTATAGTTGCTTCACTTGCACCTGTAAGATGTACTGTGCCTTTGTAGGCTTTGATAGTTCCATCGTTTTGGACTGTGTTCGCAAGAAGTGCTACATAACCACTGTCTTTTGCTTCTATGGTTCCCATGTTAATAACACCTGCAGTGCTTTCACCCTTGAAGTTGTAGTTTCCTGCGTTGAACTCTGCATCTGAGATATTTTTTGTGGTTGCTAAAAGTCCTGCCGTGTTGATACTCGCACTCTTATTAAAAAGCACACCGTTTGAGTTTAAAATCCAAACTTGTCCGTTAGCGTTTAATGCACCATCTATAATACTTCGCTCATTTCCTACTACTCTGTTGAGCGTGATAGAGTTTACATTTGGTTGGTTAAAGTTTACTGTTTCATTTGCACCAATAGAGAAGTTTTGCCAATTGATGGAGGCTTTGTCGGTGCTTTGGGTGATGTTTGTGGTTGCACCGCTTTGTACTATGTTTGCACTTCCGCTTGTAACTGTGCCACCTGATGGAGAAGCGGACAAGATAGTCGCACTTCCCAAAAGTGCAGAAACAACTAACGATATTTTTCCGCCTTTGAGTATGCGAAAGCGTGAGCTATAGTCTGGTATGTATTTCATTTTGTATCCTTTTTTATGTATGAATATGAAACAATACAAAAAAAAATAATCCTAATTCTATCCAACTGCGAAAATAACACTTTTTCTTTGTAGTTGGATAGAATTAGGATTATTTATTACAGTAAACTTCAAACATGAAAGATAAAATGAAAGAAATACTCAGACAAAGCACGGTACTGTTGGTAGAAGATGACTCAAAAACAATAGCTCAAATACAGGAAGCTCTCTCTATTTATGTAAATACAGTGTATCTTGCAAACAATGGAGAAGAGGCTTTAAAAATTTATTATGAGAAAAGTCCGAATATTGTCATTACAGATGTGAAGATG
>MIBW01000050.1 GCA_001829625.1 Sulfurimonas sp. GWF2_37_8 | reverse complement strand
ACTAATAGGATATTCCTGGATAAGAGAACAGTGGCAATTAATTGCTGATTGGATGATTGTAAGAATGTATGGTTAATTGTGTTTGGTATAAATAAGGACTCTGAGCTTTCAAATGTCAATATTATTCATCTAAGTTGTAACGTTAGATTTTAATCTAATGTTACATTTTTATATTTAAAAGTTCACGCACCACTTCCCTATCATCAAAAGGGAATTTTTCATCATAGATTATCTGATACGTCTCATCACCTTTTCCTAGGATGACAACAACTTCTTCGCCTTCTTGATCATCAAGTGCCATCTGAATAGCTTTTTTTCTGTTAAGTTCTATAATGACATTACTTTTATCTGCAATGCCAGAAAGGATATCTTCTACAATAAGTTCTGGATCTTCATGACGCGGATTATCGCTAGTGATATATATCTTTTTAGCAAGGCTTGCAGCGACTCGTCCCATGAGCGGACGTTTTATTCTATCTCTGTCACCGCCAGCTCCAAAAACAACAAGAAGTTCTTTTTCTTTGAGTGCATTTAAAACTTGTTGCATGCCATCAGGAGTATGCGCAAAATCCACAATAACATTTGGAGCTTCACACACCTGTTCCATTCTTCCACTCACACCAGCGAAGTTATCTACGACTTCACATATTTCCTCTAACTTTTTATCTGTCACGATATCGACTGCACTTATCGCTGCCATAAGATTATAAAGATTAAAAAAACCGTGAAGAGATGCACTAAAAGGGACAATATCTTTAAAATGTTGGATAATACCGCTTGAAGCATCATTAAGTGAATATGCCATAAGCTTATATGTTGCAGGATATTCTATCCCATACGTAAAAGTATTTTTTATATTAAACGCAGCTTTTGGTTCATCTTTATTAATAAGTTTCTTTCCTTCATCTTGAAAAAAACTGTTTTTTACCGCTATATATTCTTCTATCGTTTTATGGAAATCAAGATGGTCTTGTGTAATATTTGTGAGGATTTTAAGTTCAAAGTTGAGACCTTCAACTCTTTTTTGCACGATAGCATGAGAGCTTACTTCCATGATAAAATATTCACATCCCTCCGCTACTGCTTGGTAAATATGTTTAAAAGTATTTAAAACAGAAGGGGTTGTGAGTGTTTTCCCCTCTGCTATATGGTCATTCATAAAAAATCCGCGTGTACCCTGCATCGCAGCTTTGTATCCCAAATCTAGTAAAAAGGAGTAGATGGCACTTGCGGTCGTTGTTTTACCGTTTGTGCCTGTAATACCTATGATTTTTATTTTATCGATACCAAAAAGTTTTGCTATGTCTGCTATTTTTATAATAGAGTGTGCATCATTATTTATTGCGTTTTGAAGATATTTTTCATTTTGAGTTGTTAGAACAAACGCAGTCTGTTTGTCGCACTCTCCAGAATTTTCCGTTACATACCTAAAATCTTGATTTGGTAATTCAATTCTCACTTAGCGTTGCCTTTTTTAGATAATTTTTTGAGTAATTTTCTGAGTATATCATCACCTGGATAAACACCTAGAGCACTCTCCAAATAAGTAAGTGCCATCTCTGCAAAACCATGGTCTATTAAATTATCTAAAAAATGTATAAAATCTTCTTTTTGCGTAATAATGACTTTTGTTGAAAACATAATATTCTCAAAGGTTTCTCTAAAATCTTCACCACTGTCTATTATTGCTTTAAAATCTTCATAGAGTATCCCGTCTTCAAACTCAAGTCTCTCACGTAGTGGTTGGGCAAAAACTTCACTGAGTTTTTCAAGTGAGCCATCCATACTTTTAAGTATTTCGCTCATAATGCTGTCTGCTTCTTCTTTATCTTGTTCTTTTAATATTTCATAATAGTCAAAAAGAGCTTCCGCACCACCTTCTCCACTCATAGCCATCTCTGAAAGTATGACACCGTTATAGGCTTCTTTAGAGTTTGGATAGTCTTGAAGTACTATTGCAAACTGCTTCAAAGCATTTTCAAAATCTGCTTTAGTGAAGCTATTCTTTGCTAATGTTAATGTTTTATGTTTACTAATACTCATTTTTTTACCTGATTATAATTTTTCTATATCATTTTCCATGCCTACAGGCACATTTACAACACAAAGCTCTGGATGAATATCCATTCTTAGCTGTCTCTCAACTCCATATTTCAGTGTGTTTCCACTACTGCCACATCCTATACATGCACCTTTAAGCTGCACATAAACATTGCCACCTTTAACTGTTATAAAAGCAATATCTCCACCATCAAGTGCTAAAGAAGGACGTACCTTATCTATAACATTTGAAACTGGTTGCATCAACTCTTCGTCTGTAAATGGAATCATAAAATTTCCTCACAATTAATTTATCATAAAATATGACAATATGGCTTAACGAGCCATAAAATATATAACTAGCTCTCTTCTTTTATTCTAAATAGGATAATACTTCAATCACATATAAGGGCTTACGCATACCTACAAGTATAAAATCGACATTTTCTTTTTGAAGTAAAAAACGCAGTGCACACTCTTGTAAACTTGACTCACATCCACTAAATTGTTTTTGCAGCTCTTTTTTGGTTTTTAGTGAACATTCATACGCTACCATCTTTCTGTATTCTACAAAAAAAAGATCGATATAATTTAGCATCACTTCTTGATTTTCTTCATCAAGCACTTCAAGTGTATTTTTGATATGTGGCAGTATCTCTGCATATAAAAATTGGTCAAAGTCACCGACCCAGCCAAACTTATGCTTGCTTACGTCAAGCTCTTCGAGTATGTTATACATTGTTTGTAAAACATCATTATCACATATTTCCAAAAGCTCATTAAGATGATGATAGTATTGATAACTCTCATTGTACTCTGCAAGTCTGTACATTTTACCATTGTACTGCGCATTGAGTGGTCTATTTGCTAAAACTCTCAAACCATTTTTCTTTGCCCAAGAAGCACATTTAAGCCCTTCTTGTTCAAGTAAATTGATAGGAAGTTCTACTGTAGTAAAGCTATGTTGTACATTTCCTACTAAATCAGCTGCGTTTTGTGCAAGCGTAATCAGATCTTCATAAGGCAGAAAATCAGCCTCTGTTTTTGCTTTTGCAAAACTGTTGGAGCTAATTCCATAAGATAATATCCTGCCACTTTTTATCTCTTCTTCTAGACCAATAAAAGCTATATATATTCTCTCATACATCGTATCAAGCATCTCATCTTTATCTATGCCTTTACTGATGGCATCGTAGATATAATATTCAGGATTATGAATAAGATAACAATCTATATAAGTTCTCTCAAGTCTTTGAAGAGAAAGCTCCAACTGATGTTTTAAAAATGATTTAGCGATTGAATGGTAGCAATAAGGTGAAAACGCAACCACATCTTCAAAAGGTTTTTCTTTGTGGAGTTGCATATTAGTATTTTGAATATAACCAAATTTACTTATGATTTCTACAGCATCAACTTCGTATTTTTCAAAGCCACGAAATGCAAGCGCTATCGCACGCTCAGCACCACCATCCATATAGTTGGAAGAAGTATCTATCATACGTACACCTGCACCAATCGCTTCTTTAAGTGCTTGTATATGTTGAGGGTTATAGTCACTTATTCTATAAGTTCCAAATGCGAAATTACTCATTTTTTCTCTCTTTAAAGTATTTTAGAATTGGGAAATGAAGGGGAAAAGGGTGAGTGAAGCCAAAAGGCTTACACTCAAATTGTGTTAAATTATACTAATTCAACAAACGCCATTGATGTAGCATCACCACGACGAATACGAGTTCTGATAATTCTAGTATATCCACCTGGACGGTCAACATACTGAGGAGCTATCTCATTTACTAGTTTTTTAGTAGCTTCTTTGCTTTGAAGCGCCGCGAATACTGCTTTATGAGCATTTGAATCATTCTTACCAGCTATAGTGATAAGCTTTTCAACATAAGAACGTAGTTCTTTAGCTTTTATTGCAGTAGTTTCAATTTTACCATGTTCAATTAACGAAATACTTAGGTTCTTAAGTAAAGCAGCACGATGTGAGCTTGTACGACCTAGTTTACGATATCCATGACGATGTCTCATCTGTTATTCCTCTATTTAGCTTATAAAGCTTCTATTTTCTTTTTTAATGCGGCAACTACATCATCTGAAAGATCGCCACCAACTGCAAAGCCATACTCTTGCACTTTTTCTACGATCTCATCATATGATTTTTTACCAAGGTTCTTCACATTTTTCAAGTCGTTAATACTCATCAATGCTATTTCACCTATAAGTTTAATATTTGAGCGGTCAAGGCAATTAAAACTTCTCGCGCTTAGTCCTAAACTATCAATGTTTGTAGATAATTTTTTTACATCAGGATTTTCTTCAACTCTCTCGATAGTAGCAGGAGATTTGATACTGATTTCAGAATTAAATACCGCTAATTGCGCATACATAACTTCCAAAGAGTTTCTAAACGCATCAACTGGTGAAATCTGTCCATCAGTTCTTATGTTTATAATTACTCTTTCAAAGTTAGGATTGTCTTCAACAAGCACATTTTCAATTTTGTATGTTGCACTGCGTACAGGAGTAAAATAAGCATCCAATGCTATATATCCATCTTCTAACTCAGTATATGTATCTTCACTCGGTACATATCCTATACCTTGTGCGATTTTAATAGTGAAATTAAGTGTTGCATCTTCATTTAAAGTTGCAAGTGGAGCATTTGGAGTTACTATTTCAACTTCGTCATTTGTTAAATCTAAACCATTGATTGTACATGGTCCAGCAAATGAATAATTTATCTCCGCTTCAGTAACATCAGCATTTAATTTAAAGCGAATCTCTTTAAGATTTAAGATAAAGTCTGAAATATCTTCAAGCATACCACGAACAGAGTCAAACTCATGCTTAGCACCCTCGATTTTTATAGCTATTGGCGCATAACCAACCGAGCTACTTAATAGAAAACGGCGAAGTGGATGTGCTAACGATATAGCATAGCCTGTTTCAAAAGGGTATGCCATTATATTAGCTTCATTCTCACTAATCTGTTCTACCTCAAATTCTTTAGGAGCAAGTGGAGTAGTTTTAATTTTTTTCATTCTTTAACGCCCTTTATATTATTTATTATTTCGAGTAAAGCTCAACGATTAAACGCTCTTCTACAGGAATAACAACTTCTTCACGCTCTGGTAAACGAGTAAATATACCAAATACTTTATCAGCATCGATATCAACCCATGGAGCTATACCTGTTTGGTTAGTCAATTCGATAGCACGTATGATTTGAGCATTTTTTTTGCTTGATTCACGAACTTCAACTTTTTGACCAGGCTGTACGCGGTAAGAAGGAATATCCAATTTTTTACCATTTACAAGGATGTGACCATGAGTTACAAGTTGGCGAGCAAAACGACGAGTCGATGCAAACCCCATTCTATAAACAACATTGTCTAATCTTTGCTCGATAAGTGTTACTAGGTTTGTACCTGTATTACCTTCACGACGTTTAGCTTCAACGAAAATAGCACGGAACTGTTTCTCAGAAACACCATACATAAATTTCGCTTTTTGTTTTTCATTTAGCTGTAAACCATACTCAGATACTTTTTTACGACGTTGACCGTGTTGACCTGGAGCATAAGGACGTTTATCTAATGCAGATTTCCCTGCTAAACGACGTTCACCTTTAAGGTTAAGGCTTACACCAAATCTTCTTTCGATTTTTTCTACTGGACCTCTATATCTTGCCATCAGTAATCTCCTTAAACTCTACGACGCTTAGGTGCGCGACAACCGTTGTGTGGTAATGCAGTAACGTCTTTCATAAACGTAACGCGGATACCTTCGATAGCACCTACAGCTTTAGTTGCTGTTTCACGACCTGAACCAGGACCTTGAACTTTAATACCAAGTTCTTTAATACCATGTACTTGAGCTTTTGCTACTGCATCTTCAACCGCTGCTTGCGCTGCGAATGGAGTAGATTTTTTACTACCTTTGAAGCCTAAACTTCCAGCAGAACTCCAAGCAATCATGTTGCCCATCTCATCTGTAATTGTTACAAGTGTATTGTTAAATGATGCAGAGATATGAACTATACCACGAGCAATATTTTTCTTTACTACTTTTTTTCTAACAGCTTTTCTTTTTGCCATCTGCTAATCCTTACGCTGCGCCGACAGTTTTACGTTTACCCTTACGAGTACGCGCATTTGTCTTAGTTTTTTGACCACGGCATGGAAGACCACGACGGTGACGAAGACCACGGTATGAACCTAAATCCATAAGTGCCTTAATATCCATAGCTACTTTTTTACGTAAATCACCCTCAACCATATGGTTTTCACGGATTTCATTTGTAATTGCAGCTACATCAGCTTCATCGAGTTCATAAACTCTTTTATTATAGTCAATGCCTGTTGCGTCTAAAATTAGACGAGAAGCATGAAGACCAATACCATAGATGTACGTTAGACCGTACTCTACTCTTTTCTTTTTAGGTAAATCGACACCAGATATACGAGCCATGATTATCCTTGTCTCTGTTTATGTTTTTTAACTTTGCAGATTACTCTAACAATGCCTTTTCTTTTGACAACTTTACAATCGTCACACATCTTCTTAACTGAAGCTCTTACTTTCATTGAAAGTTCCTTCTATTTTTCTTTTTCTTTGCTGCTTTGAGGCAAACCATATTAACCGGCTTGCCAATACTTTTATCTTTACATTATATATAGAGATAGAAATACTCTTACTTTTTTTGTTAAAACAGCAAAGCGGACTGGGATTATACATAAATAAATGTAAAAGATTTATTAAGTTTAAATGTTTACTCACTAAGGTTTCATAAAGAATTGTAAATATTTCCCATTTAATCCCATAATACACTCACTCCATACTCTTGATTGAGTATAATATTTTTTTCATAATAAATTTTTTTTCCATATTTTTTACTCAAAAGTTTTACTTCAAGCACTTTCTCTTCAAGTAAAATTCGCACTTCTTTGTATGTAAGCCATTTTCCATATTTTGCCAAAGAGTTTTGCCAAATTCGAAAGTCACAGCTTGCTTCAGCACTCAATTCAAACATTTCCCCGTCTTCCGTTATCCATGAAGCATTGGAACAAACATATAATTTTACTTTTTTTCCACGTACTTCTTTTTCTTGAACTTCAATATTTCCATTATTACAATAAGGACATTTTCCTAAAACCATTCTAACCTCACTCTTTTTGATATAAAAAGATATACTATTTGACTTATTAAGTCTATTTTTATTTCAATTTGCAATATAAATAGAAATTAACTTAAATAAATATTAATATTTTTATCTAAGTTTATACATTATTTATATATTTCAATTTATACTACGTTGTTTACGGAGGTTATTATGGCTGTTGCTAATACAAAACTTTTACTCAAAACTTTTGTACTGATGGGTGTTGTATATATCTTTGTTCTTTTGAGTGCCTATTCCATGTTTAAAAGTTATGCCCTAGAAGAGAACCAAGCAAAGTTACAAGATTTAATCATGCATAATAAGGCTCTTCATACGTATGTTGAAGAGCAATTAAAACCTGTTATATATGCTTTAAAAGATCAAGGCAATATTGATAAAGATTTTTTTGATCCAAAACTTCTCTCTTTTACCTATATGTCAAGAAATATTATGCAAGAATATAACAAACAAAGAAGTGCAAACAAGATAGAAGAGATACACTACAAATTTGCCTCAAACAACCCAAGAAATCCTTTAAATCAGGCAAACGCACATGAGCTACAAATCTTAAAAGAGTTTAGTACCAATAAGAGAGACAAACATCATGAACATATGCTTACCAATAATCATGAGTATATTTTTTATGCTATGCCTGTGACAACCAATGTTGAGTCATGTATGCAATGCCACAGTGCGCCACAAAAAGCACCTAAATCATTAGTAGAACAATATGGTGATAAAGCAGGATTTTATGAAAAAGTTGGAGATATTCGTGCTTTTGTATCAGTCACAATGCCTCTTGAAACTGAGTTTATAAAAATGCGAAGAATGTTTAAACTTTTTGCATCTATATTACTGATATTGTTGTTAATCGTTTTTGGTATCATTTTTTACTTTATCAAACAGCTTGATCATAAAGATGCAAAACTTTTAGAACAAGCAAACAAAGATGCACTGACTAAAATTTACAACAGACATGTCTTTAATGAAGATTTAGAAAATATGAATAACCAAAGAAAAAGTATCGGTCAATATTTGATGATCATCGATATAGACTATTTTAAATCTGTAAACGATACTTTTGGTCATGCTACGGGAGACATAGTTCTTGTACAACTCAGTGAGATTATCTCCAAAAACATACGCGAGCATGATAAATTCTATAGGATTGGCGGGGAAGAGTTTGCCATTTTCTCTCTCCAAAACACTTTAGAAGATGCTATAGAATTTGCGCAGCGTCTAAGAAACGAAGTGAAAATGTTCTCTTTTGAAAAAGTAGGTTTTTTAAGTGTAAGCATCGGCATCACAATACTTAACGCGCATGACACAGGAAGCAAATTTTTTGAGAGAGCCGATAGAGCACTTTACAATGCAAAAAACACCGGCAGAGACAAAGTGAACGTACTGCTTGATTCTTAGTGTAGAAGTCCCCTTTATTTGAACCTTATTTCAATAAACGCAGTGCTTACTTACACGTAAATAACCGAGGTTCTTTTTATCCACAGCTAAATTGAGTATATGTAAAAGTGCATCTTTATGTGTATCGGCATACTCTTTGATGATATTTGTTGGGGCTTTATGATGCAGAGCACCGTACTCTCGTTGGATAAGAAAATCTCCAAAAAGTGTCGGATAAATATCGATTTTATAATAGCTCACTCTCTCTTTTGTATTTTTTAAAAGTATCATATTTTCCCGCTCATGTGTGATAAACAAAAATAGCAAAAAATATTCCCATTTTTTAAACTACATTGTATCTAAAGTGTAAAAATCCAAAAATATCTTCTGTTTCTTTGATAACTTTTTCCATTACCTCAGCCTCTGAAAAACCTGAAAACATTCGAACCATCACATAACCGTTCATAAGTCCTATACCTACTCTGCCATCTTTTTTTTGCCAACCTTCTTATTTATTGATGCGCGAACTTATAAACGCAACCGTCTTTTCAAAGTCGTAATGGAGAAGTAAAAGAAACTGTAAGGGCGTACTAAATACACCAAAAAATATCGAAACACTTAGCGTAAAGTCATAATATTCGATAGAAACAAGTGACAATGATGCTAGCTGACGCATTATTTAAATCAAGATATTTATTAATGCGTCAAAAGTAAAAGCAAAGGATTAATGAGAACCACATCCTCCGCCACAACAACCATTACTCGTAGAATCATTCATGGCAATAACAAAAGTATCACCAACTTCTTGAACTTTAAACTGGTGTTTCCCACAAAACTCATCGTTCATGTGATCACGCATCTCAAGAGTTTTTGTCAATGCTTCATCTTTTGAAGGCATCGCTATATTGTTTTGAAGATCACTTCTTTTAAAACATCCACACTCTTTTTCTACCACTATTTTAAACATGATTTTTCCTTGTATTATATAATTTTCGCAATAATATCCGAATGCGCTTGTTCTTTACTGAGTGCCAAAAGAGAAATCAATTTTTTAAGATACGATACAATTTTGCAAAAAAAGAGCGTAACACAGCTAAATGCAATTATCATAATTAATAGCTATAATGTCGCACTTAGACGTGTGTCAAACACGATAACTAAAATACGGAAATACCAAGGAAACGCAATGAAACAAAGCGAATATTTAGAATTAGGACTCCTCAACTGCCTTAGAGTTGACAGACATACACCTCATGGTGTTTTTATTATGTCACAAGACGGAAAAGACGTGCTTTTACCGCAATCTTATGTCACGGATACAATGATTGAAGACTCCCTTGTAGAAGTATTTTTATATACTGATTCAGAAGACAGACTTATAGCAACAACCCTCACACCTACAGCTATGCTAGATGAATACGCAGTTTTTGAGGTAGCGGATATTGCTCCTTTTGGTGCGTTTATGAAATGGGGACTTGCAAAAGATTTATTTGTTCCAAATATGTTTCAAAAAACGCCGTTTAAACTCGGAGAAAAAAGATTTCTCAAAGTCATTTATGATGAGAGAACACACCGCCTTGTGGGAACAGAAAAACTAGGTGAATTTTTCCAGAGACGCATGAGAGATCTTAAAATAAACGACGAAGTCAAAATCCTCGTTATCTCAGAAACGCCACTCGGATTTAAATGCATCGTCAACGGCAAATATGAAGGGCTTATCTACCACACTGAGATTTTTGAAACTATCAATCTCTGTGATGAAAAATCAGCGTATGTCAAAACTATACGTAAAGACGGCAATATCGACCTTGTTCTTCGAAAACCAGGAAGTAAAAAAAGCGGTGGATCTGCTGAGAAAGTTTTTGAACTTTTACAAAAAAATAAAGGCATCATGCCATACAACTATAAAAGCGATGCGGAACTTATCAAAGATGTATTTGGTCTAAGCAAAAAAGATTTTAAACGCGCCTTGACTACACTCGTAGATGATAGTAAAATCGATGTCAAAGAGAGTGGCATCTACCTAAGGGACTAGGCGTGGCTGCTAAAAAACCAATCATAGATTTTTCAAATAAGAGTATCTCCTACAAAGAGAAAAATTGTGTGCATCAAGTCCTGCGTTTACACCCTCAACAGATGACAGTAGATATCAATATACTCGAAAATGGAGTCAAAAAAGGGATACTGAAACTCCCTTTTGCGCATTTGCCAAAAGAGATAAAGAAACTTGTGAAACCAAACTAACTATCATTAAAAGGGAGTTTAAGTACCACAATTTTATCTTCTATCTTATCTCTCAATGCAAACTTTTAATAAGTAGAGTTGCTCATGTCAAAAACAAAATATATAAAACACAATTCAAGAGGAAAAAATGAACAAAACTATAGATAAAGCTGCAAGTGGCGGAGATTTTTTATATGAGTAGTTATGTTTACTATTCTTGTAATTGGTGTAGCTTGTTTGGCGTAGATTAATAAAGATATAGAAAGGTAAACCTTCTCAACTAAAGTTCAGAAGGTTTAGTATTTGCTCATGGAATCAGCATAAGCATATACAGGAGAATCGTGAGTAGTATTATATATTCCAATAGTTACAAAAGTGTTAACAGATTTATTATCTCTTTTTAGTTACCATACAAAATACATATAACTATAGGTAGATTATGAAAGAAAAATTCTCAAACGAGTATCCAAAATTTCAAGCAAAAATCGCAAATTTTGTTTTGTCTCAAAACTTCACTGCAAGATGTAAAGAGTATGATGTACTCTTTAATCAAATGTCCTCTATTGCACCAGATGATATGCGTGTCTATGCACAAAAATCTCCTGCGTTTTTAGATGCTCGTAACAAAAGTTTATCCATAATGGAGCAAATAGTCAGCATCCATAGAGATTTAAAAAATTTATTCGAATTAAATAAAGATGCTCTTGGATTAGCATATAATTATGATTTGGAAGCCGTTGATAAACATATAGCAGAAAAACTTAAGCAATCAGCGTATTTGTTACATCAATATGCTTTAGTATCTGAAGCAGGCAGGAAAGCTATAGAAATAGCCGACAATCCATTTTTAGCACAAGCACTTTAAGGGGTAAATATGAAAAAATGTAATTCACTAATGGAAGTCAGACAAGAGATAGACAAAATCGATTCACAACTTGTAGAGCTTATTTCCGAACGAAGTCACCTTGTGCGTCAAGCAGCCTCATTTAAAAACAGCATCGATGAAGTCAAGGCAGATGATAGAATGGACTTTATTGTTCAAAAAGTACGTCATAAAGCCATCGAACTGGGTGTTTCACCCAATATGATATCAGAACTTTTCACAATTATGATCAATGATATGGTTGAATTGGAAATTGCAGAGTTTAGGAATTCGGGTAAGTTTTAGCATTTTGTTCACAAACAAAAGTATAAAAAATATCTGCTGCAATCGCTTTACTGTAATAAAACCCTTGCGCTTTTGTGCATCCATGAACAATCACGTCAAACATATGGAACAAGGCGTTTAAAAAATACATTACTCCAAAGATATGGGATTATTGTTTCAAGAAGAAGAATTAAAAATATTATGTTAGATTTGAATTTATTTGTAAAAATGAAGCGAAAATTTGAAGTCAATACGACCGATTCTAACCATGATTTACCGATAGCACCAAACAATTCTCAATAGAGACTTTTATACTTCATTACCAGACACTAAATATGTTGGAGATATCACTTATATACCGACAAACAAAGGTTGGTTATATCTTGCAACAGTGATTGATTTATACTCAAGAAAAATTGTTGGTTGCTCTATGGATGAGTAGAAAAGGAAATTGCTGGGATAATGCAGTAGCAGAGAGCTTTTTTACCCTCAAGGGGCACCCTAAAAACTGAGCTTGTTTATCATGAAATATTTGAAACCAGAGCACAAACAAATCAAGAAATATTTGAATATATTGAAGTTTCTTACAATAAACAAAGAATGCACTCATTCCATAAAAACTATCACCATTTGAGTATGAAGAAAAAATGTTACTTAGAGAAACAGCTGCTTAGAATGTTGTATTCCGTGTATGATATAGGGTTGACAGATTAATATATGGGCTAGCATCAAAGTGCCATAAGATTCGTTAAATTAATTTTACCATATCCGTACACATTATTTCTGCCAGTAACATAGGGAACAGCTCCTATCTTATCACTCGAATTTTGAAGTATCGTTTCTACCTCTGCTCTTGTCACATTAGGATTTTTTTCAAGAAGAAGCGCGATTGCACCGCTTACTATAGGGGCAGAAGCGGATGTTCCTATAAATGGATAATCATCATTATATAAAAAGTAGTTTTCATCCATTGAGGACAATCCATTTTGATACATATCATCCAGAGTAGTGATGCCTATATCAGAACCACCTGGTGCCATGACATCCAAATTTTGCCCATAATTGCTATACCATACTCGTAAATTATCTTTATCGGTTGCACCCACTGCTATTACCTCAGGAATTGAAGATTCATCATTTCCCATATCTTTATTCTCATTTCCAGCGGCAAAAACTATGATTGTACCTTTGCCATTTCTACCATTTATGGCTAAATCTTGGATTTTTTCTTTTACAGGTTGCGATACATCATTTGTACCCCAACTACAGTTAATAATATCCGCTCCAAACTCCTCAGCTTTTGCAAAGAGTTCTATGGTTTCACTCTCACTCATAAACTCTTTGTATTTTAAAAATATTATACTAGAGCTACTCGCAATGCCGTGAATGCCTTTGTGATTGACTCTTGCACCTATGATACCTGTGACTGCTGTACCATGAAATCCACATGCTGTAGTATGAGATACATTCGTTGTTTTTGTATTCATATCGTAACTATTTATTATCGCACCCACTAAATCTTCATGCGTCATATCAAGCCCATCATCTATAATAGCTATTTTCACACCTTTACCGCCATTTGTTTGAAGCATATTTCCTACATTGATATGTGCATTTGCTTCTATATTATTTTGAATATAAAAAAAGTTATCATAATGCAAATACCACTGTTGCTGATAATAGGGTTCATCTTCTAATGACATAGTTAAAATATCGGTGTTTGTTGCAGGAGATGAACTCTCTTCTGTGCATCCGATAAAGAGCACTGAAATCAAAACAAAAAAAGCTTTTTTCATCATCACTACCTTTTGTGTCTCATTTTAATAAAATCAGGTTGTGCATATTCGACTTCATTATGTTCATTGAGTCTATTTGAGATGTCAATGGTCATTTGTTTGTTCTCAGTTTTTAAAAGATAGAGATTTTTTGCAAGCATCTTCTCAAAAGAGAGATTAAAGTGAGATAATAAATAATCTATTTCAACTCCATCTTTTATTTTTACTATAATTTTGTCTCCTACTCCTAAAATAATTCCTTTTTCATTTTGATGGTAATCTATATCTGAATTATTTTTTAATAAATTACTAGAAGGTGTTGTTACAGGCGTTAAATATATTTTTTGGTTATTTTGATAATAGTAATTGTCAAATGCACATGCCATTTGAACAAAAATTATTATGATAAAAAAAAGATTTTTCATGCATCTCCTTTGAGTTTATTCTCAATTATTCTATTATTTTGTCCAACAAAGCAATGTTCTCAAAATTGTTACTTACAATCAACAATCCTATATATGCGTCAACCATTCCATGAATATTATCGAGATACTTATATTTCACATCATATAAATTAGTGTTTGCTTCGTTTAAATCTATAATGCTTTTTAAGCCATGTTCGTAGCCTTGTTCAACCGCATTCACATAAAGTTCAGCAGATTCAAGTGCATTTTTATACATCAAAACTGATTCTGCAGAGATACTAAACGATACGAAATATTCATCATACTGCACCTGAACTTGCTTTTTTGTATCTATCAAATCTTCATTTGCAGCTTTGCTCATAAGCAGAGATGAAGCGACCATAGATGAAACCATGCCACCACTGTAGATAGGAATATTTAGAACAAGTGCCACTTGTTGTACATTATTATAAGGTGTATCACTTGTTGGGTTATCTGTACTGTATTTAGAGGCAGATGCTTGTAAATCTAAGCGAGGATAATGTGCATCTGAGGCATTTGTAATCTGCTCTTTTGCTAGTTGTAATGACACCTGTGCCCGAAGTACTTTTAAATTTTTTTCAAAATTATCACTACTTACAAGTGACTCTTTTATGGCTTGAATATTGTCAAGTGTTTGCTTATTTATCTCTAGGGTTGGTAATTTATACTCTGCATCACCTATATATTGCGTCAATTTAAGCTCATTTACTTTGAGTGATTTTTTTTCCTTATCTAAATTTATCAAAGCAGAGCTATACTCAACCTGCATCTGTAATAAATCCATCTTGTTTGCCAAATTCATAGCATAACGCTGGGTCAACATATCTAGTTTAGACTTAGTAAATTGAAGATTTGATTGATAGAGTTTTATTTTATTGTGTGATTTTAATAACTCAAGATATATTTTAAATACATTCTGAGCCAACTCCTCTTTTTTTAAGTCTGAATCAATTTCGTAAAGTCTGCCTCTTGATTTCTCCATAGCTATTTTAGAAAATATATCTGCGTTATATATTGACTGTCTCAGGGAAAGTGTATTACTAAACATGCCTTGTCTTACATGGTCGAGTTGGGCATAGTTTGGATTATACTGATAATCTGATTTGCCATAGTTCACAGAGAAGTTAATTTGAGGATAGAGTTTGGAATATTCCTGATTAAGCTTCTCTTTCTCTGCCTCAGCCCTATACGCTGAAGATTTAATTGCGTTTGTATTTATAAGAGCGAGTTCATACGCCTTTGAAAAGAGTAGTACCTCAGCAGCATTTATATAAGTTACGAAAATTACTACTATTAAAAGCAACTTTATCATGAAATTATTCTTCATTTAAGCTCCTATCTAACATCTCTTGGAAAGGTTTTGTAAGGTAGTCGAGTGCAGTTCTATTTCCTATATTTATCATGACCTCTGCAGGCATACCTGAAACGAACACAAATCCTTTTTCTTCTAATCTTTCTTTCCCCTCTTGTGTAATTTCTATTTTAGCTTCATAATAGGGAGATTGTGTTGCCTCATCTATAAAAATATCTGCTGATACATGAATAACTCTACCATTTATAACAAGAATATTCTTGAGATTAAAGGCTGCAAACTTTACCTCTGCAAGGAGTCCAACTTTCACTTTATCAATATCTGTTGTTTTAACTTGAGCAATAACTAGAAGCTTTGCATCTTCTGGAATTATTTCAAGTATTGGTTTACTAGGGTTTACTACACCACCCACAGTATGCAGACTGAGTCCTACAACTGTTCCATTAATGGGTGAAGAGATAGTTGTTCTGTTTAAAATATCTTCATTGGCAATAATTTTTGATTTCAAATCTGAGAGATGCGTCTCTGCTTCTACATATTTTTGTAGAGTCTCATTTTTGAACTGCTTTTCTCTTAATAGTTTTTGCGTGTTAACTTCACTTATCTGCTCTTTTAACTTTGCTATTTCCGATTTTGCACTCGCTAAATCACCCTCTATCATATTACTTTCTCTTTGTAGGTCTCTGATTTTTTGTTTATCAACAAGTCTCTGTTTATATAAATCTTCCCACTCTAAAATCTCTTCTGAAATAGATTCGAATCTATTTTTTTTACTACTCATTAATGAAGCTGTACCATCTATTTGACTCTGCAGTTGTACAATTTTATTATTTGTGATTGCAGTTTCATCTTCAATAGATTTATTGGATGAAATAAAAATATTCATTTGATTTTTTATAGAATCTGCATCATGCAACTCTTTTGGAAATTCTATCTGCTTCAAACTATCTCTTTGAGCTTTCAGTCGCGCTAAAAGAGCGATGCTATCTTGGTATTGAGCATTTAAAATATCAAGTTGTGCTTTCACTTGCACATCACTTAACTTCATTAGAATTTGCTCTTTTTTTACCTTATCGCCATCTTTCACATAAATAGCTTCGATGATTCCACCCTCTAAATGTTGCATAGTTTTTTTACCCAAATCTGCTGAAACTTTTCCACTCGCAACTGAAGAGGTTGCAAGTGGAGCAAAAGTCATCCAGCCACCAATCAATACAAAGACAACGAATACAACTACTAATCCAAATCTAACTACTGCAGTGTCATCATGTGAGGGCACTTTTATCTGTTTTTTGTCCATAATCTTTCCTAACTGCTTGATTTACTGAGCGATATTGTTTGTGCTTCGTGTGAATTAGGTGCTGAATTTTGAGCTTGAGCGGCTTGATTTGCGGCAGCTAATTTCGAGAGAACTTCATTTGTATCGCCATATAACTCTAATAATCCCTGTTTAATAACAGCTAATTTGTTGGTCACTTGCAATATATTTGGTCGGTGTGTAATTATTATTACAGTTGATTTGCTTTTTTTGAGTGATTTTATAGCTTCAACAAGTGCTAGCTCACCTTGTTCATCAAGATTTGAGTTTGGCTCATCAAGAACAACCAAAACAGGATTATTGTAAATAGCTCGCGCTAACCCTACTCGCTGTCTTTGACCGCCAGAGAGCGATTCTCCACCAGAGCCTATTTTCGTGTCATACCCTTCTGCTAATCTTAAAATCATCTCATGAACGCCCGCTTTTTTTGCAGCTTCTACAACTTTGACTGAATCTATTTCACTAAATCTTGATATATTTTGACTAATAGTTCCCTCAAAAAGCTCTATATCCTGAGGCAAGTAACCTATATATTTTCCTAGGTCAACTTTGTCCCATTGATAAATATCCGCTTTGTCAAGTCTAGCTTTTCCAGCGACTAAGGGCCAGAGTCCTAAAATTATTCTAGCTAAAGAGGATTTTCCAGCAGCACTCGGTCCTATTATTCCCACAACATCGCCTTTATTTATCTTCATAGAGATACCTCGAATAGATGGCTGTTGTGCATTTGGTGGAATGACGACTACGCCCTCAAGGAGGATTTCACCATGAGGTGCTGGGAGCTTCATGTGCTCTTTATTTTTTGGAAAATTTTCTAATAATCCTTCTAATCTCTCATACGATGTTCTCGCACTACTAAAACCTTTCCAGCTAGCAATCATCAAATCAAGTGGAGCTAAAGCTCGACCCATGATGATGGAAGCTGCTATCATCATACCAGGGCTGACTTCTGATTTTATTGCAAGATAGCCACCAAGTCCCAATATGAGTGACTGAAATAGCATTCTTAAACTTTTTGAGAGATTGGACCAAACACCAGCTTTGTTACTTGCATCTGTTTGTGCATTTAAATAAGAGTAGTATTTATCTCTCCAGATGTTATGAATATTTGCTTTCATGCCAAGAGCATTTACAACTTCTGCGTTTCTTAAATTTGAATCTACATACAAAGTAGAGGCTCTGTTCATGACATTTGCTTCTAATAATTTTTCTTTTGTGTCGTATTCATTGAGTAATGCAAGAGTTACCAAAACAATTCCTGCGAAAATAGCAAAATATCCAAACCAAGGATGAAACATAAAAAGAACTGCTATATATATGGGCATCCATGGTGCATCAAAAAAAGCAAAAAGAGCCTGACCTGTCATAAATTGTCTTATTTGTGTTAAATCATTCAAAGGCATTGAAGATGCCTTTCCTCCTTGCTTATTCGCCAAATCAAAAAGTGATTCAAAAACTCTTTTGCTTAAAAGACTATCAAGTTTATTTCCTACAAATACAAGTATTTTAGATCTTACAATCTCTAAAGTAGCCATTGTGATGAATAGAACAAGAACAATTAAAGTAAGCATTACAAGTGTTTCTAAACTTCTACTCGTCAATACCCTATCATAAAGCTGTAACATGTATAAAGATGGAACAAGCATGAGTAGATTGATAAATAAACTGAAAAATCCAACTATCATAAACGATTTTTTAGATTGCATTATTGCACTTTTGAGTTCATTCACTTTACTATTTTGATTTTTGTGTACTTGTGGCATGTGTATCCTTAGATATTATTTTGTATTTGATTCGCTAGTTTTTTTTGCTTTTGTCTGCATTCCACCCAAGAAAAGGATGGAACGAGAAAAAGAAAAAAGTTCAAAGAGATTAAGCAACATCCCCAAGAGCA
>MIBW01000049.1 GCA_001829625.1 Sulfurimonas sp. GWF2_37_8 | reverse complement strand
GGGTGTCAAATACTTTACCAATCAGATAGATTTTTATGAAAAACGCAGCTTTATAGGCAATATTTTTTACAATAACGCAGGGATAAGCCGAGATGATATGGGGCTCAAAGCGGTTCTTGGAGCTATCCGTCAAATCCAACGAGAAATCCCTTTTATGGGACCAAAAGACAAATCCAAAATTTGCAACACAAACCTTGTAGAGTTTATAGAATTTGGCAATATGGTTGAGCTTTGTGAAATCATTTTGGTTTGTGCCATCAGCAGAAATGAGAGCCGTGGCGCACACTACAGAAGCGATATCCAAAAAAAGAATGATATGGCTTATAAAGCGCACACGATAACATGGAAAGAAGACGGCGTTTTGTGTGCCGACTTTATGGAGTAGAAGATGAAAGTACAAGTCAAAAGATATATCCGCGAGCCACAAAAAAAAGAGGCACTTTTGGAGTATGAAGTTGCTTTGCAAAACGCAACTCTCCTTGAGCTTTTGCAAGAGATAAAAACAAAACAGGATGCTTCTCTCTCTTTTTCTAGTGGCTGTAGAAGCAGTGTTTGTGGCAGTTGTTCGATGCGAGTCAATGGTAAAGAAGTATTAGCGTGCTCATATAAAGTTCAAGAGGGCGATGTGATAGAGCCTTTGAACAATGTTCCTGTACTTCGTGATTTGATTGTTGACATGAGTAATTCTTATGCATTTAATGCAAAAGCAAAAGCCTGGCAAAATTCTCTAAGTCATAGCATTTTACTGAGTCCTGAAGATGAAAAAATTAATGAGATTCAAAGTGATTGTATCTTGTGTGGCTCATGTTATAGTGCCTGCCCTGTTTATAGCGTTAACGAAGAGTTTTTAGGTCCATTTGCACTTACCAGAGTTTGGAGATATGTGAGTGACAAACGCGAGAGTGATAACAAAGACAAACTTGATGTTATACAAACAAACGGTGTTTGGGATTGTACACTTTGTAATGCTTGCACGATTGTTTGTCCGCAAAATATCTCAAGCAAAGCAGACATAGAAAAACTTCGCTCAAAATCTGTTATGGCAGGTTATGAAGACCCGAGTTTTGCTAACAGTTTCGGCGGTGGATTTAGCTTCGATGGAAGTTTGTTGTTTTAGAAATATGTTATAATCAACCTTATTGTTATAAAAAAGGGTTAGAAAATGGCAAAAGAATACTCGTTTGATATTAGTGCGAAAATAAATATGCAAAGCTTTAAAGATGCGATAAACCTCGTCGAAAGGGAAGTTGCAAACCGTTATGACTTCAAAGGCACTCCTTTTGAAGTGAACTATAAAGAAAAAGAGAAACAACTTGTGTTAGTGGCTTCAAGTGATAACAAACTTGACGCACTCAAAGATGTTGTTATAGCAAAGTTATTGAAACAAGGTCTCTCGTCAAAAGTTTTGGATGAGCAAAAAGTTGAAGATGCAAGCGGCGGAACAAGAAAAGCGACTTTTAAGATAGTTGACTATATCGAGTCCAAAGAGGCGAAAAAGATAACAGCGGAGATAAAAAATCTCAAACTCAAAGTTAATGCCCAGATAGAAGGTGACTCTATCCGTGTCAAAGGTGCTAAACTTGATGATCTGCAAACAGTGATCGCGACTATCCGTTCTATGGAGTGGGAAGCACCACTCGTTTTTGAAAATATGCGATAAGGGTTTCTCATGAGCAAGATGAGCGTAGCGGATGCAGCGGAGTATTTTGGCATCTCCAAAGAGGCAATCCACAACAGAATCCGAAGAGGCTCACTTGAGAGCGTACTTGAGGGCGATGTGAAGATGGTTCTAGTCGAAACAAAACCAACGAGCCAAACAAAAGTACAAAGTAAAAAACCATTCGTAAATGTTGTAAATGATAAGTATTACCAATTTTTAGAAGAACAAAACGTAAAACTGCAACAAAAAGTGGAAAAACTTGAAGATGAGACGCGAAGTCTCAGAGACCAAAAAGAGCAGATGCTTATCGAAGAACGTGTCAAGATAGAACAGATATATCGAGATAAAGATGAGCAGCTCAAAAATATTCTCGCAACATTTCAGTCACAATTTACTCTCTCTACCCCACAGCCAAAAAAGAATGAAACGGCGCTTGATGCGGAGATAGAAGAGGTGGTTTATCCTCAACAAAACGGGGTGATATCACTCAATAAATATCTCAAAGAACAAGTGTTCTCAAAAAAGAAAAGAAAAAAAATTCTAGAAAAATTTGACGCAAGAGCGACAAAAGAAGAACGTATAATCATCCTCGGTAAGCAATACTATATCGACCTAGAGAAATACAATTACAAGGATATTCTCTAATGCCTATTGTTTACTGATGTTATGCAACTCCTTAAAACTACGAAAACAAGCGAAGCGCTTTTTATAAAGACGAGCAGAAACTCTCTACACGATTTCTGCCATTTTCTTTCGCACTATAGAGTGCACTGTCTGCTAGAACAAGATACTTTTCTAGAAAACTTTTTTTGTAAAGATGTTCGGGATTGATATCCATCATCCCTATACTTACAGTGGCATAAATGGCTGCGTTTTCTATCATTAGTGGCATCTCTTGAAAACTTTTACGGATTTTTTCTAAAACAAAAAGACCTTTTTCTTTGTTGATTGCAGGAAGTAAAATAATAAACTCTTCGCCTCCGTAACGGATAATGATATCCGAGTTACGGATATTTTTTTTCACAACCTGCACAAAATAAGCCAAAATTTTATCCCCTGCAATATGCCCATAAGTATCATTGATATCTTTAAAAAAATCTAAATCACACATTGCAAGGATAAACGGTGAGTGTGTTGCCAAGGAGAGTTCATATTGGCTCTCAAAAACATTCTCCAAAGCTTGACGATTAAGCGCTCCAGTCAATGCGTCTTTGATAATACGTTTATTCATCAGGATATTATCTATAAGGGCAAGTTCCGTGCCGATACCCAGTGATATGAGTTCGCACTTTTCAAGGTAGTTGATGAGTATATGGTGTTCATTCATACCGATGTGGTCATAAATCTTTTTTGCAAAAAGATGCAGGCTTTCGTGGAGTTTTTGGATAGATTTGTATTTTGAGTTATTGTGAATAACTTTTTTTCCTTTTGTATGCAGCCACAATCCAAAATCGCATAAAGCATCATCAAGTTCGACAAAATCCTCTTTTTGCCCATTTTTAATCAAAAACGCAAGTTTGCTAAGCCATTTGAGATGAGACTCATAATGCGTGATGATATGCTTCTCCACAAGGTCTGATAAAGAGTTTATGCGTACATTGTTTGAAGATATAAGTTTGTTTGCGTAAGAGTGGAGGTATATAAAGGCGACTCTATCATTGACTTTCTTGATAAGCTCAAGAAGTGCTATAACCTGCATATATGTAGGATGTTGTGACATTTTCGCAATCAAAATACTTTTGAGCCCATAAATCTCATTTGCTACGATGACATAAGGAATAGAACATGAAACTTTGTAGTGCGCCAGTTCTTCAAAAGCGTCAAGAAGTTTTTTTTCATGAAAAGGAATGCTTAAGATACTAAGTATTCTTTTATAATACTCAGGAGTAAGCGGAACTTCTTCATCTTTTCTGTAATGGATGCAAGAGGTATATTTATCAATAAAGTCTTCCAAAATAACTTGATTGTGTTCTTTGAGAAAATCGGAAAAATCATATTTCATAAAGTCACTACTTTTGAGCGTTAAGCCTTTGAGATGGGTTATAGGGCACGAAAATGCCAGCCCCTCACCATCGCAAATTATATCAAGTTTATCTATGATATTGCGAATGGTTGCATCGATATATTTGAAAGGTGATGCTATAGCAATGGAAAGCGTGCCTTTGATAACAGGAAGCTTTTTGAAAAAAAGTTTTTTTTGGAGAGGTTTTAGGAGAGATAAATATAACTATGGATAAAATTTCACTCTTTCCTCGTGGACAATTGGGAGAGTGGTTGAATCCAGTCGCCTGGAACGCGGCCGTAGCGCAAGCTACCGTGAGTTCGAATCTCACATTGTCCACCACTTTTTTCCTCACATCTTTTGCATATTTTCTCTGATCACTTTCAAACACGGCACTTACAGCTGAAACAGCAGTATAAAATCCATGAAGTTTATTGTGCATTTACTACTCTTGCTTTGTGAACTTAAAGAGAGGATTGAGTATGAACTGCTCTTTGGATTTTTAAACTCCCTGTTTGATACTTTTGTATATTATCAGCCCGGAGTATGTTTAGCTATCAACACGACATTAGCAAGCGATTATTGGAGGCAAAATGATGAAAAAGATCTTGATGCTATTTTTGGTAACATTGAGCCTTATGGCAGGAGAAAATATGAGTATATATGAGTTTGGAGTAAAAGATATAGACGGCAAAACAGTGAAGCTTGAGAAGTATAAAGGTCGTGTGATGCTTATCGTCAATGTCGCAAGTCATTGCGGTTATACGGGGCAATACGCTGGACTGGAGACGCTCCATGAGCGATACGGCGATAAAGGACTTTCTATTCTCGGTTTTCCTTGCAATCAGTTTCTTTCACAAGAACCTGGGAGTGAAGAGGAGATAAAAAATTTCTGTTCAAGCAGTTATGGCGTGAAGTTTGATATGTTTTCCAAGCTTGATGTAAATGGCGTAAGTGCACATCCGCTTTATAGATTTTTGAAAAAACATGCTGGTGGCGTGATAGGGCTTGATATCATCAAGTGGAACTTTACGAAGTTTTTGGTCGATAAAGATGGAAATGTACTTCAAAGATATGCGCCTGCAACGACACCTGAGAGTATTGAAGAAGATATACAAAAGCTACTCGAATAATTTTTTTTATTCGTCGTGCATCCACATTTGATACACTTCAGTAACTGACTTACGCACTTTTATAAAAAGTGCGTAAAATACCCCTCATATAAACTTCTTACTTCCATCTCAAGAACGAAAAATTTTACGAGAGAGAAGATGAAGTGACATTTATTTTCTACGAACAAATTCTAAGTTTTACTATAATGTTGTAAATAATATAGGAGAAAAAAGATGTTAAAAGATTTGATATACGCAAGCATCGGTGCCGCAAGTGTTTTAAAAGAAAAAGTAGAAGAAGAAGTGAAAAAACTCGAAAATGAAGGCAAACTTAAAACGGGTGATGCAAAGAGTTTTTTAGAATCTATACAAACAAAAGGCAAGGAAGAAGAGATACGTGTCAAAGAGGAGCTTAAAACGGCTCTCAAAGAGGTTATAAATGAACTCGGATTGGCGACAAAAGCGGATCTTGAGAAACTCAAAGAGGATCTCAAATAAACTCTTTTTTCAAAAATCTCAGGTTTTATAGACCCATTCGGATTTATAGCGTTTTTGCTTTTTTACTCACTATTTATCTCGTGATAAAAAAGAAAAAAAGTTTTTTTGGATTCAAGCCGCTTCCTCCCAAAGCGCTTAAAAATGCCATCACGACTCTGGGGGCTAGTTTTATCAAACTTGCACAGGTGCTTGCTACACGTGCGGACTTTTTTGACAAAGAGTATCTTGATGAACTTAAAGAGCTACATGACCAACTCCCCTACATGAGCCGTGAAGACTTTACTTTTGTTTTTGAAGCTGCGTTTAGTGAGAGCGCTTTTAGAGATTTTGATCCTACTCCGATAGCATCGGCGTCCATCGGACAGGTGCATATCGCGCATACGCACGAGGGTGAAAAAGTAGCTCTGAAACTCCGAAGACGCTACATCAAAGAACAGGTTGTCGCAGATATTCGTATCATCAGTTTTTTTAACAAACTCTTCCGCCCGCTTTTTTCACACACGACAAAAAACTCCATAGAAGCCGTTGTGAATGAGTTTTCAAAGATGATACTACAAGAGGTGAGTCTCACACATGAGCTAGCAAATCTCATCAAATTCTCTGAGGTTTACAAACACAGCGGTGTGCGTTTTCCACGCCCTTTTACAAAACTTTGCAGTGACAATGCTATCGTCATGAGCTACGAGGAGGGTTTTCGTTTTGATGACAAAGAAAATATCTTCAAACATGAGATAGATTTTAAAGCTATCATCGCTAAACTTGTAGATTTTTATACGACGCAGATGCTTATCAAAGGCTATTTTCATGCAGATCCGCATCCAGGAAATCTGCTTGTGAGCAAAGAAGGTGAACTGATTTTACTTGATTTTGGCATGGTCAAAAGTGTACCTAACAACTCCCGTATCGCTATTATTGAGCTGATAAAATCCGCGAATGAGCAGGATTATGAGCGTTATATCGCAGCAAATAAAAAACTTGGCACCATCGCTTACGAAGCACCTGTTGCAGAGCTTGCTGCGTTTAGTGCCAAAATGTTTGAGATATTTTCCAGCGAGCATCTTAGCAGTGAGTCGATGCAAGAACTAGCTTTTGAGGTGCTTGAATCGACAAGAGATTTGCCGTTTAAACTTCCGAGTGACGCTATTTATATTCTCAGGGTGAGTGCCATCATCGAAGGACTTGGTACGACCTATATAGAAAATTTCAACGGGATAAAAGATATCTTGCCTATTTTGCAAAAGAATATCCCAAAGGCGCTTGGAGCCAAAGAGGGTATCTTTGAAGCGCTTGCGCAGGAGATAAAAGAGTTTCCTTTTTTGGTACAAGATATCAAATCCGCCATCAAAAAAATAGCCGCCAATGAGCTCAGTGTAGAGCTTTCAAACGATCAGCTTGAGTGGATAAAAAGAGATTTAAAGCAGAGTGTGAACTCCTATGCACTTTCGTTTGCGCTTATGTTCGGCGGTCTTTTTATACTTTTGTATGATAGAGAGCTTAAAGAGCTGGCTTTGGGAATTTTTATTTTTGGATTTGTACGTATTTTATATAAATAATCATCTTAGAGATACGGTATAATTGAAAGATGAATAAGCATAACAACACTCTAAAAACTCTTCTATGCGAACTTGATAGTCTCTCTCTTATCAAAGCTTTTGATATTGCCGTGGATCCTATCGTTATCACAACAACCAACTGGGATGAGGGGATAAAATTTCTCTATGTAAATAAAGCTTTTACGCGTGAAACGGGTTATACAAATGAAGAGCTTTTAGGAAAAAGCCCAAAAATACTTCAGGGTGCAAATACCGATAAAGAAGTGCTTACGAAACTAAAAAAAGATTTGCAGGCGGACAAAAACTTTAGCGGTCAAAACATAAACTACACCAAAGAGCAGCTTGAATATATCGTCAGGTGGAGTATTTCACCTCTACTAAACGCAGCAGGTGAGCTTATCGCATATATCTCATTTCAAAAAATCATCACCAAACTCGTCGCAATGCAAAATGAAAATTTTTTATTACGGTCTGTTGTGAAAAAAGCCCCTGGAATGATTTTAGTCACAGATACTATGGCAAATATCGTTTATGTCAATGATGCTTTTTGCCACAATATGGGTTATATGGAGAGTGAACTTTTAGGACAAAATGCCAGAGTGCTCAAATCAGGGAAGCAAAATAAAAACTTCTATACAAATATGTGGCATTCTCTTATAAAAAATGATTATTTTGAAGATGTTTTTCTCAACAAGAAAAAAGACGGAACACTTTTTTACGACAAGAAAAAAATCAACTCTATAAAAGATACTCAAGGGAATGTTTCAAACTATTTCAGCGTGAGTTATGATATCACCAAAGAACGCCGCGATGAAGAGAGAATGCGAGATGAAATATATACAGATGCACTCACAAAACTTTACAATAGAAAAAAATATGATTTGGCTTTAGATACGTACATGAGCGCTTTTAAGCAAAACGCAACTCCTTTTTCTCTTATCTTATTTGATATCGATTTTTTTAAAAATGTCAATGATACGTATGGACATGATAAGGGAGACTTTCTCCTCAAAGAGTGTGCTAGACTTGTAAAATCTCTGATGGTTCAGCAAAAAGATACACTTTATAGATGGGGTGGCGAGGAGTTTGTTATACTCACGAACAGAACACAAAGTGATGCCAATAACCTTGCAAAGATAGTGCGTGTCCTGATAAAAGAGCATGATTTTGAGGGAGTAAAAATAACGCTGAGTTTTGGGCTTGGAGAGATACACACAGATGCAGATAAAGAGAGTTTTTTCAAGCGAGTAGATCAGGCACTTTATGAAGCAAAAAAAGGCGGTCGCGATAAAATAGTCATAGCAAAAGAGTAAAAAAGGTACTTCAACAGTAGTTTCTTACTCCTAAGGTTTGGCTTACTCACATCTTTATATCAATATATGTTGATATATTAAAATAATTCTGCTACACTTTTGCAACTCAAAAAATTCTCAAAGAGGAGTATATCTCTTATGCTAAAAAATGTTTTAATTTTATGTACAGGAAACAGTTGCCGCTCTATCATGGCAGAGGCTCTTATCAACGCAAAACTCGGCGATAAAATTTTCGCCCAAAGCTCTGGTGTACGAGCAAGTGGAACGGTCAATCCGTATGCCAAAGCACTTTTGGAACAAAAAGGGTATTGGCTGGATACATATCATTCCAAACTTATAGATACAGTTTTAGATACTGCGTTTGACTTAGTGGTAACGGTGTGTGATCACGCTCATGAGACATGTCCGATGTTCCCAAAAGCGGTAAAAACGATGCATATAGGTTTTGAAGATCCAAGCGGCAAAGCAGAAAATGAGTATGAAAAAACACTCGTTCTCATAGAAAAAGAACTTCTGCCTCGCCTCCAAGCGGAGTTAAACATCTAATGTTTGATTGGTGGGAGAGACTCAGCGGGAGAGTTGTATTTGAGCTATTTACATTGCAAAGAGATTCACACTCTGGTGAAGCTTTACACTTTTTTCTCTATGATACACTCAAAATATTTATGCTTTTGGCCGTCATCATTTTTGCTGTAACATTTTTGCGTACTTACTGCAACACCGAAAAAGTACGCCTCTATCTTCAAGGCAAAAGTGAATTGAGCGGCAATATCTTAGCTGCACTTTTTGGGATTATTACCCCATTTTGCTCCTGTAGTGCCATCCCACTTTTTTTGGGTTTTATGCAAGCGCGTATCCCTATGGGTATCACCTTTAGTTTTCTCATCTCCGCACCACTCAACAACGAAATAGCTATCGCTATGCTTTTTGGGCTTTTTGGTATTAAAGTCACGGCTATTTACATAGGTTTTGGACTTTTTGTGGCAATTTTAGGCGGCTATATCATCGGTAAGCTGCGTTTAGAGTCGTATGTACTTATCCCAATAACGCCTATGCAAGGAGAGTTGGAAGATGTAAAGATTTCTCTAAGTATGATGCAGAGAATACGTGAGTCGTGGGAATATACGCTGGATATTTTCAAAAAAATCTATCTTTATGTTATTACCGGCGTAGGGATTGGTGCTTTTATCCACGGATATGTGCCTGCTGATTTTATCGCTGCTTATACAGGCGGCGATAGTTGGTATAGTGTACCTTTGGCTGTTTTGCTGGGGATTCCTATGTACTCAAACGCAGCGGGAGTTATGCCGCTCGTAGAGGTACTTACACAAAAAGGAATGTTGCTTGGCAGTGCGCTTTCATTTATGATGGCGGTTACGGCTTTGAGTTTGCCTGAGGCTATGATTTTATCACGCATTCTACATGTGCGACTTATCGCACTCTTTTTTACTATTGTTGGTCTAGGCATTATGGGCGTAGGCTTTATCTTTAATGCTATTTTATAGGAGAAAAAATGTTTCAAATACACAATACACAAAACGGTGTCAAAGCGATTTTAGGTGGCTTTAATGCTGCAGATTTACAAAAAAAAGTACAAGCGTGTCAAGAGGGAAAATGCGAATGTGAGTGTGACCCTTCTATGATGCAAAAGATTACAAGTATTGAGGTGCGTAGTGAAGCGCAAGGGGCATCTATCACGATAGAAGGCGATGTAAACGCAGCCGAGTTAGAACCTATGATGCAAGGGTGTCTCTTATGAAAATCGAAGTTTTAGGAACAGGTTGCGCAAAGTGTATAACACTTGAAAAAGTAGTCAAAGAAGCGGTGGCAAAAAGCGGAAAATTTGCACAAATTCTCAAAGTCGATGATATCATCAAAATCATGGAATACGGAGTCATGAGCACTCCAGGACTTGTGATAGACGGCAAGGTTGTGAGTACGGGTAAAGTGCTGAGTGTTGATGAAGTGTTAAAACTGATAAACTCCTAAGATGCCAGAGTTTATCACAACACTTCTAGAAGCAAACTCCGCACTTGTTTTCGCAGGTGCTTTTGGAGCAGGCTCACTTACGGCAGTTGCTCCCTGCTCACTTGTCTCCGTACCACTTCTAGTGGGTAGTTCAGTCACCCTCTCAAAAGATTTGAGCGGACGCAAAAAAGCACTCTATACCTATGCTTTTGCTACACTTTTTGCTTTAGGTGTGATGCTTAGTTTTTCTGTACTTGGTTTTGTCGTTGCAAAATTTGGCGGCTTTTTCTCTATTGCACCGCTATGGGCTTATCTGCTTGCTTCATTTGCAAGTTTACTTATCGGACTCTACGCATTTGGTCTTTTAGGTCAAGTGGATAAATCCGTTCTTATGGCAAAACTAATCCATTTTCGTCTTTTTGGCGGTTTTATTATTGGGCTTATTTTTGGACTTGTGAGCACGCCTTGCGCTTCGGCGCCGCTTGTTGCGATTATCGGTATCGCGGCAAATAGCGGATATATCTATGCCTATACGCTTATTTTGGTTTTTGCTCTTGGACACTCGATGCTTCTACTCGCCGCGGGTGTATCGGTGGGTTTTGCACAAAGTGTGGTCTCAAACAAGGTTCTTGGCAAATTTTCCGCTTGGCTCAACTACGCTTTTGCACTCATGTTGCTTGGATTTAGCATCTATTTTGCTTGGCAAGCAGCACAACAGTTTTAGGGAAAAAAATGAAAAAGATTTTTTTAACAAGCTCACTTTTTGTGGTATCACTTTTTGCACAAGAGATGTTAGAAGAGAGTAAATATGCCTTTGTTGCTTCAAGTATAGGCAAAGGCAAACCCTATTTTTTAGAAGTGGGAGCAGAGAGTTGTCATAGCTGCCAGATTATGGGAAAAATGCTTTACAAAATCAAAGCATCACATCCAAACTACAATATCCACTTCATCAATGTCGCTAAAGATAGAAAAAGTGCTTATGAGCTCAATGTCCGAATGATTCCAACACAGATTATTTACGACAAAAAGGGTAATGAGGTCTTTAGAAATATCGGCGTACTCCCACAAGAGAAGCTCAACACACTCTTTAAAGAATTTGGTTTTGTTGAAGAGTAAAAAGTGAAGACGATAAGACCTTAACATTTACAACTTCTATAAATAAGCTGTTCACTTGAGTATGTCATATACTCAACTCCAAAAGTAATATGGTGAATATCAAACTCTTTTTCGATCATCTTCTCTAGCGAAATAATAACTTCTTGTGCTTGCGAAATTGTGAGATTTTCTCTAAAATTGAGCCTCGCCTCTAGCATACGCTCTTTGTCGCTGAGTTGCCATAAATGCAAATGATGCAACTCTTTGATGGCACTGTTTTGGAGTACAAACTCTTGGATTTTTAGCGCGTCGATATCTTTGGGTGCAAACTGCATCAAGATGGCGCTACTTTGCATGATAAGCCCAAATGAGCTTTTTATCAGATAGAGCGCTATCATAACGGTAATTACACTATCAATCCAAAAAATCTCATACACCATCATAGCGATACCGCCGATAAGTACAGCTACAGAGGTCATTACATCAGTGAGCAGATGCAGATAAGCTGCTTTGATGTTCATATTGTCATGCACATCGTCTTTGATAAGCAGCACACTTACGGCATTGAATACTATGCCTAAAATCGCCAGATAAATCACGATGTTTGAGCTGATGATTTGTGGATGGACAAACCTTTCAATCGACTCAAAAATAAGATAAACCCCGATACCCATAAGTGTAGAAGCGTTAAAAAGGGTCGCTAAAATTTCAGCGCGTTTGTAGCCAAAAGTTTTCTCTAGACTGTTTTGCTTGCCTGAGAGTTTGTTTGCCCACCATGCAATGACAAGAGCTACAACATCACTAAAGTTGTGCAGTGCATCACTCAGCAATGCCAATGAACCAGAAAAGATACCCCCGATGATTTGCGCTACAGTGATAATAACGTTTAAAATTATTGTAAAAAAAAGGTTTTTACCTTTTACCTCGTGTGTATGATTATGCTCATGAGACATTTTGTATCCTTTTTATTCTATCTTTGCATTGCCATAAAACACAAGAAATGCACCAAACATAGCCAAAGCTGAACCGATAATATCCCATCTGTTAAAACTCTCTTTCTCTACGCCAACAAGCCACAAAAGGGATGCTAGTATATATATCCCGCCATAGATAGCATAGACTCTTCCTGCATTTTCTACATCTATTTTGGTCAAAACATAAGCAAAAAGTATAAGTGAAACAAGCCCTGCGACTAGCCACAGAGGAGATTTTTCTAAACGAAAATAGAGCCAAAAAGTGTAACAACCAAATATCTCAAAAAAAGCTGCAAGAAAAAAAATTCCTAAATTTTGTAACATCTAAAACCCTCCACTTTTTTTGAGTCTATGAAATGAATTGCTAAGTTTAGAATCATAAGATTTTTCCCTTAAATAAAAATGAGACGCATCTTGCGTTTATAAAAATATAAGTTTAAAAGTAATACACTTTGTTTTTTATTGACTGATGGTCGGTCATTTATGGAGAGTAAATATGGCAATAATTGTTGACAAGATACAGAAGAAAAAAGATATAGCGCTCTCATGTAAAGCGCTGGTGGTTGCAAATGGTATAAATACTTTGACGATTTCTCAGATAGCTAAAGCGGCTGGGGTAGGAAAAGGAACGATTTACGAGTATTTCAAAAATAAAGAAGAGATAGTTTTTGAGATAGCCAATATCATGATGTCGGAACATTCACAGAAACTCTCACATGAGCTCTCTGAGCAAAAAAGTACAAAAGAGATGGTCAAGAAGTTTTCTGAGTTTTTTTATTCTGAGGCAGATAAAGAGCTTCGGGAGATTTATAAAGAGTTTGTTTCTCTCTCTTTGATGCAGCAAAACCCTGAGATGATGGCGTTTCAAACGCAGTGTTTTAACAACTACTACGGATGGTTTCGTGAGATACTACAAGCTGGAGTAGAGAGCGGTGAACTCAAACAAGAGGCGATGTTTTTAGCCAGAGGAATCTTTGTGATGGGAGAGGGAATGTTTATCGCCAAAAATGTCACCCACGCCATAGAAAATCTTAAAAAAGAGCTTGATACATTTATAGATAATATATTTGAACTATTAGAGGTGAAAAAATGAAAAAAACCCTGTTTTTACTCTTGCCTGCGTTTATCTATGGCGAAACCCTACACTCGCTTTTAGCATATGTTGGAGAGAATAATAAGCTTATGCAAGCGCAAACTCTCGACAAAAATTCTAAACAAAAAGAGCTAGATGCGCAGCAGAGCAGTTATTACCCGACATTGGATTTGGGTGCATCATATCAAAGCTCTCATGAGCGTTCAGCGATGATACCTGGGGATATTTACAGTGCGTATGCCAACCTTGGATTTGATATCTATGACGGCGGTAAAAGATCTTCTTTAGTAGAGCAAAAACGCAGTGAATATGCGGCAAGTTCTTATGATGAAGGTGCGCTTAAAAAGAGTCTCTCTTTACAAATCGTACAAGATTTTTTCACCATGAAAAGTTTGGATTCTTCTCAAAGAGCAAGAGAAGAAGCATCTATTTCACTCCAAACGCAGCTTGAGAGAATGCGTGCTTTTTATGATGCAAAGTTGGCTACCACTGATGAAGTGGAGCGACTCAAAGCAAGTTATGAGACAAATCTTTATAATATCGAAGCCATCAAACTTGATATCTTGACGAAAAAACGCGCTTTAGAGTTAAAACTCTCCAAACCAATAAAAATACTAGAGAAGTCGCACTTTAAAGAAGTGCCGCTTGAAACTTTGGAAAAACTCGATGATATCAGCGCACTTGAGGCTTCAAGAGATGCAATCAAAAGTTTTGCCGCGTCACTTGAGAGTATCTATTATCCGCAAATTCGTCTCGAAGACACATATAGTTATTATGGCTACAACAACACAGACCTCACGCATCCAGAGGGTATTTACAACCAAAACAAGATTCTTTTGAGTGCAAACTTCAGACTCTATGACGGAGGCGTACTCAAAGAGAGTGCAGAGGCACTTGAGCTAAACGCAAGAGCGATTGATAAACGCATAGAGTACAAAAATGATGAGCAAAAGATGCATCATGAACTTTCTCGTGAGAGGATAAATACAAACAAGATAAAGATACAAAGTGCCAAAAGTGCGCTTGTAGCGGCACAAAGCGCGTTTGAGACAATAGAGAAAAAATATCAAGCCGGTATATTGGACAATGTAGCCTATCTCGATGCCTTAGCCGCAAGGATGGATGCAAGGGCTTTGTATGAGAGTTCTTTAAATGATTTAGAAATTGCGTATGCGTTTTATTATTACTACAGTGGCAAAAATATTGAGGAGTTTTTACAATGAGAAAAGTTTTATTGGGGTTATTTGGTCTGGTTTTATCTTTGAGCGCAGGAGAGGTTTATGCGACTTTTAATGTAGCAGCAGACAAAAGTGCCAACCTTGCGTTTGACGCAAGCGGTATCGTCAAAAGCGTGAAGTATGATGAGGCAAGTGTTGTCAAAAAAGGAGAGGTTTTAGCCTACCTTGATAACAGCGATATCAAAGCTACTTTGGATATGGCAAACACTGCGCTCAAATACGCAAAAGCGGATTATGAGAGACAGCTCAAAGTACGTAGTCTCATCGATGAAGGCAAGTTTGATCAGGTTGCGTTTAAGTATGAAGATGCAAAAAATCAGCTTGAATATGCGCAAGCAAAATTTGACAAAACTTTCCTCAAAGCGCCATTTGATGGGATTATCTACGAAAAAGATATAGAAGTCGGTGATACCGTGAGTGGCATGATGCTCAAAACTGTTTTTAAAATCCAGAGTAAAAAAGAGAGAAAACTAGTTTTGGAGTTTGACCAAAAGTACCACACACAAGTCAAAATCGGACAAAAATTTCACTATAGTGTGGATGGCGATAGTAAAAGCTATGAAGGTGTGATAACAAAAATCTATCCAAGCGCCAATACACAAAACAGAAAAATCAAAGCCGAAGTGGATGCAAAAGATTTTGTAGTCGGGCTTTTTGGCAGTGGTTCTATCATCATACCAGAAACAAAGTAGCCACAGATGTATAAGTTAGCAATAAGAAGACCTATAACAACGCTCATGTATGTTATAACCTTAGTTATCTTTGGTTATATGAGTTTCAAGGCTATGCCATCGGCACTTTTTCCAAATATAGACTTTCCTATGGTTACTATCCAGACGAGTTATCCTGGTGCCGAATCAAGCACTATAGAGTCACAAGTCACCGACAAAATAGAAGAGGCAATCTCACGCATTGGCGGCGTTGACAGCATCACATCCACAAGCAGTGAAGGTGTGAGTGTCGTGATGGTCAAGTTCTTTTTAGAGCGAGATATAGACGAAGCGACTAATGATGTACGGGATAAAGTATCTTCTGTTATCCTTCCTCGTGAGGCGAAAATGCCGCTTGTTAGTAAGCTTGATATCGGTGGTGCACCTGTAATAAATCTCTTTTTGACGCCTAAAAATGGGGACATAAAAGGGCTTATGGTTTTTGCGGATGAGAAGATAAAACCAGCAATTCAGAAGATAAACGGCGTGGGTGCTATCAATATCATCGGGTATAAAGATAGAGAAATCAAAATCTTTCCAAATCCTACGATGCTCAGTAAGTTTGATATCACCGTCTCAGAACTCAACGATGCAGTAGCACGTGAAAATGTAAAAATAGGCGGCGGTAAACTTATCTCTACGACAAAAGAGTTTGTACTCAAAACCAAAGCTGATGCGCTAAGCGTGGAACAACTTGAAAATATCATCATCAAAAATGATACAAAACTGAGAGAGATTGCCAAAGTAGAAGATGCTCTGAGTGATGCAAAAAGTTATGCAGCCTATAACGGTGTCGAAGGTGTTATGCTTGAGGTGCAAAAAATCTCTGGCACAAACACGATAGAAATAGTCGATAAAGTCAAAGAAATTTTTCCCAAACTGCAACTCTTAGCGGCTGAGAAATATGAAGTGCAACTGCTTTTGGATACAACTCCCGCTATTATCAGTTCACTTGAGCATGTGGAGTTTGACCTTATCTATGGCTCTCTTTTGGCTGTTTTGATTGTATTTGTATTTTTAAGAAACTTTACCATTACGCTTGTATCCGCCATCTCCATCCCTGCATCTGTTTTTGGGACTTTTGCTTTGATGAACTATATGGGATTTGAGCTTAACAAGATGACACTTATTGGTCTCACTCTTGCTATAGGTATCATCATAGACGATGCTATCGTTGTTATCGAAAATATCTACAAAAAGATGGAAGCGGGCATGGGTAAATACGAAGCCGCTTACGAGGGAACCAAAGAGATGGCGTTTACCATCTTAGCTATCTCCGCGATGCTTTTGGCTGTTTTTATCCCCGTCTCCTTTATGAGTGGTATCGTCGGAAAATTCTTTGAGTCTTTTGCTATGACCGTTGGATTTGCCGTTATCATCTCCTACTCTATCGCTTTGAGTTTTATCCCGAGTTTGAGTGCGCGCGTACTTCATAAAGGGGAGAGTCGTTTCTATGATATAAGTGAACCTTTTTTCAAAGCGCTTGAGAGAGCCTATGATGCCACACTCAAGTTAGTGCTGCGTTTTAGGTTTGTTACTCTTGTGTTAGTGTTAGTAGCGTTTTTTGGTTCTCTCTCTCTTTTTCCAAAGATTGGTATGGACTTTATGCCAAAAGAAGACAAAGCAGAGTATGAAATCCAACTCAAAGCCGATGCTAGTCTCTCTCTTGAAGAGATGATACGCAAGTCCAAACGCATAGAAGAACTTGTCAAAGAGGACAAAAATGTTGCCTTTACTACACTCAGCGTTGGCTCAAACTCTGCGCAGGAAAAACACAAGGCAGTTATCTATGTGCGTTTGCTTGATAAAGATAAAAGAGAACAAAATCAAGAAGAACTTGTCCAAGCATTTAGAGAAAAAATAGAAGGACATAAAGAGGGTATGTTTATCACAGCCGCAGCGATACCAAACATCAAAGGCGCTGGCGTCTCCGTACCTTATCAAATCGTACTCAAATCTGATTCTTTTGAAGATCTCAAAACTGCTTCAAAAAATCTCACGGAGTATCTCGCAGAAAAAAAGGGTTTTGTTGATATCGATACAAACCTTGATGCAGGAAAACCGCAGATAGATATCAATATTTTGCGTACAAACGCAAACCGTTTGGGTATCTCTGCTTCACAGATAGCAAACACGATTGCTACTGCGTTTTCGAGCGATATTGAACTCTCCTATTTTGAAGAAAATGGCAAACAGTACAATATTACCCTGCGTTTTGATGATAAACAAAGAGTCAGTTTAGAAGATATCAAAAAAATTCAGATACGCGACAACAAAGGCAATCTTGTCTATCTTGAGGGTTTGGTAGAGTTTGGCTCTTCAAGTGCGCAAGCGACAATCAACCACTATGATAGACAAAGACAGGTAAGTATATTTGCTGACCTTTATGGTCTTGACCTTGGAGGTGCGGTGGCTTATACAAGAGCTGAGATTGACAATCTTATGCCTGCAAGCGTGAGTTACAGATTTACGGGTTTTGCTGAAGAGATGGAAAAAACAGGCAAGGCTTTTGGTGTGGCTATTGGACTGAGCGTTATTTTGATGTTTATCATTTTAGCTATTTTGTATGAGTCTCTTATCCAGCCGCTTATCATTATGATAGCTCTTCCTTTGAGTATTATCGGCGTGATGTTGGCGCTGTTTATCGGTGGGGAACATTTTAGTCTTTTTGTCATGATTGGTTTTATGCTGCTCATGGGAATGGTCGGTAAAAACGCAGTACTTTTGGTGGACTTTGCAAACGAAGCGATTGCGCGTGGCAAAAATGCCGATGAAGCACTGCTTGAGGCGGGAGAAAAAAGGTTGCGTCCTATTCTTATGACGACTATTGCGATGGTTTTTGCGATGTTGCCTCTTGCCTTTGACACAGGACTTGGAAGCGAGGTAAATGCACCTATGGCGATAGCAGTTATCGGCGGACTTTTAAGTTCTATGTTTTTGACGCTTTTGGTTGTTCCAGTTATCTACAGATATATCTCACCACTTGATAGATGGATGCGAAAGTTCTATGAAAACAAGGAGCTAAGTTAGCTCTTTGGTTATAATGTCTAAAAAAGTAGTTATATGGAACTTACACTTCTTATAAAATCCGTTGTGGGTTTGGTATTTATACTGGGAATTTTGGTCTTTTTGTTGGTGATTTCTTCGCGCCATAAAAAAGCAAAACTTCTGCTAAGGTCTGAAAATAGTGAAGAAAAAACAGCACAGATTGCAAGACCGCAAACGGATATGCCAGCACTATTGGCTATTCTCAGAAACAAAAAATCAAGCTCTAAAGAACTCACAGATGCTCTTGACCTTGTACTGCAATTTCACAATACAATTCACCCAAAATTAGGCTCAAGAACGCATCCTGATTTTGATGTGTATAAGGAGATACTTTTTACCATCTGCAGACATCCAAATACCAACAAAGATATTATATTGAACTTTGACAGAGCTTTGGAGAAAAAAAATCCGGAGTATAAAATAGAGATAAATGAAGCTATAACGAAGGGTCTAAACTCCAGAGGAGCTTAGTTTTTATCTTGTTTGTGTCTGAAACTTTTTTCTTCTTCTTGCATAGCATTGAGACATGAAATGACAAGAGTAGAAGCTTCTTCGGCTTCTTTGAAGTAGCTCATGACATTTTTTGCCTCTGCCGTACAGGCATTATTTGCGACACAATGCATCGCTTTGTGTATGCTATCGTGCACAAGTTTATGTGGCATCTCTAATTTAGAGAAACTAGGACATTTGCCAAATTTCTCTTTTCCTACTCCCTCAAAATACCATTTACCCAAACGGCACTCTTTATCTGAAGACATCTGTCCCATTTTTACATTTGTAAAAACACTTTTATACGCATTGGCCTTAAAAAGCAGATGGTCGAGTTTTGTAAGCACCATAAAGATAGCGTAAGTAACATCTTTATTATCACGGGAGATGTGTTTTGTGTTGATTGTCAGATCTTGCATATAGTCTCTTAAAATATACATCTGATCACTTGATTGAGAAGAGAGTTCTTCCATCGACTTAGAGTGTTGGTGTACTTCTTGAGTATTTTGTCTAAGGCTTTGAACAGTTATCTCAACATCACTTGTCGCTTTTTGTGTTCTCTCTGCAAGCTTACGAACTTCATCCGCAACAACGGCAAAACCGCGTCCATGTTCACCTGCGCGCGCCGCTTCAATGGCTGCGTTTAGGGCAAGAAGATTAGTTTGGTTAGAGATATCTTTGATAAGATTGATAACCTCAGAAATACTCTCTACGCTAGAGTTCAGGGTGCTTACCTGATCATAGGTGCTTGTGATATGTCCCAGTAGCGCATTCATCGTTTCGGTCATGATTGTGACTTCATTGGAACAATTGTCTGTATGTTGGCTGTTTTTGTCATTGCGATGGTCT
>MIBW01000048.1:7060-9147 GCA_001829625.1 Sulfurimonas sp. GWF2_37_8 | reverse complement strand
TACACACTACAGTATTTTGTTTGCAAAATATAAAATTCTTGACGCTATGGGTATCCTCGTGCCAAGTGTTATGCAAGATAAACATACTATCGTTTATTCTAATGTAGGTCTTGATGGACATGAACCACTAAATCTTGATGCACTCCCTGTGCAATATGATAGAGACAATGATCTTATTGTTGACGAAAAGGATATTTGTCCGAACTCTCTAAAGACGACATTTAAGAATATTTATGGTTGTGAAGATAATGTCTCAGACGTACAACAAATAGAGCGATACAATGAATTTTTATTTTCAGACGAGAAGCTTGAAGATGGTAGTAAAGATCTTTTAGGAAAATTGACCTCACAACTTGAACCTCATGGTCTAAAAAATATTAAGGTTGATCTTCTTGCAAATGCAGAAAATGACGATTCATCCAAAAAAGAGCTTTATACTTTGAGCCAAAATAGAGCGAATGCAATCAAAAAGCAACTTCTAGAAGCTGGTATTCCAGAAGAAAATATTCTTATCATTTCAAACGCAGATACCGCTCCTATGTATAGTGAAGATGAAAAACGTAACAATCGCGTTGATATTATTGTTAAAAAATTAAACAAATAAAGGTCATACAATGCTTATAACATCTGCTGATAACCTTAGAATGGATGCCCTACTTGACTGTTTGGTGCTCTTTACAAAACTTTATCACAAACCATTTTCCGCAGAAGCCTTAACAGCGGGACTACCGATAGAACCAGGAGCAGAATCCCCTGAACTCTTTTCTATCAACAATGCCAAAGGACTTTTTTCACGCGCGGCTGAGAGAGCGGGTCTCAAATCTTCCCTTATCCGAAGACCGCTTTCACAGATTTCATCTCTGCAACTGCCCATGATTATCCTACTTTCTAACCAAAGTGCTTGTATCTTAGACAGGTTTAGTGAAGATGGTACACAAGCAAAAATTATCATGCCATCTGAAGAAGCTATCGAACAATGGGTAGATGTAGAAGATCTCACAGATGAATATATCGGCTTTGGTTTTATGGTCAAAAAAGCTTTTGAATACTCAGATGAGAGCTCAAGAACACTCAATTTACAACAAAAACACTGGTTTTGGAGCACAATCAAACTCTCTGCTAGTGTCTATAAAGATGTGCTCTACGCTTCACTACTCATCAACCTTTTTGTTTTGGCTTCACCTCTTTTTACGATGAACGTTTATGACAGAGTTGTTCCAAATAATGCTATTGAGACCTTATGGGTTTTTGCTATCGGTGTTTCTATTATCTATATTATCGATACCTATTTAAAATTTACAAGAACTTATCTCTTAGAAAGTGCTGCGAAAAAAAGTGATGTTATCATGTCTTCTATCATTTTTGAAAAAGTCCTTGATCTCAAGATGGCAAACCACCCCGCTTCAGTCGGTTCATTTGCAAGTAACCTCAAGGACTTTGATTCTATCAGAAGCTTTTTGACAAACGCAACTATGGCAGCAGTCATCGACCTTCCTTTTGCTGTTATCTTTTTGTTTGTTATTGCTTATATTGGAGGGGCTATCGTACTTATCCCACTTGCAACGATGATTTTTATCATCGGTTATGCTTACTTCATCAAAAAACCCCTACGCGATAGTATCGAGAGTACACACGAAGCAAGTGCCAAAAAAAGCTCTATCCTTATAGAAACGCTCAACAATATAGAAACACTCAAAAGTCTTGGCACCATGAGCCAAATGCAGTGGAGATGGGAAGAAGCGACAGGAGAGATCGCAGGGAAAAGTTTGAGTTCTCGTATGCTCTCGGCCTCTATCCCAACGATTACACAGCTTCTTATCCAGATAAATACGGTTATGATTATCGTTTATGGCGTTTATCTCATACAAAATTTTGAACTCTCTATGGGTGGACTTATCGCTATAGTTATCCTTACATCGAGAACACTCTCACCTATGAGTCAAGTAGCCGCACTTATGACAAACTATGAAGATACAAGAACTTCCTACGAGACACTCAATGACATCATCTCTAAACCAAGTGAGAGACCAAACGGGAAAAAATTTGTCGAAAGACCTGATTTTAGTGGACACATAGAGTTTGTAGAT
>MIBW01000048.1:6607-7046 GCA_001829625.1 Sulfurimonas sp. GWF2_37_8 | reverse complement strand
ATGTCTCTTTTACTATCAAGCCAGGTGAACATGTAGCTATTATCGGACGCATCGGTTCAGGAAAAAGTAGTATCCAAAAACTTATCTTAGGACTATATGAGCCAGACAGCGGACAAATTCTCATCGACGGCATCGATATCAAACAGATAGATCCTGCCGATTTACGTAAAAATATGAGTTATGTTTCTCAAGATATCATGCTCTTTAGAGGAACTGTTAAGGACAATATCACTTACCGAGCCACCCATGCAAGTGATGGTGCGATGATACGCGCAGCACAAATAAGCGGAACCTCGGAGTTTGTCAAAAAACACCCTAAAGGGTATGAAATGCCAATAGGAGAGCGTGGTCAAGGTCTCTCAGGTGGTCAGCGTCAAAGTATCGGGATTGCCCGTGCATTTTTGCTGAGTTGTCCTATCATGCTTCTTGATGAACCTAC
>MIBW01000048.1:5722-6565 GCA_001829625.1 Sulfurimonas sp. GWF2_37_8 | reverse complement strand
CCTAGAACAAAATCTCAAAGGTGTCACTTCACTCATCGTCACACAAAAGATGAATATACTCAAGATAGTCGATAGAGTCATCGTAGTAAATGAGGGGAAAATCTTTATTGATGCGCCTAAAGAAAACGCCCTTAAACAACTTCAAGGCGGAGGGAAAGTATGAAAAAAAGTAACGCTCCCATAGAGTACAATGAAAAAGATTATGAGTTTATGAGCAGCCTCAGTGCTGCAATTTTAAATAAAGCACCTTCAAATGTAAGTAAAGTGATAAAAATTTGGCTCTTTAGCATCTTTGCTTTTATTGTTTGGGCCTCTTTTGCGCAAATAGAGGAGATAACACGTGGTGATGGAGATGTTATCCCTTATGGACAAAACCAAGTTATCCAAAATCTTGAAGGTGGTATCGTCGATTCTATCCTCGTCACCGAGGGTCAAGCCGTAAAAAAAGATGAAATCATCCTTAAAATAAACAATGCAAAATCTACCTCTACTTCACAGACAAATGAGATGAAAGTGCAAGAACTCCAAGCAAAACAGCATCGACTCTATGCAGAATCGAATGGTCTAGAATTTGAAGAGATACAAAACGATGACCCCATATTTGTAGCGCAACTAGAACTTTCAAAAAGACTTTATAACTCCAACAAACTTGAGTTCCAAGCAAAAGACAATGCACTGCTTGAGCAAATATCACAAAGAATACAGGAGCATAGAGAGGCGCAAGCGCGTATCATGTCACTCAAAAAATCTTTGGAATTTGTAACAGAAGAGATAGCGATGACAGCACCAATGGTGCGTGAAGGTGTAAAATCAAAAGTGGACTTTTTGAAGCTAAAACGTGAA
>MIBW01000048.1:2176-5703 GCA_001829625.1 Sulfurimonas sp. GWF2_37_8 | reverse complement strand
GACTTCTCTCCGCTATAGAAGAGTTCAAAAACAAAAGAGAAGAGTCCCAACAACTCTTCTTTAACACAGCAAAACAAGAACTTAATGAAATAAGCGCAGAACTCCAAAGACTTCAAGCCCAGCAAGTAGCACTCAGTGATCAGGTCGATAGAACAATGGTAAAATCACCAGTAGAGGGAATTGTTCAAAAACTTTTTGTCCACACAGTAGGCGGTGTAATCAAACCGGGAGATGATCTCGTCGAGATAGTTCCAACAGACAAAAGACTCTATCTTGAAATCAAAATCAAACCAAGCGATATCGCGTTTATCCATCCAGGAGCTGAGGCACAAATCAAAATATCTGCTTATGATTATGCCATCCATGGAGGGCTCAAAGGTAAAGTAGTCAATATTTCACCTGATACTATCACAGATAATAAAGAAAATACTTTTTATCTTATCCATGTAGAAACAGACAAAAACTATCTCGGCTCACCAGAACATCCGCTCAACATTATCCCTGGTATGACAGCAAGTGCAGACATCGTTACGGGTAAAAAGAGCGTTATGCAATATATTTTAAAACCTATTTTAAAATCCAAACAATACGTTTTTTCGGAGAGATAAGATGCAGATACTTTTTTTTAGTACCGATTTAGAGATGATAGATGAGTTTAAACACAGACACGAACTAGATACGGCTGTCCCTTGTTATGATATCGATACATTACTCCAGGAACTAAAAAGAAGTAAGCTATCTATGTTAATAGCAGATTATGACAGTATTGCTCATGACTTAAATAAGCTCATATATGCTGATAAACTACCTCAAAATACTTTAGTTCTTGAGCGTGTTCCAGCTATAGCCACAGGAAAAATGCTCATTTCTCATGGAGTAAAAGCCTATGTAAACTCAAGAGTAACACAAATTCACTTTCAACAAATCCTTGAAACTATTAGTGCAGATGGAATCTGGACATATCCAGAACTTACAGCAGCACTTATTACAAAAGATAAGACAAAAGCTCTCAGCACTGAAGCTTTGGAACTTATCGAAAATAAACTTACACCCAAAGAGTGTGAAGTAACTCATCTTGTTTTGGAGGGATTTACCAACGATGCAATAGCTTCAAAACTTCAAATAACCCCAAGAACCGTCAAAGCTCATGTAAGTGCTATCTTTATAAAACTTCATGTAAACGATAGAGTATCTTTGGTACTACTTTTAAAGTAAAGTAAAGTAAACTTTTTATCATGACTTGATAATACCTGTCATACTTAAGTAGTAGGCGATACTTTTTTAATAATTAACCTATGTACTTTTTTATTTATTTCTTCGTCTTAAAAATATTTTTCAATACTTTGTTATAAAGTCATTTTATCTAATTGAAAAATTCCAAAGAGTACATCCGCCATATAAGTATTTGTATATCGGACACTACCAAACTTCTTTAACACTCTCTTTCATTGTTTGACTACGACTGCGTACGCTCGTATTCTTGCATGACATCAACATAGTCACACACTTCATTATTGTCATTGCATGGCTGCGCGTAACCAGAGATTGAGTCTTGTTGTGCATTGGCAAAATTATCTGAAACAAATCTCCAATTGATAAGCTTCCACCAGCCTTCAAGATAATCAGCTCTGCCGTTACGATAATCGATGTAATAGGCATGTTCCCAGACATCACAGGTAAGCAAAGGTATTTCATTGTGACGTAACGGATTGTCTGCGTTTAAATACTCAGAGATAAAAAGCTGACCATCTTTTTTTAAAACCAGCCAAACCCATCCTGAACCAAAAAGAGCCATTGCTTTGGCTAAAAAGAATTTTTTAAAATCCTCTAGTGAACCAAACGCAGCAATAAGCCTGCTTGAAAGTTCTACCGAACACGCAGTAGCATTCTCAGAGAGTCCATTCCAGTAAAAGTCGTGGTTAAATACCTGTGCGGAATTATTAAAAATAGCCCCTCTGGAGTTTTTGATAATATATTTTAACTCTTTATCTTCAAACTCATTGCCTTCAATAAGTGTATTGAGTTTATTGACATAAATCGCATGATGTTTACCATGATGGTAAGCTATTGTTTCAGAGGAAATATAAGGTTCTAATGCTGTATTTTTAAAAGGCAGCGACATCAGTTCAAATTTCATTTCACACTCCTCAATATAAGTTTATATTATCATGGTAACGGAAAAGGAATTATGTTTTACAAAAGGAATTGAACTAATTTTAGAAAATTATATTTTCATAACTGTAAGAGTGTCGCCCTGAGGGAAGGACGACATTTTGGGAATAAATGAAGAGTCGATAATTAACGAACAAGGTCGAAAAAGTAGTCAGTTGATGCGATATCTTTCGTATCTTCATCTAACTTATCGAGTACTTTGTTCGTAATCCAAGTTAACAGGTTTAGAGCACCATCATATCCGCTAATTGAATAACGGTGTAAGTGGTGACGGTCAAATATTGGAAAACCAATATAGATTAATGGGATGTTTGTATCTCTCATTAATTCTTTACCGTAGCTGTTACCAATCATAAAATCAACTGGTTGTGTAAAAAGAAGTGAACGCATATGCCACAAATCTTTACCAGCCCAGATATGACAATCAGCTCCAGCAGCAGATGTATCAAGAATAGATCTAATCTCATCTTCCCATCCACGAACAGGATTGTTACAAAGTACGTGAGTTGGCTCAGCACCCATCTCAACCAAGAAAGAAACCAATCCAACTAAAAAGTCAGGATCTCCCCAGATTGCGAATTTTTTACCATGCATATACGGGTAAGAATCCTGCATAGCATCTACAAGACGACCACGCTCAGTTTTGAGTTTTTGTGGTACTGCAATACCTGTAAGTTCTGAGAGTTTCATAACAAACTCATCTGTCCCTTTAAGACCAATTGGGTTAGATGTACCACCCGCATGTTTCCATTTTTTACTAACCATTTTCATTGTTTTTGTCGTTGCATATTTCTGAAGTGAAATAGTCGCAGTCGAGTTGATACAATCTTTAGCATCAGCTATCGGCGTACCGCCTGAGAACATACTGTATTCACCCGCTGGCATATCCCATTGGTCTGAGTGATCACCGAGTACCATATAATTTGCACCAAATGATTCAACAATCGCTTTTACTGAACGGATTGAGCCGATATATGTCTCAAAACCAGGGATAATGTTGATACGCTCTTTTTTCTCACCTTTTTGACCTTCAGTGAGTTGAGAGATGATACCGTGCATCATGTTGTCATAACCAGTAATATGGCTACCAGTAAATGAAGGAGTATGCGCATAAGTAATAGGGAAATCTTCCGCTAAAAACTCTCCGCCGTCTTCTTCTTTTGCTGCAATAGCAAACGCATACAAGTCATCACCGATAACTTCAGCCATACATGTAGTAGAAACTGCAATCATCTCAGGCTTGTAAACTGCTGCACAGTTTTTCAAACCGTCTTTCATATTTACAAGACCACCAAATACCGCAGCATCTTCAGTCATAGAGTCTGAAACACATGGTGTTGGCTCTTTGAAGTGTT
>MIBW01000048.1:0-2031 GCA_001829625.1 Sulfurimonas sp. GWF2_37_8 | reverse complement strand
TAATCCCAGCCTTTTGTCCACTCAGCAATCTCTACAACTTTTGCAGGATTTACTGCACCGTAACCACCTTCAAACTCTTTTTTATCAGCGAGAACTTTTTGGTACTCTGGTTTTTTGAAAAGGTCTTTACCATTTACAATATTATTTATATCTTGCATTACGCTTCTCCTACTTTATCCCATGGAGCTTTTGTGTGAGCCCATACTGGAGAGTTTATTGCAAGATCCATATCTGCTGCGAAAATTGCAAAACCGTCATACCCGTGGTAAGGACCGCTATAATCCCAAGAGTGCATCTGTCTGTATGGAAGACCCATTTTTTGAAATACATATTTCTCTTTAATACCAGAAGCCACTAAATCTGGCTGAAGTTTTTTAACAAAGGCTTCAAGCTCATACTCATTAACATCATCATAGATAACAGTTGAGCGGAAAATCTCATCTTTTGTACGTTTGTAGTCATCATCATGCGCGAACTCATAACCTGTACCAATAACTTCCATACCTAAATCTTCATATGCACCGATAACATGACGAGGGCGTAAACCACCAACGAACAACATTACTTGTTTGCCTTCTAGGCGAGGACGAAATTTATTTGTTACTGCATCAACTATTGGTTGATATTTAGCGATAACTTCTTCACATTTTGCTTGTATAGTCTCATCAAAGAATGCAGCAATCTTACGTAAAGATTTAACAGTTTGGCTTGGACCAAAAAAGTTATACTCTACCCAAGGAATCCCATATTCTTTCTCCATATGACGAGAAATATAGTTCATTGAACGGTAACAGTGAAGTAAGTTTAGTTTTACTTTAGTAGTAGCAACCATCTCTTTAAGAGTAGCATCACCAGACCACTGAGCAACAACACGTAAACCCATTTCTTCTAAAAGAATACGGCTTGACCATGCATCACCACCGATGTTGTAGTCACCAATAATAGCAACATCATACTCAGTAACTTTAATCTCTTCGCCTAAAGTATCTACTTTGCCATCAAAGACATAATCACGCACAGTATCGTTTGCAATGTGGTGACCAAGTGATTGAGAAACCCCACGGAAACCTTCACAGTTTACAGGAACAATTACGTGACCTGTTTTTTTAGCATACATTTTTGAAGTTGCGTTTATGTCATCACCGATAAGACCGATTGGACATTCAGATTGAACTGTTATACCATTGTTTAATGGGAAAAGTTCATCAATTTCATGTAAACATTTATCAAGTTTTTTATCTCCACCGAAAACGATGTCTTTTTCTTGAAAGTCTGAAGTAAAGTTCATAGTAACAAATGTATCTACACCTGTTGTACCGATATAGTAGTTACGGCGACCCGCACGAGAGTACTGACCACAACCAACTGGACCGTGAGAGATATGAACCATATCTTTTACCGGACCCCAAACAACGCCTTTTGAACCTGCATACGCACATCCGCGTTGAGACATTACACCTGGAACAGTTTTCTTATTCGAACGAACGTTTCCACATGTTTTTTGACTTTCGTCTTCTGGACCGCCTACACCTAAGTGTTTTGCACGGTTTTTAGCAGCTTTTTCAGGATACGCTTTTAAAACTTCTTCAATCGCAGCTTTTTGTCTTGCTTCTAATGACTCTGGACCCATAGTAATCTCCTTTAAAATTCTTTTTTATTCTATTTTCAACACAATGTTACAGCCTGCTATTACGCAGCTGTAATCTTAAAGTGAGCCATAGAATCAAATTTTTTACAAAGAGCCATAGTCTCATCATCACTGTCAACTCTTTTTGAGATTTCAGCAATTTGGTAACGATTTGTATAGATCATGTAGTCCGTCTCAGCAGTTTTTACATAATGTACAAGTGCTTTGAACATAAATGTATCTTTATTCGTATAAGAAAGCTCTTCTTTTTGGCCATGGTATTCTGTAACCATCTTAATTTCATTGATACCTGTAGTATCAACATTTGCTTCGTCTAATTTTGCTATTACAGCCGCATCCGGAATATCGTTACCCATATCAGCTGGGAAGTGGAAACCTAAAAT
>MIBW01000047.1:7330-8010 GCA_001829625.1 Sulfurimonas sp. GWF2_37_8 | reverse complement strand
GAGACATTTTAAATCCTTTTGTTTATTTATTCTTTTACAAGTCTAGCAATTTTGCCCTGAATTTTAAGCCACAATTTGTGATCCATAAAAGGGAAACCTGCAAAAGTCTTTCCGCTCACATCAACATTTTTCGTCACACCTGTTCGTGCTGCGAATGTATTGAATGGTGCAATTTTAAGATGTCCTGAGACGCCTGATTGCGCACCAAAAACATTACTTCGTCCGATGATACTAGAACCTGCGAAACCGCTTTGTGCAGCCACTACGGCATACTCACCGATTTCACAATTGTGCCCGATCTGGATAAGGTTATCGAGTCTAACACCTTGTTTGATCATAGTGCTTCCAAATACAGCTCTGTCTATTGTCGTATTAGAACCTATCTCCACATCATCTTCTATAACAACGTTACCATTTTGATAGATTTTTTTGTGCTCACCGCGTTTATTGCTAGCAAATCCAAAACCATCACTTCCGATAACAACACCAGCGTGAATGATACAGTCACGCCCAACTTTACAATCTCTATAAATTGTAACATTTGGATAGATGATAGTGTTATCACCTATACATACATTTGCACCCACATAAACATTTGCCAGGATTGTACAATTTTTTCCTATCACACAGCCGTTCGCAAGTTCTGCTTTTGGAGAGATACTACTGCCCTCGCCTACTAC
>MIBW01000047.1:3623-7315 GCA_001829625.1 Sulfurimonas sp. GWF2_37_8 | reverse complement strand
GTTCTGCCATAGACCAGTAAGGATGCTCCACGACAAGTGCAGTACATCCCAATGGTAAATGTTCTACTAAAGTTGCATCAATGATAACCGCTGCCGCTTGAGTATTTTGTATCTCTTTGATATATTTGGAATTGGCGATAAAAGATACTTCAGAGCTTGAAGCATTTTTAAGTGTGTTCATACCTGAAATAGGCGTAGTGTTTACGCCTACTTCACATCCGAGAATAGAAGCTAGCTCTTGAAGTGTCATTTTATCTCTCTAATGCAACAGCACCGCTTCGTACTATTTCTTTAGGGTTATATCGTTTGATTGCTTCAAGATAATGATCGATTCTTTTTGGTTCATCTGCAACCATTGTGATGATTACATCATTGCCTACATTGACTATTTTTCCGTTATATGCTTCACATATTGCATTAATATCACTTATGTTTTCCGTAATAGGAAACTTTACTAAAGCCATCTCTTTTTCAACAAGATCTGCATGTTCATATACTTTCAAAACCGGTATCAGTTTATGAAGTTGTTTTGTAATCTGTTCAATAACTCTCACTGAACCTGAGGTAACAATAGTTAATCTTGAATATTTACTATCAGGTATCGGAGCAACAGTTAGAGATGTGATGTTATAACCACGACCTGAGAAAAGATCTGTAATACGAGATAAAACACTCGCTTCGTTGACAACGATAACTGAAACTACTCTTCTTTCACTATTTTCAGTCATACTATTTCTCCTTTTTCTCTAGTAACATCATGTTAAATAGGCTTCCACCTGCTGGAACCATTGGCATAACATTTTCAAGTCTCTCAACCACAACATCAATGATGGAGACAACATTTTTTGCAACAGACTCTTTGAGTGCAATATCAAACTCTTCTTTTGTAGTAACTCTATATCCTATACCACCGAACGCTTCTGAAACTTTTACAAAATCAGGCTGTACGGAAAGGTCTGTTTCACTGTGGCGTTTATCATAAAAAAGTGTTTGCCACTGGCGCACCATTCCAAGATAGTTGTTATTCAAAATGATGTTGATAACCGGCAGTTTTTTTTCAACCGCTGTCATAAGCTCTTGAATATTCATAAGAATAGAACCATCACCTGTAAAATTGATACTAATCTTTTCAGGTACAGCAGCTTTAACACCGATAGCAGCAGGAAAACCGAAGCCCATTGTACCAAGCCCACCAGAACTTACCCATTGGCGTGGTCTGCTAAATGGATAAAACTGTGCAGCCCACATCTGATGTTGCCCAACATCCGTAGAGATATTTGCACTATCACCTAGAAGTTCACCCACACGTTTCACAACCCATTGTGGCTTAAGTCTATCTGTATCTTCATGAAAAGTCAGTGGATGCAACTCATCAAAGTTATTGATAGTTTCTCTCCATGATTCATAATTGTCAGGATTGATTTCACTACATTTTTCTAGCATTTGCGCAACAACGTTTTTGACATCTCCAACAATCGGATAGTCTGCGTTTACAAGTTTTGAAATACTTGCAGGATCGATATCAACATGGATAACACCTGCATTTTTAGCAAATTCTGAGAGTTTACCTGTAACCCTGTCATCAAATCTAGCGCCCAAAGCGATAACCATATCCGTCTCACTCATCGCCATATTTGCCGCGTATGAACCGTGCATACCTAACATAGAAATAAGTAGTTCATCATCATGAGCCAGTGTTCCGCGCGCCATAAAAGTTTCAACTGCAGGAATCCCTGTTTTTTTAACAAGTTCTCTCACTTCATATGCTGCGTTTGAGTTGATTATACCGCCGCCTAAGTAAAAAAGTGGTCTTTTTGAGTTTGCAATAGCCTCGATAGCTTTTTTAATCTGACGAGGATTTCCGACAATATTTGGTTTATATGTCTCAATCTCTACAGGTTTTGAATAATCAAACTCTGCAATCTGCGCTGTGACATCTTTTGGAATATCTACATGAACAGGACCTGGACGACCACTTGCCGCGATATAAAATGCTTCTTTGAGCACTCGCGCCAAATCAGCGGCATCTGTGACAAGGTAATTGTGTTTTGTACAAGGACGAGAAATTCCAACTGCGTCTATCTCTTGAAATGCATCTGTGCCGATAAGGCTCATAGGAACTTGCCCGCTGATAACAACCAAAGGAATAGAGTCCATATAAGCATCTGCCAAACCTGTCACTGCGTTTGTAAAACCAGGACCACTTGTAATCATAGCAACACCGACTTTACCGCTTGCTTTAGAGTACCCTTCTGCTGCGTGGACGGCAGCCTGCTCATGACGAGTTAAAATATGTTGGAAGCCATCTTGCTTGTAAATTTCGTCATAGACATTCATTATTGCTCCGCCAGGGTAACCAAAAACTGTATCTACACCCTCTGCAATTAAAGCTTCAATGACCATTTGTGCGCCACTAATTTGCATGAAAAGTCTCCTCTTATAAATGTTAATTTTGAAAATTCGGTTATTATATAAAAAAGGAGCTATATTTGAGGTTAAAAGGGGATGTAATCTTTTAGTCTAATATTGATTTAACTATCATTGATGGTCTCCACATTGAGAGTGAACCTTTAGCCAATAAATCAAGTGAGAGTTTGGAATCGGGATAATGTTGCATAAAAATAGTAAAAAGGTTTTCAATCTGGTCTTGAATACCAAAGTTGAGTACATAATTTTTGATGCCGTTTTCTATAAGTGCTTTTTCTTTTTTTAACTTGATTGCGTTTTCTAGCTGAACCACATAACACCAGCCTAAAAGTGTTGCAAAGAACATAAATTTTGAATGCACTTTTATGTAGGGTTTGATAACTTCAAAAACACCTTTTACAGATCCTTGTGAAGCAAACTCACTCGCTCGAGCAAGATTTTCATTCCACTGTGCTTGAAGTATTTTTCCATCAACTGTCTCTTGTAAATCTTCTATCTTATCTAAAAAGTTATATGCCAAAACCATATCATTTTCTTTAACTGCCTTAAAAAACTTTTCTTTTGTTTCTATCTCTGCCATGAGTATTTTTACTTCTTCAGTAAAGTCACTAAAATCACTCAAAATTCTAAGCATCTTCATAGCAGAGTGTGTATCACCATTTTTTATAAATTCTTGTGATTTAATATAAAGTGTATCCGCATAACGCATAAGAAGTTCATACTCTTCAAACTCCATTAAAAATGGATGCTGTTTGATAAGTTCAAAAGCGATGACAAAATCTTTTTGATTGATAGAAACACGAAAACGCTTATAAACTTCACCTTGTGTTAAGAGGTCCTGAATGAGTTTTGTTTTTTCACTTATACCGCGGTAAGGTGCTAAAACTTCTTTGGCTTTATCCGTACCTTTTGGCTCCATTGTAAATTTTTGTGCCAATGCAAAGGCTTTTTTCCATCTTGATTCGAGCACTTTATAGACTTTTGATTCTTTATAAATTGGATGCACATTAGCAAGACCGTAGGCAAGAGGATATTTTTCCTGTTGTGCAAAAAGTAAAAACTTATCAAAATCTGTATATTCAAGCAATACTTTTTGAATAATGGCATTTTTTGAGGGAATTGCTTTGAAATTGTCAAAAAGTTTCATAGCTGTTTTTTTATCACCCTTTTCAAGGCACAATTTGGCTTTTGCAAGAGTTTGATCCCAGAAACTAGAAACAAGTTCATAAATCTTTGTATAAGCTAGAAATGGATTGCTCTCAGAT
>MIBW01000047.1:3265-3615 GCA_001829625.1 Sulfurimonas sp. GWF2_37_8 | reverse complement strand
TTTTCACTTAAAAGCTCATGTAATAATGCTTCACCTTCGTAGATGTAATAAGAAAATAAATCTCCTTGCTCGGTGCCTATAATAAGCTGATTGCTAGCTCCATCAAACTCTAATGCGGTAATTGAAGAAGAAACTTTGATAAAGTTTCTTGAGAGAAGTTCATAATTTTCAAGATCATATGTGATGATATAGCCAAGCGCGGTTCCTAAAAATAAAAATTTATTATCCTTACTGGTTACAATTCGAGTGACATCATCATGAATCCCTTGAAGTCTAGAGAGTATTTTCCCGCTATAAATACTCCAGACAAAAGCATTTGCATTTTTATCTACGCTCATGAGTCTATTATT
>MIBW01000047.1:1218-3248 GCA_001829625.1 Sulfurimonas sp. GWF2_37_8 | reverse complement strand
TCATAACAGGAGCAGCATGGCCTTTAAATTTTTCTTTTGGTGTCATGGTTGCTACATTAAAAAGAGAAATCTTTTTATCATAACTAGCTGTAGCAATCCAGTTTCCATTTGAACTGCAGGCAACATCATTGATAGTATCTGCATGTACTGAAAGAGTAAACGCAAGTTTAGCGCTGTTGATGTCGATAGCAAAAGTTTTACCGTCATCTCCGCCTGATAACATATATCTATTTTTTGCGTCAATAGCAACACAAGAGACTTCACCATGGTGTCTGTTCATTTTTGTAACAGCTTTTTTCGTGGTAACATCATAAAGTTTGGCTTCACGCTCATCACTACTTATTGCAGTAAAATACTTACTGTCACTACTAAACGCAACGATTTCATTTTTATATCGCATATGTTTGATATTGGCCTTAAATCCACTCATAGCTTCAAAATTTTTTAAATTACAATAGCGGATGGTAGTGTTTGCATCAACAACCAATAAACTTCCATTATCGAGTATTTTTATAAGAATGATGGGTTCTTTGATATTTATATGCAGTAGTGATTTCATCAATTAGACCCTTAAATACCCTTCTTTTTTGAGAACACTTTTTATTTGTTCTTGATGTTCTTCACCTTTTGTTTCCATATGTACAGTCACATTGGCATCTCCATAGTCAAGCGATACGGAAGTTCTGTCATAAGAAATATGTACGATGTTTGCATTAAGTTCTTTAAGTATCTCGGTAAAACGCATCAGTGAACCCGGTTTGTCGATAAGCGTTACGGTGATATTCATTTTTCTTCCAGATTTAAGAAGACCTTTTTCGATGATGACGGATAAAAGTGTGACATCCATATTGCCACCACTGAGAACTACAGCTACTTTTTTGCCTTTGAGATGCTCTAATTTATGATGTAAAAGCGCAGCTACACCAACGGCACCTGCACCTTCTACAACAAGTTTTTGTTTTTCAAGTAAAAATAAAATAGCACTCGCTATCTCAGAATCATCGACACTTAAAAATCTATCTACATATTTGAGCATATATCCAAGTGTGATCTCCGAAGTATCACGCACAGCGATTCCATCGGCGATAGTACGTACACTTAAACTATCAACTGCACGTCCCAAATCATAAGAATTTTTGAGTGCAGGAGCACCTGTAGCACTCACTGCGATAACTTCTATTTCTGGATTGATAGCCTTAAACGCTGTCGCCATACCAGAAGCTAGACCACCCCCGCCTGCTGGGATGATCACGGCATCAAGCTGAGGACATTTATCCATGATCTCAAGAGCGACCGTTCCCTGCCCCGCCATCACTTCATCATCTTCAAAAGGATGCACAAAAGTCAAAGAGTTCTCTTGTGCGTAACGTTTGGCATAGGCATAAGCTTCATCGTAGTTTGTTCCAGCAAGTATAACTTCAGCACCAAAGTATTTCACGCCATTAATTTTTGTCAAAGGTGTAGATTCGGGCATAACGATAACAGCTTTTATAGCAAATTTGGATGCAGACATCGCCACACCCTGTGCGTGATTTCCCGCACTTGCGGCTATAACGCCACAAGCTCGTTGGGCATGACTAAGTGTCGCTATTTTATTATAGGCACCACGGATTTTAAATGCGCCTGTAGTCTGGAGATTTTCTTTTTTAAGATAGACTTCACACGCAGCAAGTTCACTTAGATAAGGTGCGTAAGAAAATGGCGTATCGACGATAACATCTTTGATTCTTTCTTTAGCTTCATATATTTTTTGTAAATTTAACAATAATTTTCCCTTTGTTATAAAGAGCGATGTTCAACCATGCTGCACATGTTTTGAACGACTTGCATACCAGCTTCTTTTGCTTTAGCTGCTGCTACATTATTTACTATACCTTTTTGTGCCCAAAAAACTTTGATGTCACCTCGTGCTATACATACATCTACGATGACATCAAGTGCATCAGGTTTTCTGAAAATATTTACCATATCTACTGTAAAAGGTATCTCCGCAAGTGAATTGTAAACTTTTTCACCTAAAATAGTCTCTT
>MIBW01000047.1:0-1204 GCA_001829625.1 Sulfurimonas sp. GWF2_37_8 | reverse complement strand
GGGATGATTTTATATCCTGCTTCTTGAAGATGTTTTGCAACTCTATGGCTGTCTTTTGTCGCATCAGGAGAGAGACCGAGCACTGCTATCGTCTTCACACTCTCAAAAATTTCTTTGATTTCTTGTTTATTTGAGTTTACTGAAGGAAATTCGCATTCCATAACAGCTCCTTGTTACTTTGAATTAGAGGGCGATTATAGCAAAAAGTTTCCTAGAATGCTATTCTAAAAGAGTCAAAAAGTTATAAAATGTTTCTTTTTTTGAAATGATATTCTATGTTATACTATTATAAAAAAGTATGAAGGCGCAACGATGCAAAACAATGACTTTCTTTTTGGCACTCTCTTAGATGAATCTCACGATATGCTTTTTATTCTGCGTATGGATAAAGTGATTACTGTTGTTTATGCAAATCAAACTGCAATAAAAACATTAGGCTACACGCTCGATGAGATGAATCAATTAGGGATTGATAACTTGAGAAAACCTCTTGAAAAAAGTCAGGAGTTCTCACGTCATCTTCAAGACTTGCATATACAACAAAAGGCGACTGATTATGCCCTTTTGATTTGTAAAAATAGCGATGAGATACCTGTAGAAGTAAACGCAAAAATCATCCAAAAAGATGGTGTCAATTATAATATTGCAATTGTTCGGAATATTTCTCAGCGTCTTGCTTATGAGAAACAACTCAAACAAGAGATTCAAGATACAACAAATATTCTTCAAGAAAATCTCTCAATACTTCAAAGCTATCAAAAAGCCATGGACACAAACTCTATCATTACTCTTAGTAATGTCAAAGGAATTATCACCTACGCAAATGATAACTTTTGCAATCTAAGTCTCTACACTCGTGATGAGGTCTTAGGGAAACCTCATAGTATTGTCCGTCATCAAGATACAAAACCAGAACTTTTCAAAGAACTTTGGAAAACAATTCTGGCAAAACAAGTCTGGCGTGGTGAAATAAAAAATCGCAAAAGAAATGGAGATTTTTATATAGTTGACACGGTTATTGCTCCTATATTGGATGAGAATGGAGCTATTCGAGAGTTTTTATCCATTCGTCATGATATCACAGAACTCAAAACCAAACAAACGCAACTAGATACACTTGCACACACTGACTATTGTGGCTCTTTCATTTGAAGAACCAACACTTCTTCTCTCAACTGTAAATCTAGCTAAAACATATGCAAAA
>MIBW01000046.1:2185-5911 GCA_001829625.1 Sulfurimonas sp. GWF2_37_8 | reverse complement strand
TAAAAAATCCGACATGAGCGGATAGTATTTTCTCACCACATCTGCATCATAACTGATACGACCGTTTTTCCATGTGTCAAAAAAGTAGTGCATCGGATTGTAAGCAAGTTGCGTAGCAAAAGGATGTTTTGAAAACGCAGCTTCACTCCAACGCAGCGGATACTGAGAAAATTTGCTGTATCCCATGATAAAAAGTACGATAAAACCTACAAATCCAAATAGCACGCCTCGTAAAATCGTAAGTTTTGTCTCTTCTTGTTTGGCGACATACACAAAAAGTCGGTTTGTCAAGAAAATAAACGCAAGGTTTGTAGCTATCATCGCAATGGCGATAGTGATAACGGGATAACTCTCCCAAACCATCTCAGCAGATATAGCTGCGTTTTCTAAAAATCTCAGCGCCGTAAAATCCAAACGCGTGTTGAGATAGGCATAATGACCAAAATCAAAGACATAAAACGCAACAAAAACACTAAATGCAAGAGTTAAATATCCAAGCCATACATAACGTGCCACATTCAACCTAAAAGGACTCAGCCATTTGATACCGCCAAACAAAAAAAGTGGCAAAACCATAAGCACTTCCATACGCAAATCAAAACGCAAACCAAGCCACATAGACTTGATAAAATCAGCAAAAATGAGAGGAGATTCTGGGTCATTAAATACAATATAAAAAGCAAAACGCATAAGCGACAAAAGCAAAGTCAGTGAAAGTAAAAAAAGGAGGATAAATCTAAAAAGTTTCGGAAGTTTCAAAAATAGCGACATTGGTTCTCTTTGTGTAAAAATATTTGGAATTTTACACTCTTTTTAGTTACCCTTATGTAAAAATTTAATAAGAAAGTAAAACAATGTTTGAAAATACAAAACTGCCAGAGGGTATGAATCCAGAGACCCTTGAACATCTTATGGATCCAAAAAATTACGGTAAGCTTGAGAACCCAAGCTGTGTCGGTGTTGCCGTAGATGAAAAAACGGGTGAATATGTCATCTTCTACACACAACTAGAGGGTGATATGATAAAAGATGCGAAATATGCCACAAACGGCTGTCAAGATACCGTCGTTATCGGCTCAATGTTTAGTGAGATGATTATCGCCAACAACATAGATTATGCACAAGGTGCTATCAAAAAGATGCATGAAAAACTCGGAGTGATGTCGCAGCAGCAACAAGTTTGCGCAGATATCGTTTTCTCAGCTTTTATCGCTTCGATGATAAACTATGAACACAAACAAGAAGGAAAAGAAGAAGAGATGCATGTTCTCAAAATGAAAGAGAGCTGCGAAGGAGAAAATATCCATGAATAGTCTTTATAAAAACAAACATGAACTTTGGCTTCATATCACTTTTGCCTCGTTCGCCATCAATGATGAAGAGATAAAAGCACGACTCTATGAATTTTCTCTCATTGCATTTCGACACATGAAGTGGCTTGGAGCTGACATCCTCAAAGATGGTGATGACTACAACTATGATAGAGATATGAAACTCTTCAAACGCCAAAGTGTTTTTGAAGTGCTTCACGCACTCATGAAAGAAGTCAACAATACCTCTGCACTCTATCCACAAAGTGTTTTAGGGAAGAGAATGCGCACAGACGATGATTACCTTCTTGAGTATCTCTCACAAATTTTACACAACGAAACAAACAACAAAGAAGTGACTGCGTTTAACATGAAACGCAAGTGGTTGGATAAAAGCCTCGCACAAGAACAGATAGACGCACTCACGATGTTTTTGTTTGAAGAGTCTTACAAAGAATATGAACTTATCCTTGTTTATGCCTATATGCAAGCAAGAACAGAGAATGTTTTAGAGTTTAGTATATTTCAGGATTTGATAGATGAGTCCCATTTTCACCTCAAATCTTTTGGCAACATGATGGCAAAAATGGGTATTTTAGCACTGCCGCGCGAACTTCATGCTATGACTTATGTCATCAAAGATTTGGAAAAATTTGTAACAGACGGCATAGCCGAAGAAAAGGCCGCAAAAGAGATGTGTAGAGAACTTAGTGATGCGATAAAAGATGAAGAACTCTCTAAGTTTTTTGATTTTATCAACTACCAAGAGAGTTACCATATCGAACTTATGAAAAAACTCCTCTAAGTTTTTTTTCATAAAGCCAGTAGGCACTCATGCCTATAGCAATCCCTACACTATCTGCAAAAATATCCAAAAGCGAGAAAAAACGCCCCGGTGTGAAATATTGCACTATCTCTATCAAAGCCCCAAAAATCACCAAAATAAGCACCTTGCTTTGAAGAGAAACTTCTTTATATGCTAAATGTATCAAGATATATAAAACAAAAAACGCAGCAAAATGGTTTGCCTTGTCCCATATATTTTCCACTACTTTTATCTGCATTGTTGTCGTTGCAAGATACAAAATAACTGCCAAAGTGAAATAAAACATTCCTTTAAAAAACCAACTCATCTATGTAAAACCTCATTTATTTTTGTGAGAACTTCAGTATCCCAAAGTAGCTCTTTATGACTTAGATTTTCGAGTTCTGTGTAGTGGATGAGATTTTTGACATGATTTTTGAGATTTCTTGCGTTTTGTATAAAAGTCGTCTCATCTTCTTTGCTCACAAAAAGATAGGTTTGTGCATCGATATGTTTAACATACTGAGTTGTGTCAAGTTTGTAGCGAAAAATCCAAGCCGGTCCAAAACCGTACTTCTTTTTTGCTAAAAGTGCCACCGAATCAAAAGAACCGACCAAAAAAACTCCCTGAACCTTTTGTTTGCTGGCGATATAAGAAGCGACTAAAGAGCCCAAAGAGAAACCTAAAAGATAGAAATCTCCATAATTTTCCTGCACTTTTTTTGCGATAAGAAGTCCGTCTGATAGGATGTTTTTTTCACTCACAATCCCGCCGCTTTTGCCATAAGAGCGATAGTTAAAGGTGATGATACGGGTGTGAGGATAGGCGTGTGAGAGTTTTTTGATAAGCCCAACGCTATCATGAGAACGACCGCCAAAAAAAAGCAATGTAGCGTTTAGACTCGGCAACTTTTTATAAAGCCTTTGTGGTTCATACATAACACCTTCAAGTTCCACTCCATCATCGGTAATGATACTCAGATATTCAAAATCATCCTCAAGCTCTTGAGCACGATAATACAAAGGTGAAAAAAACATAAAATATTGCCATTGATAAAAAGCGATAAAAAGTACAAAAAGAGTAAGAAATAAAAAAGTAAGATAAATCATGGCGGCGATTATACTCTATTAAAACTTTTTTCTTAGAATTATAAGTGTATAATTCGCCCCCAATAAAGAACTATCAAGAGGACATAAATGCAAACATTTGGAAAATTTTCAACCAATTTTGACTCAGAATTTTTAATCGAGCACTACATATATATCAACGAAAGAGATGAAGAAAATCAAGATATCAAAATCACACTTGAGGAGTTTAAAGCACTTCTTGAGAAAAAACGTAAAACTGTGACTGGAACGATATTTTTGTATAATCCAACTATCGCTCCTCTTGGGTATAAAACAACTTCAAAACTTTCTCTTCAAGTCTATGAGTTTGATGAAAAATACTGCGAACTTGAAGCCAATGATATCGTCAACCTCTGTTCTCAATCTATCCGCGAAGGTTATAGAGGCAAACTTGTAGAGATAAAATACCTCTTCAATCTCAACAAACCAAACATCGAACCTACTTTTGTACTCGAAGAGTTTGAGTCTGATTTGGATAGATAC
>MIBW01000046.1:1295-2111 GCA_001829625.1 Sulfurimonas sp. GWF2_37_8 | reverse complement strand
ATTTTTTGCTTGTGGCAGTAAACACGACAGACATCACAAAGAGATTATAAAATATGTCAAAAACATCGCGGCACAAGCCGTAAAACTTGGCAAAGATGTCTCATTTATCCACGATAACAACCATCCAAAAGAAGACTGTATCGAAGAGATATACTTTCTTGAGCCACTTATCCCAGGAAAAATGCACGACAAACGTATCTATGCGTTTAAAGGTGCGTTTAAGACAAATCCTCCAACTATCCAAAAGATAAACTAAAACTTCTTCGCCCATCTCGCAAAAAATCTCGCAGGCAATAGCCTCGGATTTATCTTTTCATCACACAAAATGTACGCTGCCAACATCTTTGCCAAATACGGCGCAAGCACAAATCCGTACCCTCCATTTCCGTTTATCATCGTCAAATTTGGATAGTAGCTGTAAGTTTCATAATCTGGTTTTTTGGTATGTAAACGCAAGGTTTTATTTTGCAGCGTTGCATCTGAGAGGACTAAAGGTCCTATCATAGGTATATAATCAAAAGAGCCTGAGCGCAGACCTGTATAATCTTTAAGTATCGCCACATCTTCAAGATTCAGCGTACGTGAAGCCTTCTCTAAAAGTTCTGCTCTTCCCTGCTCTACATCATAAGGCTCTTTTGATTTTTGCGGATGATAATGAACATTATGTGTCGCACCTATAGCTACAACACCCTCTTTACTTGGGGATATGGAGACAAATTGGTGGAGTGAATAAGGATTTTGCGTGCTAGTTTTTACATCGATACGATGTCCCCAAATACCACGTAACTGGATATATGGCTCATGTATCAAACTCTC
>MIBW01000046.1:0-1254 GCA_001829625.1 Sulfurimonas sp. GWF2_37_8 | reverse complement strand
CTTCATTAATATTCCACATACCCTCATCATAAATGAGACTCTCTACCTTTTCATGAACAAACTTTGCAGATTTTGCCAAGGCTTGACACATCGCTTCTGCGTTTACGATAGCTGCGTTTATGGAGATATATTCTTGTGTTTGCGCCTCTTTTGTAATGAAGCCAACCATCTCTTGTGATGGAGTGAGAAGTTCTATCTGTGTTTGGTTTTTATAGGCACAAAGAGCAAACACATCTTCTTCATCTTGCGCAATATGCAGCAAAGGTGCTTTTGTGAGCAGTTTGGAGAAATGGGTCTCATAAAACGCCATGCTGTAGAGAAATGCCTCATGCAATAATTCTTTAAGTTCTCCTGCTTTGGAAAATTTAGGAGAGATAAAAGCCCCAGCCGCCCCGCTTCCACCACCTGCGATAGATGTCATATCAAATAATATTACTTTTTTTCCCGCCTGTGTCAGCTCATGTGCCATACTGCATCCATTTATCCCCGCACCGATTATCGCTACATCATACACATCGCATCCATTTTCTGTTTTTTTAGAAGTTTACTATATCTTTTTCTTTCTTATTTTTGAGTGCATCTGGGAGTTTTATATGTATAATTACAGAAGAAAAAGGATACACATGAGCGAAGAAGAAGAAAAAAATAAAAACAATCCATTGCACGGAATAAAACTTCAAGAGATACTTGAAGCGCTTGTCAAAAAGTATGGATATAAAGAGCTTGGGAAACAGATAGAAGTACGCTGTTTTTTGTTTGATCCAACCATCAACTCGTGTTTGAAGTTTTTACGCAAAACACCGTGGGCAAGAACAAAGATAGAAAATCTTTATATCGCGACATTTAAAAGAGAGAGTTAAATACTCACCTCTTTTATATCTGCGATTTTAAGGATACTTTTGTAGATAGAAGCGACGAGAGATTTTCTATTATTTTTTATAGCTTCATCTTCTGCGTTTACCATTACATCACTAAAAAATTGATCCAGTTCAGGTTTGAGACCTAAAAGTGCGTCGAGTTCTTCTTCATAACTCATATAAGATTTTGCATTGACTGCATTGTAACGTGCAAACAACGCACTTTCTGCTGCGTTTTCAAAAAGTTTTTCATCTACTTTGAGCACTGCGTTTAGGTCGATTTCTTTTGTGATATTTGCGACGCGTTTAAAGGTGGAGGAGACCTCTGCAAAACCTTCAGAATCCACAAGAGAACTGAGTGCTTCTATCTTTTTACCAATATTTAAAAGTTCTCTTT
>MIBW01000045.1:3803-6758 GCA_001829625.1 Sulfurimonas sp. GWF2_37_8 | reverse complement strand
GTGAGCTGTTGCAGAGTGTCGGAGGAACCATAAACGCAGTCATAGCGACAAACTACAGCAGCGTTTTAGAGAGCATAAAAACAGAAAATGTATTTGTAGGCGACCTTGAAGATGCCGAGCCATATTTCGCAAAAGCTGACCTTGTCATTAGTAATTTTCATGCAGAACGTATTTTGCACGTGCAGGATAAACATACAGCTTTAATTCTCAGAGGTTTTCCAAATTATGAAGAGTTAGGTAACCAACTTAAAAACGACCAACTTTACGAAGGGAGCACATATTTTCTTTTTGAAGTGGCGAATGCACTACGACATATAAAACATGAACAACATTATCATAAGCTTTAAATTTTAAGAGGAATACTCGAGTTATTTTAGGCATCAGCTCTTGCAAATATGGACAAAGACAGCTAAAATAAAGTAAAGGAAAACAATGGAATCATTTGAATTTTTTACTAAACTTGAAGAGAAAAGTCAAAAAGCTTTGTTGGATGTGGCTGTTTTTATGAAAGTTCCCTCAGGCATGCAGCTTTATACGCAAGGTGATATTTGTAGCGATATTTTATTTTTAACCAAAGGCCGCGTAAGAGTTGTCAGGCAACATGAAAATGGACAGAGTGTGCTGTTGTACTATTTTGGTCAGGGAGAGCAGTGTAATGTCAATTTCACGGCATCTTATAACTCTGCTCCCGCAGTTGGAACAGCTATCGCCGAAACTGATTTGGAAGGTTTTGACGTTCCTGCAGAGCTTATTGCAAGACTGTTTATAGAAGACAAAGAATTTCAGCGTTATGTATTTGACCAGTATGTCAAACGTATAGATGATATGGCGACTATGATTGAAGATATACGGTTTCTGAGTTTAGACACAAGGCTCTTACATTGGCTTCAATCTCAAGATAACAAAATCATCCAGATGACACATGAAGAAATAGGTGATATTTTGGGGACCTCAAGAGAGGTCGTGAGTAAAATTTTAAAAGGTTTTGAAAAAAACTCTATCGTAAAACTCTCTCGCAAAAGTATTGAGATACTTTAATATTTCAGTTGTGAAATAAGAGAGTACGCTAAATCTACGTTTTGCTGCGAGCCGTCTATCGCTTTTTTTGTATCTTCTACGAGTTGGCTCATGTCTGTTTGTATGTTTTGAGAATCTTTGAGTTGCAGCTCGATGGAGCTAAGGGCAATCCCGACTTCTTGTTTATTCTCTGATGCATTGTGTGCTAAGTTTTGAAGAATGTCAACTGCTTCATCGGCAAGTGAAACGCTGCTTTGTATTCCCTTTATCATGATGCTTTGGCGCTCTACGACATCATTGGAAATGCCCATAATAAGACGCATTTCAAGCTGCACTTGGTCTGCTGATTTGTTAGTGCTCTCTGCTAGTTTTCTCACTTCATCCGCCACGACGGCAAATCCACGTCCATGTTCACCCGCACGCGCAGCTTCAATCGCGGCATTGAGTGCTAAAAGGTTTGTTTGGTCTGCTATGGCTTTGATAGACTCCACCAAAGAGGTGATGCCGCTAATTTTTGAGTCAAGGCTTGAGAGTTGAACTTGGAACTCGTTTGTAAACTGATGATTTTCTTGGAGCGTTTGCGAGAGTTTATGGACATAATTGCTACTTTTGGATGTGGACTCAATAGTGTCATCGGCGATTGAGTCTGACTTGAGTGTGATACTCTTAATCTCGATAGATTTTTGGATAAAACCATCTATCATATTTTTTGTATTTTCTATGCTTCCTAGACGCTTTTTAGAAGATTCATTGACATTTTTCGCATTACCGTAGATAGTATTTGCTATCTCTTGAGAGTTGCGCATTAAGATTGATTCAAGAAGTTTTGATTTTTCTTCAAGCTCTTCTAAATACTTTTTTTGGATAATTTTTTCGTCTTCTTTGAGTTGTATATAGCCAAACATATAAATCCTTTTATTTTAATTTCCAGTGTGTATCGATTCCGCATACCATACATTCAGGTATGATTTGTCCTTTGTGAATGTGTATGTGAGCCTTGCATGAAGTACACTCCAAATCAGCTTCTACGCTTGACGCAGTCCCTATTTGAAACTCTGCTTTGAGTGCCGTTGCAGTGTAAGTCGTTACGCTGTAGGGGACAATATAAGTGAGAAACAGCTTCATAAAATTTACATTTGCAAAATCAAGAAGCATCAGACTCTCCCCTTGATTGATAAGGTTGAGTGCCGAACCGACGACAAGAGCGACTTTTGCAGCCCGTTTTACAACGCCGCGAGAAACAGCTATCTCACAATAAATTTTAAATCTCTGCATATTTAGGAGCATCCTTTAGATAAAAAAAGAGTATAACTGAATTTATATTTTTTCAATGTAATCAAAGTTACATATTATTTGATTTATTTATGCAACAATGTTAAAAAGTATCGAGAAAAAGGAGACAAGATGTGTATTCCACATGGAGCTACGGGCTCAGTTAGTAACGGTTTTGTTAAAGAAGATAAACCAAAAAAAAGTATCAAAAGAGTCTCTCAAGATGTTTTTGAAAAGGGAGACCCTGATTTTGTAGATGAGAGAAAAACAGCGTATAAACCAAAAAAAGAGAAGGGGTTTTTAAGTTCTCTTTTTGAGTGATTTTTTTGTTTGAGAAAGTTTGAATTTATCTCTTATGGCTTAGGTGTGTGTCGTGGTGAAACTTGAGAGTTTAATAGTAAAAACAGCACCCTCTTTGCTGTTTTTTACACTTAATTTCCCTCTCATTTTCTTCTCTATAATTGTTTTTGCAAGATAGAGTCCCACACCCGTTCCCTTGTCTCTTTTTGTGCTAAAGTATGGGTCAAATATCTTCTCCTGCGTAGCATCGTCTATGCCACCTGCATTGTCGCAAACTTCGATAATAATTCTGTTGTTTTCCTCTTTGATGTTGATGTAGATTTTACCCTCTTTCACCTCTCTCTCTTCAATAGCATCTTTGGCATT